>JAURGE010000019.1 GCA_030833925.1 Alphaproteobacteria bacterium
CCCACAAAAAGCAGAACAGCACCGCTGCCGTCTTTGCTGCAAACCAAAAAATACCCGGCAGCCAATTAAAAGGAGGAATATCAAGAATAGGCAACCAACCGCCGAGAAACAGCGTTACCGTCATTCCACTCATCAAAATCATGTTCGCATATTCTCCTAAGAAGAACAGCGCGAACGTCATTGCAGAATATTCGACGTTATAGCCCGATACCAACTCCGCCTCAGCTTCAGGCAAATCAAAAGGCGCACGGTTAGTTTCTGCCAAGGCAGAAACGAAAAATATCACAAACATTGGGAAAAGTGGCACGGCGAACCAAAGTCCCTGCTGTGCCTTTACGATGTCTGTCAGATTGAGCGAACCGACACACAGAAGAACTGTAATGATTACAAATCCTATAGAGACTTCATAGGAAACCATCTGTGCCGCGGAGCGGAGAGCCCCAAGAAAAGGATACCGTGAATTCGATGCCCAGCCTGCAATGATTATTCCGTAAACGCCCAGAGAAGATATCGCGAAAAGGTAGAGGATGCCGACATTTATGTCGGCTAGAGCCCAGCCTTCATCGACTGGAATAACTGCCCATGCAACGAAGGCTAAGATAAAGGTCAGCATCGGCGCGGCAATAAACAATATTGGGTTAGCGCCTGCAGGAATTATGGTTTCCTTGGTTAAGAGCTTTAACCCGTCCGCAATCGGCTGCAACATTCCAAAAGGCCCCACCACATTTGGACCACGGCGCAGTTGCATCGCAGCAATTACCTTCCGCTCAGCCAACGTCAAGTAGGCTACCGCACCCATCAATGGAAGTACGATTGCAAGGATATGCAGTAAAATTATCAATGTAGGCCACGCATATGCGTCCCAGAAACTAGGCATGTGCTTTATCCTGTTCCTTGTTGGTGACGGCCAGGAATTCCTGCACGCACTTTGCCATTGTTGGGCTTGCACGTGATACGGCACAAGTCATGTAGAAGTTTTGAACCGCCGATATGAACGGCTCATCGCTAATTGGGCCGGTTTGACCAAAATCGCCCCACTCGCCGCGGTTTTGCTCATCAATAGCGCCTAGCACAGGAACCTTTTCTATCATCTGCACCCGGAGATTAGCCAAGTCGTCAAATGGCAATTTCGCGCCCATCACTTCAGATAGAGCCCGGAAAATACTCCAATCCTCTCGAGCCTCACCTGGAGGAAAGACAGCTCTAAAAGCTCTTTGAGCACGTCCTTCGGTGTTAACGTAAGTACCATCTTTCTCTGTGTAGGCTGCACCAGGCAGAATGACGTCTGCCATTCCTGCCCCGACATCTCCGACAGCGCCTTGATAAATTACGAAGGCACCTTTTACATCCTGCGGGTCGATTTCATCGGCTCCCAGAAGAAACACCGTTTCAACATCACCAGACTTCACGCCCTCAAATATGCCGTTTACATCACGACCACTCGGTCCTGGTAGGAACGATAGGTCAAGCCCAGCCACACGAGAGGCGGCTGTATGCAACACCCCGAAACCGCACCACTCATCGTTAACAGTTGCGATAGAGCGGGCATGGGCAAGAACTGCTGCACCGTCCACTCGGGCCAGGGCCCCGGCACCGACAATAACCATTGAATTTGAAGCGCCTGCAAGAAAATCAGCAGCTGTATCCATCGTAACTGTGTCTGTTGGATAAGTTTGCTCGCCTATTTTGCCAATGACGCCTACTTTAAAGCCTCCCTGAAGCCAACGCTTGCGGATACGTGCCCCGAACACCGCTGCTTCTCGCCGGGGGTCTGCCCCAATCAACAGCAGCCTGTCAGCACTTTCGATCCCTAAGAGGCCCTCATTTAAAATGTAACCCCCGCGTGGAGTACCAGGCACTATCTTCATACCGTCCTGACGGCAGTCGATACTTTGTACGCCCATTCCTTCAAACAGAGACTTTGCGGCAAACATTGCCTCGGCATCAACCTGATCACCTGCGATAACAGCAACTTTTTCTGGTGAAGTCGCCTTTAATTTCTCAGCAACCACATTCAACGCTGCCTGCCAGCTTGTAGGCTTCAAACGACCATCAGCGCCACGAACATATGGCGTGTCCAATCGTTGACGTTTTAAGCCGTCAATCGCGAACCTCGTCTTATCAGAAATCCACTCTTCATTCACATCTTCGTTAAGTCGAGGAAGAACTCGAAGCACCTCCGGTCCTCGAGCATCAACCCGAATGTTTGAGCCGACTGCATCCATTACATCGATGCTTTCTGTCTTGGTTAGCTCCCAAGGCCGCGCAACAAATTCATAAGGCCTTGAGGTCAAGGCACCCACAGGGCACAGATCGATGATATTTCCTGAAAGCTCGGAGTCGATGCCGGCCTCTAGCGTGCTAATCTCAGTAGCCCCACCACGCCCAAGGGCTCCGATAGCGGGAACGCCAGCAATTTCATCTATAAAACGGACACAGCGCGTGCAATGGATGCATCGGGTCATAATCGTTTTGACCAGTGGCCCCATATACTTATCGGGCACTGCACGTTTCATCTCCTCATAGCGGCTCTCACCACCGCCATAAGACATCGCTTGGTCCTGAAGATCACACTCACCACCTTGGTCACATATTGGACAATCAAGCGGGTGGTTGATCAGAAGCATCTCCATCACACCCTTTCGGGCATGCTCGACCATTGGGCTATTGGTAAAGACTTCCATGTTCTCGCCGGCAGGCATAGCGCAAGATGCTGCTGGCTTTGGAGGGCCAGGTTTTATCTCCACCAAACACATGCGGCAGTTACCTGCAATGGACAAACGATCGTGGTAGCAGAAGCGCGGCACCTCTTTGCCCGTCGCCTCAATCGCCTGGAGCACAGTTGCACCCGCCGGAACTTCTACCTCGACCCCATCAACCGTAAGTTTTGGCATTTCCGACTCTCCTTAGGCTGCGCGCGCGGCAGCCAAGCGCTCTTGAATGCGGCGCTCAAGTTCTGGCCGGAAGTGCCGGATCATGCCCTGAATTGGCCATGAACCGCCGTCACCGTGAGCACAGATAGTATGCCCTTCAATTTCCTTTGTGACCTGCTGCAACATATCTATTTCTTCAATGCGAGCATCGCCCGTCACCATCCTCTGCATAACACGATAGACCCAGCCGAAGCCCTCCCGACAAGGAGTGCATTGGCCACAGCTCTCATGCATGTAAAAGTAAGACAGTCGAGCAAATGCTTTAACGATGTCTGTGGATTTATCCATCACGATGACGGCCGCCGTTCCCAAACCACTTTGATGCTCACGTAAACCGTCAAAATCCATTATAGCCGTATCGCAAATATGCTTCGGAAGCACTGGCGTTGATGAACCTCCAGGAATAACGGCTAAAAGGTTATCCCAACCCCCACGAACACCTCCAGCATGCCGCTCTATTAATTCCTTGAGCGTTATGCCCATGGACTCTTCAACGTTACATGGCGTGTTAACATGCCCAGAGATACAAAAAAGTTTGGTCCCAGCGTTGTTTTCACGTCCAAAACTAGAAAACCACGCAGCGCCGCGACGCAGAATAGTTGGCGCTGCCGCAATAGTCTCAACGTTATTCACCGTGGTTGGACGTCCGTAGAGCCCCGCCATTGCTGGGAATGGCGGCTTCAAACGGGGCTGGCCTTTCTTGCCTTCTAGACTCTCTATAAGCGCCGTTTCCTCGCCACAAATGTATGCACCAGCGCCCCGATGCAGATAGAGGTCAAAATCATAACTGGCCCCGCAAGCATTCTTGCCGAGCAGGCCCGCATCGTAGGCCTCCTGGATTGCCGCATCGAGAATATTGGCCTCGTTATGAAATTCACCCCGAATATAAATGTAACCGGCCGTTGCCCCTAATCCGACGCCTGCCAGCAAGCAACCCTCAACTAACTTATGAGGATCATTGCGGATGATATCTCGGTCTTTGCAGGTGCCAGGCTCACCCTCGTCGGCATTCACTACTAGATAACGAGGCTTTCCATCGTCGTTCTTGGGCATGAATGACCACTTGAGACCTGTTGGAAATCCAGCTCCACCTCGACCTCGCATGCCCGAGGCTTTCATCTCCTCAACAATCCAATCGCGTCCCTTAGCGATGATTTCCTTAGTGCCATCCCAGTCGCCACGTTTTTTTGCAGCGTCTAAGTTCCAAGTATCTGCACCGTAAAGGTTTGTGAAGATTCGATCTTTTAGGTCTAACATCAGGCTGGCTTCTGGCTTCTTTTTAATCAGGCTTTCGCCGGTTCGGAACCACGACGCTCACTTAAAGGCCCAGGCTTTGGCGGTTCACCCGCCTTAAAGGCCTCGAGCAAGCGCTTAGTCGATTCATAATTCAGATCTTCGTAATAGTCGTCGTTAATTTGCACGACAGGCGCATTTACACATGCCCCTGCACATTCGACTTCATGTAAGGAAAAAGCTCCATCACTGGTGGTCTCCCCCATGCCAATGCCAAGGCTTTCTTTGCAAGCCTTAACCACGTCATCAGACCCTCGGAGCCAACAAGGCGTTGTGGTACACACGTGTACTTTGGTTTTACCCTTCGGGGCGAGAAAATACATCGTATAAAAAGTTGCAACTTCCCAAACACGTATCGACGGCATCTCCAACATGTCGGCGATATATTCGATGGCTGCTCTCGGCACCCATCCACCATTCTGACGTTGAGCTAGGTCAAGAAGCGGCATTACAGCGCTCTGCTGCTTGCGCTCAGGATATTTTGCGATCGTGCTCTTAGCTTTGGCCAGATTTTCTTCTGTAAAAGCGAAGGAACTGGGCTGAAGGTGGTCTGGCGCGATTTCTATACCGCTCATCGATCGACCTCCCCAAAGACTATGTCCATAGAACCGAGGATGGCCACACTATCTGCGAGCATATGTCCCTTGGAGCAAAATTCCATCGCCTGAAGATGAGCAAATCCCGGAGCTCGTATTTTGCATCGATAAGGCTTATTTGTGCCATCAGATACCAAATAAACGCCGAATTCACCTTTCGGTGCTTCTACAGCGGTATATGTCTCGCCCGGCGGGACATGGAAGCCCTCAGTGTACAATTTAAAGTGGTGGATCAGAGCTTCCATTGATTGTTTCATATCGCCCCGACGGGGCGGAGCAATTTTGGCATCTTCCGCGAGCACAGGACCATCGGGCATTGCTGCAATGCATTGTCGAATTATCTTCAGGCTCTGAGCCATTTCTTCAACGCGACAAACATAACGATCATAACAATCGCCGTTTTTTCCGATCGGAACATCGAAATCAAACTGGTCATAAACGTCGTAAGGCTGTGATCGCCTTAGGTCCCACGCAACCCCGGACCCTCTGAGCATGGGACCGGTAAAACCCCAATCAATTGCGTCTTTTGCTGAGACGATACCGACATCGACAGTGCGCTGCTTAAATATGCGGTTACCATCGAGAAGATGGCGCATGTCATCGACGAACTTCGGAAATTGGTCACACCAAGCAGAAATTTCATCCAACATTCCAGCAGGCAAGTCTTGATGAACACCACCTGGTCTAAAATAAGCTGCATGAAGACGCGCACCTGACACGCCCTCGTAGAATTCCATCAATTTTTCGCGTTGCTCAAAACCCCAAAGCATTGGGGTCATAGCGCCAACGTCCATCGCAAAAGCTGTAATATTTAAAAGATGATTCAGAACACGACTTATCTCTGCAAAGAGCACCCTTACGTATTGACCACGAGGGGGCGGTGCAATGCCAAGAAGTTTCTCAACAGCTAAGCAATAAGCATGCTCCTGAGACATCGGCGCAACATAGTCTAGCCGATCAAAGTATGGCATTGCCTGAAGATAAGTCTTGTACTCAATTAGTTTTTCTGTCCCGCGATGCAGCAATCCAATGTGGCTATCAATCCGGTCAACAATCTCGCCATCAAGCTCCATAACCATGCGAAGCACGCCGTGCGCTGCAGGGTGCTGGGGCCCAAAGTTGATCGTGTAATTTTTTATGTGAGCTTCAGCCATATCGTCAGTCCGTCTTCTCGGCTGATTTATCTTCAACCTTTTCATCACCTGGAAGCTCGCGCGGGGTCCCTTCCCAAGGGCTTAAAAAGTCGAAGGATCTAAATTCCTGCGGCAATCGAACGGGTTCGTACACGACGCGCTTTTCTTCGTCATCATAGCGAACCTCCACATGCCCCGTCATCGGAAAATCCTTGCGGAGGGGATGACCCTCGAAGCCATAGTCAGTCAAGATGCGACGAAGATCCGGATGGTCAGCAAAAAAGACCCCGTATAGGTCCCATACTTCCCGTTCAAACCAATTGGCTGAGGAAAACACCTCCGCAACGGATGGCACAGGCGTGTCCTCGTCCGTGGTGACTTTAACTCGAACGCGGTGATTTTGCCTTAGGCTCAATAGGTTATAAACAACCTCGAACCGCTCTTCCCGACTGGGATAATCGACTCCGCATACGTCTACCAGCATCTTGCAATCTGCTGTGCTATCGTCGCGTAAAAAAGTCAGAGCTCTAACGATGGCATCCCGCCGTACAGTCAAAACCAATTCATTCAATTGGACTTCGCGACTTACGAGGATATCACCAATTGATTCGGCAATGTGCTCTGAGAGGTTTTGCATGTCTTCTTCCGTCTCAGCCCATTATCGCAACAGCGTGCCAGTACGTTTAATTTTCTTTTGGAGCTGCAAAACACCATAAAGAAGCGCTTCAGCCGTCGGCGGGCAACCTGGCACGTAAACATCAACTGGGACAATTCGATCACAGCCGCGAACAACTGAATAACTGTAATGGTAATAACCCCCGCCATTGGCGCATGATCCCATTGAAATCACCCAGCGCGGTTCGGCCATCTGGTCATAAACCTTACGCAGCGCAGGAGCCATCTTATTGGTAAGCGTGCCAGCAACGATCATCACATCGGACTGACGTGGACTTGGCCTAAAGACCACGCCGAAGCGATCGAGGTCGTACCTTGAGCAAGCGGTATGCATCATCTCAACAGCACAACAAGCAAGTCCAAATGTCATAGGCCAAAGTGATCCTGACCGCGCCCAATTAACTAAATTATCGAGCTGAGCCACCACGAAGCCCTTGTCTTCCAGTTCACCTGTAACGCCTTTTAGAATGGCGTCCTGCTCAGCTCCAGGACCGACGAGGCCTACTTTGTCCATCACTCCCATTCCAATGCGCCCTTTTTCCATTCGTATATAAAGCCGATCGTCAAAATGCCTAGAAAAGCCATCATTGACCAGAAGCCAAATAAACCGATGTCACCTAAAGCCACTGCCCAGGGAAAAAGAAATGCAACCTCAAGGTCAAAAATAATGAAAAGAATGGCGACGAGGTAAAATCTTACATCAAATTTTCCCCGGCTGTCTGTGAATGCTTCAAAGCCGCACTCGTATGCCGACACCTTTTCTGGATCAGGCTTCTGCCGAGCAATTATGAAAGAAGCGGAAACCGCCGCTACAGCCACGCCGGTAGCCACGCCAAAAAAAATCAATATTGGTAAATACTCCCGCAGCAGATCATCTAGACCAGCCATGGCGCTTCTCCTGTTATTGACACCGGCGAATTTAAAATCCCCGCGCGGCCGCACTTTAGTCATGGAATCCCTAGATCGCAATCACACTTCGACTGCTGCGACCTTCACGACTTTCCACTTCTTTTTTTAGGGCGACTGTTGACTCGTTCAAGGAACCTCATACGTTTCCATCAACAAAGCCGATGACCCTCACGGGAGAGCGCTACCATAAAGTTTGTTTCGCAGACTGGTAGCCGCCGAAGGAGCAACCGCCCCGGAAACTCTCAGGCACCAAGGACCGTTGGGGTCGGCAACTCTGGAAAGTGAGTGAGGAGGTTTCGGCCGAATCACTCCACCGAAGATGCAAACTTAGGTTGACCGTGATCAACTTGAGAGAATCTTTCAGGTCCCGATGACAGAGGGGGTCGATGCGCCAGGTTGAACCCTGGTGAGTCGAGACTCTGAGTCGGAGACACGCTTTGTCAGATACTGCACTGCTAAAGACACCACTGCATCGGCTCCATTTGGAGCTCGGAGCTAAAATGGTTGGCTTTGCTGGCTACGATATGCCCGTACAGTATCCAATGGGAGTGCTTGAAGAACACAAACATTGTCGAAATGCGGCAGGACTGTTCGACGTGTCTCACATGGGGCAAGTCCGGTTGGAAGGCAGTAACGCAGCAGTTGCCTTAGAAAAAATTGTTCCAGCGGATGTTCAGGGCCTGGAAAAAGACCGCATGCGCTACACCATGTTCACCAGTGATTCGGGTGGTGTTCTGGACGATCTAATCGTTTTGAATCGCGGCGATCACTTATTTTTGGTGGTTAACGCTGCCTGCAAGCATGAAGATTTAGCCCTGATGAAAGAACATCTGAGAGGGTTGAAAATTTCCTACCTTGAAAACCGGGCGCTCCTGGCACTGCAGGGACCAAAAGCCGTTACTGTGATGTCTAGGATAGCTCCCAATGCTGCCGAGATGCCTTTCATGTCAGCAACAGAGTTTGAAATTGCTGGTTTTAACTGCCTGGTTACGCGTTCCGGCTACACCGGGGAAGACGGATTTGAAATTGGGTTGGAAAATAATGGAGCCGAAGCAGTGGCCCGCTTCTTACTTGATCAAGAGGAAGTTGCCCCGATTGGACTAGGAGCTAGAGACTCACTTAGGCTCGAAGCAGGTTTATGTCTTTACGGACACGACCTTGATCAGAACACCTCACCCATAGAAGCGGGACTTGCCTGGACGATCGGCAACAGACGCCGAAAAGACGGAGGCTTCCAGGGCTATGATCGAATAAATAGAGAATTAACCCACAAGCCTTCCCGCCGTCGCGTTGGCATCCGTCCCGATGGCCGTGTAATCGCTCGTGAAGGCGTCGAAATTCAGGTAGATGGGCACACCATAGGAACCGTTACTAGCGGCGGATTTGGGCCAAGCTCGGAGTGTCCAATTGCTATGGGATATGTCGCTAGCGAATTCGCAACCGTAGGAAGAAAAGTTGAACTTTTGGTCCGCGGTCAAGCTCGCCCAGGCGAGATAGTTAAACTCCCTTTCCACCCTCACCGCTACTTTAAAGGCTAAGGAACTCCAAAATGACGGACATTCTTTTTTCCGAAGAGCACGAATGGGTTCGTGTAGATGGCGATGTAGCTACATGCGGCATTAGCGAATACGCTCAAGTACAACTTGGCGATGTTGTGTTCGTAGATTTGCCGACACTTGGTGCTGAAGTGAACAAAGATGATGACTGCGCGGTCGTCGAATCTGTCAAAGCAGCGAGTGACGTTTATGCACCTGTCTCCGGAGAAGTTATTGAAATCAATGAAGCACTCGAAACCGACCCCGGCTTAGTCAATTCCGATGCTCAGGGCGATGGGTGGTTTTTCAAAGTAAAAATTTCAGACGCTTCGGAACTAGAAGGTCTGATGGACGAGGCTGCTTACGCAAAATTCTGCAAAGGCTAAGACCTTAGAGGAACAGCTATCATGCGTTATTTACCGCTAACCGACGCCAATAGACAGGAGATGCTTTCTGCAATTGGAGTGTCGAAGATTGATGATCTTTTTTCAGATGTGCCAGCAGGTGCGCTGCTAGATAAGCCTGTTGACCTGCCTCATGGAAAATCTGAAATGGAGGTGGAAAGGGAGATGGCATCGCTTGCAAAGCGCAACATCTCCACAGGAACAGTACCCAGCTTTCTAGGTACTGGCGCCTATCGCCACCATGTGCCTGCAACAGTCGATTACGTAATTCAACGCGGCGAATTCCTCACTGCATACACACCCTACCAGCCAGAAATAGCACAAGGCACCTTGCAGGCGCTGTTCGAGTTTCAGACACAAGTTGCCCTTCTTACGGGCATGGATGTTGCAAACGCCTCATTGTACGACGGGGCTACCGCAACTGCAGAAGCCGCTTTGATGGCGAATAGGGTGACACGTAGGGAAAAAATCCTCGCCTCTGGCAACCTTCATCCACACTATGCGGGCACAGTTGATACTCTTGCTCGACAGACCGGCTTTACATTTAAAGGATCATCTCCTTCCCCGGCTGGCAGCGATATTGCTGCGCTAAAGGATCAAATCGACTCCGAGACCAGCGCAGTAATTGTTCAATATCCAGACATCTTTGGTCACATCGTCGATTTCACGAGTTTAGCTGAGGCGGCTCATGCAGCAGGTGCGCTGCTAATTGTGGTTACGACCGAGATTGTATCGCTTGGCGCAATTAAAGCTCCTGGTTCAATGGGGGCAGACATTGCGGTAGCAGAGGGCCAGTCAATCGGTAACGCGTTGAATTTTGGAGGCCCTCACGTAGGTCTTTTTGCCTGCAGAGAGAAGCTTATACGCCAAATGCCGGGACGGCTGTGCGGAGAAACCGTTGATGCTGAGGGGAGACGAGGTTTTGTGCTTACGCTCTCAACCCGCGAGCAACATATCCGTCGAGCTAAGGCAACGAGTAACATATGCACTAATGCAGGTCTTTGCGCTCTCGCATTTACTGTGCACATGACACTGTTAGGAGAAACAGGTTTCAAAGAATTGGCAGCTTTGAATCATGCCCGAGCCAGCCAGCTCGTAGATCGACTCATAGAAATTCCAGGGGTTGAACTGCTAACACCCGCTTTCTTCAATGAATTCGCCGTGAGGCTGCCGAAGAAAGCCGCAGAGGTCGTTCAAGTGATGGCTGACTCCGGGGTTTTAGGAGGGGTGCCCGCTTCTCGGCTTTGGCCATCCTCAGACCTCAATGACATTCTCATCATTGCCGCCACAGAAACCAATACTGATGCTGATATAGATGCCCTCGTAAACGCGTTGGAAGGAGCGCTTGCCTAATGCTTAAAGACGGTCGCCCAACCCGCCCTCTACCAGCCAACGACAGCGGTGAACCTTTTGCGACATTTACTGGCTCACGAGCATTAGAGCAGGACGAACCACTGATTTTTGAGATGGATTCTCCTGGAGCAGTCGGCGTTGACCTACCAACAAAGGTAGCCGCAAAAACTCGCCTGGGGGATCTTGCACGCCAAGAAAAAGTCGGTCTGCCCTCACTGGCTGAGCCAACAGTGGTCCGGCACTATACGCGAATAAGCCGCCTTAACTATGGAATTGATACAGGGCTCTTTCCGCTCGGGTCTTGTACAATGAAGCACAACCCCCGATTAAACGAGCGAATGGCTCGTCTACCTGGTTTCGCAGACTTACACCCAATGCAGCCGGTATCGACCATCCAGGGTGCTCTAGCATTGATGCAGCACCTCAAAAATTGGCTTTCAGTCCTTACCGGAATGCCCGGCGTAGCTCTGCCGCCAGGTGCCGGCGCCCACGGGGAGCTTTGTGGCATGATGGCCATTAAAGCGGCGCTTAATTCTCGAGGAGATGGTGAAAAGCGGCGCCGTGTCCTAGCTCCCGCATCAGCTCACGGGACTAATCCTGCGACAGCTGCAATGCTGGGATATCAAGTAGATGAAATCCCTGAGAATGATAGAGGGCGCGTAGACCTGGAAGCCTTCAAAGCAATGCTTGGCGAAGACGTTGCCGGGATAATGTTAACTAACCCAAATACGTGCGGTGTTTTCGAAAATGATATCAGAGCCATCGCCGATGCAATCCACGATATTGGGGGCTTCTTTTACTGCGATGGAGCTAATTTTAATGCCATTGTTGGCCGAGTAAGGCCAGGCGACCTTGGTGTCGATGCAATGCACATTAACCTGCACAAAACATTTTCAACGCCACACGGGGGTGGTGGACCGGGAGCAGGACCCGTCGTTTTTTCGGAAGCTCTTGCGCCTTTTGCTCCCATACCTTGGATTGTAGGCGACGATGAAACAGGTTTTGATCTGATTGAAAGCAGTGATCAGGGAGCAACAACATCATTCGGAAGAATGAAAGGCTTTCATGGTCAGATGGGCATGTTCACCCGGGCATTGACCTATATTCTGAGCCATGGGTCTGACGGGCTGATGCAAGCTTCAGGCGATGCAGTGCTCGCTGCAAATTATGTAAAAGCCAGACTTCAGGACGTCATGTCAGCTCCATTTGGCGATGGACCGTGCATGCACGAGGCCCTCTTTGATGAAAGTTTTCTTAAAGATACAGGCATAACAACGCTCGACTTCGCGAAGGCCATGATCGATGAAGGCTATCATCCAATGACCATGTACTTCCCCTTGGTAGTGAAGGGGGCCATGTTGATAGAGCCTACAGAAAGTGAATCTAAAGAAAGTTTAGATAAGTTCATTGATTGTCTTCGCTTTCTGGCAGAAGAGGCAAAAAATCGGAATGTTGAGCGTTTCCAACAAGCCCCTCGATTTGCCCCACGCCGTCGTCTCGATGAAACTCAGGCGGCACGAAAGCCTATTTTGCGTTGGCGGCCTAACGTTCAAGAACTGCAGGCAGCGGAGTGATGTCAAAAGGTCTGCTTATTATTTGGACCGACGTCGAACCAAACGCCGAAGCTGACTTTAACGATTGGTACGACCATCAGCATTTGGAGGAACGCGTCGGCGTCCCTGGCTTTATCAATGGGCGACGCTATTCAGCCATAGACGGGAGACCACGTTATCTTGCCTGGTACGAGACAGACACTCCTGACGTCCTAGGCTCAGCTGCTTACGGTGAGCGACAGTCCAATCCAACACCATGGACCCAGCGGATTATGCCAAACTTCCGCAACGTGACACGTGTAACTGCGGAGCAAATAGCAAAGTCAGGAGAAGGAATCGGTGGTTGGTGCACAACTCTTCGATTTCGACCCAAGGAGAGTGCGAAAACACCGCTTTTTTCATGGCTCACGACCAAACCAAATGAGCTTGTGAACAGCAGCAAGGTGGTATCTGCACTATCGTGGCGCCCAGCAGACGCTGATGCTGCAAAAGGTACAACCGAAGCTGAGTTGAGAAAGAATGAAGAGCAGCCGCCGGCTTGGGGACTTTTGATAGAAACTGGATCTCTTGAAGCTGCGCAAAGGGCTGTTGTTGGGCTGGCAGAGACTATCACGTCTCTTGGGGGCGGTGACGTAGAAACCGGATACTACCGGCTTGGTCTCCTGCGAATAGCTAATTAATCCCCTTACGAATTAAAAATACGAATGAATCACCGGAATTCGACGTTCCCAAAAGTTCAGCACCAACGGTCTCGCAAAATGCTGGAACGTCAGACTTGGATGCTGGGTCATCTGCCAAAAGCCGGAGAATCTGTCCTTGCACTAGAGACTTCAATGCTCTCTTGGCTCGAAGAACTGGCATCGGGCACTTCAGACCGGTTGCATCCAATTCAACATCAAAATCTGCCATTATTAGGCCTCATCTTCCTCTTCAGGACCCAACAACCAATTTTCAAGAATTGCCTTATCGCTCTCTGATGGCGGGTGTCCAGCATTCGTGAGGGCTTGCTCAACCGTTTTGAGAAATCTCTCTGCCAAGTCGTATTCATCTCCTTCAAAAGCGTCATCGGCGGAGTTGGTCAGACTAGAGATTACAAAACTTGCATCACGCCGCGAAACACCAGCCCCCTTAGGCGGCGGGGCCGCAGCCGCAAGGAGCAGTTCATCCGCTGGCGCTTTAGCCAATACTTCAAAGAGGCGGCGATAGCGAGCAGCCGAAAGCCGCGGAGCACCGATTAACATGTAAACGTCGTCGACAAAGCGAGGCTCCGGCGTGCCATCGCTACGAGTTTCCGATGCCTTCAGTGCATCACTAGCGGGGTTACCAGAAGGGAGTGATTGCGAAACATATATCGATGCAGGATCGGCATCTCCTCGCAAGCGCACTAGAGCCGGCAGCGAACCATCCATTTCAACGATAAGATCAGATTGTTTCTCAACAATCTTATCCAACAGTGCTTTTAATGTACCCATCCCAAACCAAAAACTCCCCTGAAACCGCTGCATCTTGGTGAAGACCTTAAAAATGTCTTGGGATGCAATTTCGCCATAGCGCCGAACCTCCTCGACGAGACGACGCGCCGCCTCATCTACATCATTGGCATAACTTGCGGCTTGGGGACGATGATCGCCAACTTGCGTTGGCTGGCGACGGCGATGGTCATCAGCATCGAGACCAAGCGCCTCTACTGCAAATGTCTCAAGATCTATTGATGAATCACATGCTTCTCGGAAAGCCGCTGCCGTAACCGCAGATGTTAATACGGCCGTGAGCCTATCATTGGCACGCAAACGAAGAAGCACAGGGGTGAAATCGGCATCAGAAGAGAGAATAATAAATTCGTCAAAGCGCGTTGGATGCTGAATGCCATCAAGTATATCCATGGCCATCACAATATCGGCACTGTTCTTGCCACGAGCGGTCAGCGCTGGGCAGTCAATTACGTTAAAGGCGGCGCGAGTAAAAAAGGCACGCTGTTGATGAAAAGCAGCCGGGTTAAGGTAACAGTTCCTAACAAGTACGCGGCGAGGACGCTTCCTATCGCCTGCGTCGTGTCTTCCAGCCTCTAACCAGTCGAGCCACATTGCGGGACGCTGGGCAAATGTAGTCGCAGCCCGAGCATCAATTTGCTTGAGGGACAAATAAACATTGTCAAAATCGATGAATAGCGCTGCACGCAACGGTTCAGTCATGTCTGTTCCTAAAAGTAGCAGTCGATCTGCTCAGAAACCTATCTATATTGCAGTAGATGCTTGAAACGCCATCCCTACCAATACAATTTGACAACTGGTTCAAGAGCCGGAATTGGCAACCGCACTCTCACCAATTAGCCCTGATTGAGTTAGCAGCATCAGGTAAATCCACCCTTTTAATCGCACCAACCGGTGGTGGTAAAACCCTTGCAGGCTTTCTACCCAGCTTAATCGAACTCGCGGAGAATGGAGCAAAACCAAAACCAGGTCTTCACACTCTTTATATTTCACCCTTGAAAGCTTTATCAGTCGACGTTGCAAGAAATTTAGAAATACCGGCCAATGAGATGGGGCTGCCAATTTCGATAGAGACGAGAACTGGTGACACGCCGCAAACCAAACGCCAGCGTCAAAGGCGAAACACTCCCAACATATTGCTAACTACACCAGAATCATTGGCTCTACTTCTGTCCTATCCCGATGCGCCCACGATATTTCGAAACTTAAAGGCGGTTATCGTAGATGAGTTACATGCGTTAGCCGACAATAAACGCGGCGAAATGTTAGCTCTTAGTCTGTCGCGCTTAACAACGCTTGCACCCAATCATAGGCGCGTCGGCCTTTCAGCTACGGTCAAGTATCCAGATGCATTAGCCCGCTGGCTTTCAAAAACAGCCGGCAAAAACGATGATGTTGTAATAGTTCAGGGAACACCTGGGGCATTCCCAACGATCCAGGTTGCGCAGTCTAAAGCGAGAACACCCTGGTCTGGACACATGGCACTTCACATTATGCCTGAGGTCTACTCCTTAATAAGGGAAGCTCGCTCGGCTATCATTTTTGTAAATACGCGCGCGCAAGCTGAGCTTTGCTTTCAGGCCATCTGGCGACTCAACGACGATAATATGGCCATTGGACTGCATCATGGCAGCCTAAATGTAGAGCAGCGCCGAAAGGTTGAAGCGGCGATGGCCATGGGAAAGCTGAGAGCTGTAATAGCAACTTCATCACTGGACCTCGGGATTGACTGGGGTGACGTCGATCTAGTGGTTCAGATAGGAGCGCCAAAAGGAGTTGCTAGGCTTTTGCAACGAATAGGAAGAGCCAACCATAAACTTGATCAACCCAGTCAAGCCGTCCTCTGTCCTGCCAACAGGTTTGAATTACTAGAATGCAAAGCAGCTATCGAGTCAGCCAAAGAAGGTGAACTCGACGGCAGTATCCCATTGCAAGGTGGTCTCGACGTACTGGCTCAACACATTGTCGGTGTTGCCTGTTCTTCCCCGATGGATGCGGAAGCAACTTACCGGGAAGTAAAAAAAGCAGCGCCATATGCAGAGCTAACCAAAGACGACTTCGAAGCCGTTCTCCGGTTTGCAGCTACTGGTGGATACGCGTTGAGCGGCTACGACCAATATCACCGGTTATCGCAAGACAGTGATGGCAAGTGGCAGATTACCGAGCAACGTATTGCTCGCCAATGGCGAATGAACGTTGGCGTAATTGTTGAGGCACCGCTACTGAAGGTTCGAGTTAACGGTCGTCAGGTAGGCGAGGTCGAAGAATATTTCGCCAATGGGCTTAAGCCAGGCGATACATTTATTTTTTCCGGTCGGCTCCTGGAATTTGTGGGAATACGGGAAACTACGCTAATCGCTAAGTTGGGAGGCAAAGGAGAGCCTAAGGTCCCAGCCTTTGCAGGAGGCAGGCTGCCACTCACAACCGATCTTGCACGCAGAGTTCGCGCAATTCTCTCGGACCCAAGTCAATGGCGCGACCTTCCCCAAGACGTCATCGACTGGCTTAAAATGCAAAAATGGCGCTCTCAGCTTCCGGGGCAAAATGGGCTGCTAGTGGAGACCTTCCCAAGAGGGGGTCGATATTACCTAGTTGCCTACTGCTTTGAGGGACGAAATGCGCACCAAACACTTGGGATGCTGTTAACGCGGCGGATGGCAAGAATGGGACTTGGGCCCCTTGGTTTTTGCGCAACCGATTACGTAATAGCCGTATGGAGCGTTAAAGAAGCGACAAATTTCGAGCATCTTTTCGACGAAGATATCCTCGGCGATGAACTTGAAGAGTGGATGGCAGAATCCAGCCTCCTTAAGCGTACTTTTCGCCAGGTAGCAGTTATTGCCGGCCTCATTGAAAAGCGCCATCCAGGGCAAGAAAAAACTGGACGGCAAATTACGGTTAACTCAGATCTGATATATGACGTCCTTCGTCGCTATGAACCGGATCACGTCCTGCTCCGCGCTACACGTCGCGACGCCGCAAGGGGGCTCACCGATATTCGGCGGCTTAGCGATATGTTGGCTAGGGCAAAAGAGAAGATTATCCATCGTCGCCTGGACCGCGTATCTCCATTAGCTGTGCCAGTGCTGCTGGAAGTCGGCAAAGAGAATGTATATGGCGACGTGGACGAGGCCCTACTCGCCGAAGCAGAAGAAAAAGCCGCTGAAATACTAATTGCGGAAGCAATGTATCAGGATAGTCAGGGTGCAATGGATCTCTGATCAACAAGATTTTTCGATCCTCTCTCCACAAGAAAAGACAACCTGACTATCTTTTCGCGAGAATAATTTTGAAAGGGTTCGAGGGTTGACTGAAATTAAAGACACTAGTCATTGGGATTTTGTTATATCGAAAGCCAAAGAAGCCAAGTGGACGCCAGGACTTCGAGAAATATTTGACTATCGAGATGTTGGCGTAAAAGACGGTACAAAAGGAGACGTTATCGCCCACGTTATCCGCTGCAACGGTAAGGAAATGAAAGACGAGGTCCAGCAGTGGCACATTCATGAGTGCGACTTCCAGCTTGTCTACGTCATAAAAGGCTGGGCCGAATTTGAATTTGAAGGTGAAGGTGTACGCCGGCTAGAAGCGGGTGACGTAATTCTGCAAAAGCCAATGATAAAGCACCGTGAGGTTGCTATTTCGGACGACTATGAAGTGCTTGAAATTGTTTCCCCTGCAAATTTTGCAACGAAACTAGTTGATGGGCCACAAAGTTAAAAAGACCCATTACTTTAATTGAATAATTGAGCCCACCACATAGCCAGACATGGCTTTGAGGTGGGCTTGAAATTTAAAACAACTAATCATGCTTTCCGACAACCAAGTGAAGCCAATGATAAGCTAACAAACGTTGGCTTTTGGCTATTTTGATTGATTTCTGCACCCCAGGATTTCTTGCAAAGGCGGCATCGCAGCGATGACGTCGGGGCCTAGACGCGACCAGTCAATTCGGGTGGGCCCATCGTGGGGATTTACGCCAGTCAGCCATACAAAAGTTGGCGTTGCGATAGTGTGTAGTCGCTGATCTACAACCTCATCAGGAAAATTTCCTACAATTTGCGTGTCATGAACGGTTGTAGCAACAGGCACAGCAGGATGACCAAGCTCTCTTAGAAGGGCAAATTCAAGGTCGCTATATCCAGCTCCCTTTCCGGCCCTTCGACCATCTTTTGTTACCGCTACGGAGCCAGCCACTATCCCATCAAAATGAGGAAGATCAGATAACGCTACGGGTTTTGCATATTCATCCCAGCTTGAACGCGCACTGGCCCGCAAAATCTGCTCGCTCGGGATATTGACTGGATCCAACAACAAAAATGCTCCGGCGAGCCTAGGTGTTGGCACGTAGACTTTAATTCCGCGCCTAAGAGCTTCAGCTCTCACATAAAGCTGAGGTGAATCTGGATTTACTTTTATAAAACGAGCCGACGCCCAAGGTTCAATTTCAAAAAGCTTAAGAGCGGCTTTTTCCGCATCCCTAAAATTTGGAATCCTATTCCTGATGGGAAAGGGCTCGACAGCTAGGCCTTCCATCTCCAACCGCGACCAGACATGGTTGCGAGCAGACGCCTTATCAGCGAAAACACCCGTCAAATGATGGCATCCAAGAGAGCATTGGCCGGCCCTTCACCCTTATCAACTATACCTTCGAGCGCCACCGCTGAATTTTGGGATCCCAAGTCATCGAAAAGCGCATGGGCTTTTCCCCTAAGCGCGGCCTCTCTATCGGGATTAGCAGTAGATCCTGAAGGATCTTTTATGAAGGAACGCACATTACCGACTTCGGCCCAGCCAGCGTAGTGTGTGGGATATAGCCCATCTAGCTCCGTATCGGGCACAATTTCTATACGTTGAGCGAGTTCTGCAACAGCTGGGTCAGCTAGTCGTTCCTCCCTAAACTGAGCAGGCAAAGCCTCCCCATCCAAAAGCGCGACGGCCAAACAGTAACGAAGGCTCATTTGAGAATTTAGCACCGTACCTGGAAAATAGTCATAACCGCATTGAACATCGACAACCTTCGCAACACCGGCCCGAATTGAAACATCGCCCTGAGGGGCGCCGCCGAGCTCTGCTCGGATCTGCTTTGCGGCGTCTACATATGCATGCACGCTTCCGCAACAAGCGTAAGGCTTAAAGTTGACTTCTTCTGATCGCCATCGAGATCCAAGATCTTGAAGTATGGGAGCAATTGACCAATGGTCAGAAAATGCCCTCAGGAAACCGCCATCATCTACCTCCAGCACTGTGGAAGGCCCTGTAAAGCCGCGAACTGCAAGTTCAGCGGCGAGGACACCAGCCTGCGCAGCTTTTCCAGGATGCAGCCGCTTAGACATTGCTCCATCGGCATTGAAGGCGAAGAGCCCCGCCCCCTGAGTGCCGGCAAGGCCCAAGGCCCAAACTGTCTGTTCCTCGGTGAGGCCCATTAGTTTTGCACAAGCAATTGCCGACCCAAACGGGCCTACAACACCCGTCAGGTGCCAACCTCTGAGGCGCGCCATATTCGGGTCAAGAGCGAGACTAATTCGGATCATCGCCTCGTAGCCAAGTGCCGTTGCGGTTTCCAGTTCTTCTAAAGAGGAACCTCGCGCCTCAGCAATTGCCAATGCTGCCGGTAATACCACAGCGCCTGGGTGCAATTTTGCGGCAAAATCATCAAGCTCAAATGCATGGGCAGCGACGCCGTTTAAAAGAGCAGCATCCGAGGGTCGAACCCTTGCGGAAGTATCTCCCCAAAAGCGTGCTAGGCCTCCGACCGGAGAAGGTAACTGCTCTTCGAGATAGTCACGGACCATTCGAGTCCATGGTTCTGGCATCCCATAACGACCAGCAGCAAGAGTATCCAGAATCGCAAGACGTATGGACTTACGTGCAGAATCCGGCAGATCACTGTTGTTAAAACCCGCTACGAATTGAGCAACAGCAGCGGTTGGGCAATCCATTTTGGTCATCGGTCACTCCGCGGCAAAGGTCAACTGATCGAGATTAGGTGTCGCCCTGGCGGGCACATAGACATACCCGGAGAAAAGACGACGTTGTGTCCGTACGACGCTCGCACTTTCCGCATGAAGAACGCCATCTACGGTGGTCATTTTTGCTTCCACCACTGTTAATCCAGATGGCTGACCAATTCTAACTTGAGCGCGACCTGATCTACAAAGTGCATGAGGAATTGAGCCCTCAAGTTGGGTTCCTACCGCGAGGCAAAGCGCCCCGGTAAGAGGAATAGCTCTATGAGGCTGACCAATAGAGATCATACGGGCAATGATATCCAATTGATCCGCTGCCATTCTCTCACCCGTCAAAAGGTTTTGATCCCGGGCTGCCGAAAGGACGCAAACTTTTGGTATGCTTGGGATTTCCGCTGCCTGCTTTAAGTCTTTGGAAATACCCATAGCTACACTCGCTGTCCGACGGACCGCCTCCATGTGTTCGAGGAAACCAATATCGGCTTCTAAGACATCAGGTGCTTCAAGCCCCGTTACCCCAGCGTCTTCGGCACGAATGAAAACACAGGGGTTGGCAGCATCAACCATACTCGCCTCAATCGACCCAACACCCTCTACCAGCAAAAGATCAACCGGATTTCCTGTTGGCAACAATTTCCCAGTCTTCGAGCCACCAGGTGCTAAGAAGTCTAGAGAGACTGGTGAGCCACTTCCCGCCACCCCCGGAAGGATAAAATCTCCATCCACAGCAGCCTGACCTTCATCGATAGCGAAGCGAGCTCGGATGATTTTACCAGTGTTCGTATTATGAATATTAACTTCAGCGAGGTTACCATTTCCTTTCACCAATCCCTCATCGATTGCGAAAGGCCCCATAGCGCTCGACATATTTCCGCAATTGCCAGATAGGTCGACTGAGGCATTCTTCGGGGCAAGTTGGAAAAAGGTATAGTCAATGTCGGCATCGGGTCGGCTGGGTGGCCCGATAACGCAGACCTTAGAAAGTGACGATATTCCACCCCCCATACCATTCAACTGCCGACCATTTGGATCATTAGCTCCGATAGCCGCTACGAATAATTCAGGCCAAAGTCCACGGTCTAAAGGAAGGTCTTTTTCGTGAAATACGATTGCCTTACTGGTGCCACCTCGCATGAAAACGGCGGGTACTTGCCTTTGCCGCATCTGGCGTCCCTCTGTCGTCTAGATATTATTAGTGTCAGTTTACCTTCCGTCCGTCACCTAAGAAAGCGCTGGAGCACAACATCATGACCTGGCTCGTTGCAGAAAACTGGGACCCAACACCAATGGGAGAGCGTTTCCAAGCGCTTCTTGATAAACCCGGCATCGTGAAGGCTCCAGGGGCTCATAATGCTATGGCTGGTTTGTTGGCAAAGGCCGCTGGCTTCGACTGCCTTTATGTTTCTGGAGCCGCAGTGACGGCAGCAATGGCACTGCCAGACCTAGGCGTTATCCAACTCAATGAGCTTTGTGATGTGGTACGCCAAATACACAGAGCCACACAGCTTCCGCTCATTGTTGATGGAGACACGGGCTACGGAGAAGTCCTTAACGTAATGAGAACCATTCACGAGCTCGAAGACGCTGGTGCAGCCGCAATCCAAATGGAAGATCAGGTTCTGCCCAAGAAATGCGGTCACCTTAATGATAAACTCCTAGCAAGCCCTGAAGAAATGGCCCGTAAGGTTGCCGCTGCTCGTAAAGCACGACGCCATCTTCGCATTATTGCTCGCACAGATGCAGTACAGTCGGAAGGACTGGAGGCAGGTTTAGCCCGTGCTCGACTGTACGCCGAAGCAGGTGCTGATTTGGTTTTCGCCGATGGAATAAAGACACCAGAAGAATTTCGCCGTTTTTCGACCGAATGCGGTGCTCCATTTATGGCCAATATGACCGAATTTGGTCGAACACCTTACTACACAGCTCAGCAATTTCAGGAATTCGGTTGCAAGGTAGTCATCTGGCCAGTTTCTAGCCTTCGGGTAGCAGCAAAAGCGATGGAGTCTATGTATGCGGAGTTAGCTGATAAAGGCACTTTGATAGACCGGCTAGACCAAATGCAAACCCGCGCCCAACTTTATCAAACCATTGGCTATCACTCTTTCGAGGAGTTAGATGATAGTGTCGCGGCAACCATAGTGCCTGATGATATTCGAACCGTTGGCCCCCGTAACAACTAATGCCCACGTTTCATATCCGAAGCCTTTCATCCGCCGAAACGCCTCCTTGGCACGAGCAACTCGCTGGCAGAATTGCTGCCTTCAGCGCAGCGGCTCCTCCGCCTGAAACACCTGTCCTTCAGACAGTTGGGTTTCGCCTTATTGATAGCCTGGCCGTGGCACTCGCTGCAATTAATAGAAGACCAGTAGCGTCGGCACGCGCTATGGCACTAGCACATCCCAGATCAGGTGGAGCTTGCTTGTTTGGCCTACCTGCGTCGATAACTGTTGACTGCGAATGGGGAGGCTTTGCGAACAGCGTAGCTGTTAGAGAATTAGATTTTAATGACACCTTCCTAGCCGCTGACTTCGCGCATCCTAGCGACTGCATTGCGCCACTACTTGCTGTCGCACAGCAAACAGGCCAGGGAGGAGATAGCCTCGCTCGCGCGATAGCTATTTCCTACGAAATTCACATAGCACTAGTAAGAGCAATAGATTTACATTCCTTTAAAAAAGACCACGTGGCCCACTTAGCACCAGCGATCGCAGCCGGATTGGGCGCTTTATTGAAATTACCGGCCGAAATGATTTACCACGCAATAAATCAGGCTGTTCATCTTTCCTTTGCAACACGGCAATCAAGGAAAGGCCAAATCTCATCATGGAAGGCTTTTGCCCCTGCTCAGGCTGGCAAAACAGCTATTGAAGCTGTTGATAGAGCAATGCGTGGTGAAGAAGCCCCCAACCCAATTTATGAGGGTGAGGATTCAATCATTCCTTGGATGCTTGCCGGCAAAGATATCGAATATGCCATCACTCTGCCAAGGTTGGATGAACCACCAGCAAGTATCCTAGAGAGCTTTCCTAAAGCACACTCGGCCGAATACCAGGCTCAAGCCCTGATTGACCTAGCGTTTGAGGCTCGAAATAAAGTCGACGTTCGTAAAATCTCGCGAGCTGTACTTCATACCTCTGATCACACTCACTTCGTAATCGGCACTGGAGCAAATGATCCACAGAAGATGGACCCCACCGCAAGCCGTGAAACTCTTGATCACTCTATTATGTACATACTCGCCGTAGCACTTGAGGATGGCCGCTGGCATCATACAGATAGCTACACACCTGAACGTGCTAGCCGATCCGAGACCATCGACCTATGGCAAAAAATAGAAACAGTGGCCGACGCTGAGTGGGATCGCCGCTATCACGCAGAGGACCCGGCGAAAAGAGCATACGGCGGACGTCTTGAGCTTAAAATGGCCGACGGCTCCACTTTTACATTTCAAAAGGAAACAGCAGATGCCCATCCTAATGGTGCTCGACCATGGGGCGCTGAAGACTACTGGCACAAATTCCAAAGTCTCGCTGATCCGTTCTTAGCCGAACAAGAAATCAACCGTTTGATTATGTCTGCAGAAAACCTTTCAACACTGGACGCAGCGGGCGTAGCCGCCCTAAATCCAGTTGCGTCTAAGCAAGCAATCTCACCCGATTCGGAAACTGGCGTCGGGATTTTCGATTTCAAAAAGGGAAACCAAATTTCATGACTAGTCCTTTAACAATCGCCATCCTAGGCGGCACAGGTGATCTCGGAACCGGCCTAGCCCGTCGTTGGGCGAAGGCAGGACACAAAGTTGTTATAGGCTCTCGTACTGCGGAGAAAGCCAAGACAGCAGCCGCAGATCTCTCAGATTTTGGTGTTGAAGGTCTTGAAAATGCGGCAGCAGCAGCAAAGGCAGATATCGTTGCTATTACAGTCCCCTATGCCAATCAAATTGCTACCCTCGAAACTGTTAGGGCCGAGCTGTCAGGCAAGATCTTAATTGATGCGACCGTGCCCTTAATGCCACCTAATGTTGGAACTGTGCAGTTACCAGAAGGTGGCTCGGCTGCCGTTAACGCTCAAAAAATGCTTGGTGACGATGTGATGGTTGTTTCAGCCTTCCAAAATGTGGCTGCTGAAAAGCTCAAGTCTGATGTTGACCTTGAGTGCGATGTCCTTGTTGCTGGAGATAAAATTGCGGCACGCCAAATGGTTATTGATCTTGTAGAGGACGCCGGCATGCGAGGCTGGCACGCCGGACCTCTTGCCAACTCGGCAGCAGCAGAAGCCCTCACCTCCCTAATCATTCAAATAAATCGACGATATGGAATTGCTGGGGCCGGTATACGCATCACAGGAACGCCGACGAAGGATGGTCGGTATCAGCCTAAATGAAGAAGCGCGTGGGTGCTCCTTGGATGCCCGCAGTAGAGTACGGGCGAAGGCTAACAGGTTTTGGAGTGAACTTGTTGGTAAAGGAAATAGCCCCATCAGTTGAGTTTGCAAAAACAGTCCTCCAAGCTGAAGTTGTATATGCGGATCCAGATTTTGCGGTCCTTCGCCGTCAAAATATGGAGTGGATGATCCATGCCGATCATACTTATGACAGCCATCCTTTAATTGATCACCTCAAACCCCAAGCAGCGCGTGGCTTGGGGGTTGAACTCCGCCTTCACGGACTAGACCCTGATACCGCAGAGAAATCCGCTCGCGAGCGTGGAGACTTGGTGATATCGGGCGCAACCGACAAAAAACACGGACTGCGCGAAGCCTACATTCTCGATCCAGATGGATATCTTTGGGTTCCTGACGTCCCAACGCGCGACTGACTTAATTTTCGGAGAAGTCTGCATGAACGGCGGTGATTTTGTTTGGTGGCCTTCCCCAGAAGTAAAGGACAAAGCTAATCTCACAGCATTCATTCAGAAGTGCGGCGTAGCTGATTACGATAGCCTCGTTTCATGGTCAGAAGAAAACCCTGAAGAATTCCATAAAAACCTATTCGATTTTGTAGACCTCCGTTTCTTCAAGTACCCGGATCAAATTCTTGATGAGTCGATGGGCCCCGCATTTGCTAAGTGGTGTAACGGCGGGACTACTAACGTAGCGCTAAACTGTCTTGATAAATGGAAAAACACGCCAACCGACAGCAAAATAGCTATCGACTGGGAAGGAGAAGACGGAACTTTAAAACAGTTCACCTACTCAGAAGTTAGAACACAGACTAATCGACTGGCTGCTGGGCTTCGCAACCTTGGCCTCGGAGCGGGTGACGTAATTGCAATGTACCTGCCGAATGTGCCGGAAGCTGCAATAACACTTTTAGCCGTTGCCAAAATCGGCGGCATTGTACTCCCGATGTTTTCTGGCTTTGGTGGTGATGCCATCCTTGCTCGTCTTAATGACAGCGGCGCCAAAGCCATTGTTACGGTAGACGGCTCGCCACGCCGAGGTCGTGCTGTCAGCGCCAAGGCAGTTGTTGATGAAGTAGCCAGCAAGGCACCTGCGCTACGTCACGTTATTGTTGCAAAGCACTGGGAAGCACCTCACGACTGGACCGAAGGACGCGACCACTGGTGGGATGACCTGACGAGAGATGTGCCTGACGACGTGGAAACTGCAAGAGTGGAGGCCGATAGTCCTTTTCTTCTAATTTACACTTCAGGAACTACAGGCAAGCCAAAAGGTGTTGTGCATAGTCATTGTGGCTTTCCAGCGAAACTTGCACTCGACCTTTCCATTTGCATGGATTTCAAGCCTGATGACCGGCTTATGTGGATGTCAGATATGGGCTGGCTTGTTGGCCCAATTCTTGTCTACGGGGGCCTGCAACTTGGTGGAACAGCAGTTTTAATTGAGGGAGCGCCCAACTACCCAGAGGCAGATCGATATTGGAGACTCATTGCGGATCATAAAGTCTCTTGGCTTGGTATTGCTCCAACCATCGTACGAACCTTGATGGCAAACGGGCATGAACAACTGACGCGTCATGATCTCTCCAGCCTTCGTATTTTTGCCTCTACTGGCGAAGCATGGGATGAACCCTCGTGGCTCTGGCTATTCAATGCAGTTGGGAAAGGGAAACTACCTATCCTAAATTATTCTGGCGGGACTGAAGTGGGTGGTATCGTTGCGACTACCGTTGTTCATCCTCTGAAGCCCTGCGCCTTTTCAGGTCCGGTCCCAGGTGTCGGAGCAGACGTGGTGGATGAATTTGGTGAGTCGGTCGACCCCGGTGAAGTTGGTGAACTGGTTATGCGACGCCCATCCATTGGACTAACGCGAGGGCTCTGGAATGACCATGATAGATACCTAGAAACCTACTGGAACGTGATCCCAGAAATGTGGGTGCACGGCGATTTTGCCAGTAAGGCTTCAGACGGCACATGGATGGTACATGGCCGATCAGACGATACCTTGAAAATTGCTGGGAAACGAACTGGGCCAGCTGAAATTGAAGCGCTTTTGATGGGAACTCAAAAGCTTGTCGAAGCAGCCGCTATAGGCACGCCCCACGCAGTCAAAGGAACAGCAATTGTTTGCGCTTGTCAGGTGCGAGCGAATGTTAGCGCTGACGACGCCCTGAAAGAAGAATTGGCGGAAGTCGTGGCTAGAGGGCTTGGAAAACCGTTTAGACCAAGTGAAGTTATATTTGTGTCGGACCTTCCTAAAACCAGAAATATGAAAATCATGAGACGAGTTGTGAGAGCAGCTTATCTTGGCACAGAAACCGGCGATTTAAGTTCGCTGATCAATCCAGAATCTGTTGAGGAATTGAGCCGCCTTCGGCACTCTTAATTATGATTTAAAAAAGAGTGGATAAGTTTTCAGTAGTGCTCACAAGGTGAAATTAAAATGCAAAACCGTCTCCAGAAACGCCTAGGCTTCCAAAGCCCCATTTTTGCATTCTCGCACTGTCGTAATGTCGTCGCCGAGGTAACCAAAGCCGGAGGCTTTGGTGTGCTTGGAGCATCAACTTTCTCTCCCGAGCAACTCGAAGTTGAGCTCGCATGGATAGATGAACAGGTCGGTGACCTTCCATACGGGGTCGACGTCATTATTCCTGTAAAATATGACCGCGATGCAGAGGCTGCATTCGGGAAGACAGATCTGAACGATCTCATTCCTGATACCCACAAGGCATTCATGAGAGATTTCTTGGAAGCGGAAGGCGTTCCAGAATTACCGCCGGAAGAGAAAACTCGTGTCCATAACGAAATAGCTTCTGGTCGCGGTGGGATGACACCAGATGGAGCACGGCGTCTCCTAGAAGTGGTCGCACGCCACCCTAAAGTTCAGGTAGTTGTAAGCGCACTTGGTGCACCCCCTGAGGACGTGGTCAGAGAATTACGCAAACGTGGAATCGTAATAGGCGCTATGTGTGGCAAACCAAAACACGCAAGCCGACAGCGTGCTGCTGGAGTGGATTTCGTCGTTGCTCAGGGAACAGAGGCTGGTGGCCATACTGGGGCCATATCAACGCTTGTCCTAGTTCCCGATGTCATCGATTCCGTCGAAAATGAAATCCCAGTGATAGCTGCAGGGGGCTTCGCACGCGGATCTCAAATAGCTGCTGCCCTTGCTATGGGAGCCGAGGGAGTCTGGTGTGGAACGGTCTGGCTTGGCACACAAGAAAGCGAGCTTACACCGTTTGAAAAACAGGCTTATTTTGCAGCAGAGGCTGAAGATGCTGTGCGACGCCGCTGCCGAACTGGTAAGACCGTCAGAATGTTAAAAAGCCGACTTTCAGAGATATGGGAAGCTCCTGGGGCTCCAGAATACCTCGATCCTCCATTACAAGGAGTGCTGTTTAACGAAGTTACCGCCCGGGTCATCAGGGCTGAAAGATCAGATTTATATTCCTTTCCAGCCGGACAGGTTGTCGGGTCAATGAAACAGGAGACGAGTGTCCGCCAAGTCATGCTAGACATGCAAACCGAGCTTGCAGATGCATTAGAGCGCCTTCAGACACTGGGACAGGGATAAAAAATGTCTGTAAATCCCAAATCTTTTCAGCTCCATGTGCCAGATGCTGATATTCATGACCTGAACACAAGGCTCGCACGTACACGGCTACCAGATCGGGCGCCCGGCGCTGACTGGACATATGGAACCGAACCCAAATATCTCAGCCAACTGATAACCTATTGGCGTGAGAAATTTGATTGGCGAGCACAGGAAGCAGCTTTAAACGCTCTTCCGCAGTTCAAGGTTAAACTACACGACATAGACCTGCATTACATAGCGATCCAGGGCCAAGGCCCTGCGCCAATGCCTCTCCTTCTAATGCATGGCTGGCCAGGTTCAGTTTTTGAGTTTCTCGACGTGATCCCACGTCTTACCGATCCCGCTCGGTTTGGCGGAGATGAAAATGATGCGTGCACAGTAATCGCACCATCGCTTCCAGGTTACGGCTTATCCTTTGCACCTAACCAGAAACGTTTTGGGGTAGCTGAAATCGCCGATTGTATGGCTGATTTGATGACCGAAGTCCTGGGATATGATTCTTTTGGTGCTCAGGGAGGTGACTGGGGCGCTTTCATCTGCTCATCAATGGGAGTCCGTCACTCGAGTAAGCTGATAGGCATTCATCAAAATATGCTCAGCTTAAATCCAGCTATTCCAGCTCCCAGCAACCCAACACTAGCCGAAGAACAATATGCGCTAGAAATACGTGAGTGGGCTAAGGAGGAAACGGGCTACATTCATATTCAAGGAACACGCCCTCAAACACTTTCATTTGCGCTAGCAGACTCTCCGGCTGGTCTGGCCGCCTGGATAGTTGAAAAATTTCATGTCTGGACTGACCACAACGGTGATTTTGAGACTGCTATTGATCGTGATCGCATGCTGGCAAACATAGCATTATATTGGTTTACGGGGGCTATCGGATCCTCGTTCTGGCCCTACTACGATCGATTGCATGGACCATGGCCAATCCCAGATGGAAAAACTGTTGACGTGCCTTTCGGGTATGCAGCCTTCCCGCGAGAGATCCGCAGACCACCGCGGTCTATCGCTGAAAAAACTTACACTGACATCCGACGCTGGACTGAATTTAGCAAAGGGGGTCACTTCGCTGCCCTTGAGCAACCGGAAGCTCTGGCATCAGACGTACTTGCATTTTTCAAAGCATTGCGAGGAGTGTAACCCCAATGCAGTGGACGCATGAACATCTCGAAATCAAGCGCACAACGCGGCGTATCGTTGACGAAAAAATCAATCCCTTCGTTGACGAATGGGAAGAGGCAAAGCGGTTTCCCGCGCACAAGGTGATGAAGATCCTTGGTGGTGCAGGCTTATTAGGTATATCCCGGCCTGAAGCATTCGGTGGTCTAGGATTAGACTATTCTTATGAAATCGCATGTGTTGAAGAGCTTGGACACATTCAAGCCTATGGAATTTCTAGTGCCATTGGCATCCAGGCAACGATGAGCACTCCGGCACTCGCAAAATATGGATCTGATGAACTTCGACGAAATTGGCTTGCCCCAACTATCGCGGGCGATCTCGTGGCGTGTCTGGGTGTTTCTGAGGAAGGATCTGGCTCCGATGTGGCTAATGTTAAAACTTATGCCAGACGTGATGGAGATGACTTCGTTATAAACGGCTCAAAGATGTGGACGACAAACGGCATGCAAGCGGACTGGATGTGCATGCTTGTTAACACAGATCAGGAAAACGGCCCCCATCGAAACAAGTCCCTTATTGTGGTGCCGCTCGATCTTCCTGGCGTGACCCGCCATGAGCTAAATAAACTGGGCTTACACTCATCCGACACCGCCCGCTCATTCTTTGATGACGTCCGTGTTCCCGCCAGCCATCTTATAGGAGAGGCTAACAAAGGCTTTCGCTATCAGATGGAACAATTTCAGGAAGAACGGCTTTATGTAGTTGCTCGTTCTATTGGGCTCATGGAGGATGCCATAGCCGATACGGTAGAATATACCCGAGAGAGAAAAGCGTTTGGCAAATCGATACTCGACAATCAATTTGTTCAATTTCGTCTGGCTGAAATGCAAACAGAAATTGAAGCTCTGCGAGCACTTCTGCACGCAGCGGTTTCAGCATACGTAGTGGGCGAGGACGTTACTACCCTTGCGTCTATGGCAAAATATAAGATGGGAAAACTGGCTGAGTGGATTCCAAGTGAATGTCTCCGCTTTTGGGGAGGCCAAGGATTCATGGCAGAAAACAGAATTAGCCGCACCTACCGGGATATGAAGCTGGCAGCTATTGGTGGAGGTGCCAACGAGATAATGCTTCAAGTAATTGCTAAACGACTTCGTATGACCTGACCTTCCGGACCTAGAGGAGTAAAAATGGCACGCATCCCTATTTTAGATGAAAATGATCCTGACCTTGATCCAAACGCTCGTGCAGCACTTCAGGCGGCCGGTGCTGCTCGTGGCCGGATGATCAATATACATCGGGCTATGGCTAATCGACCTGAAGCGCTCGTTGTGTTTTCAAATTTTCTAACCACGGTCTACAGACAAGACTCAACTCTTCAGCCCCACCATGGCGAGCTCGCGTATCTTACGGCTACCACAGTTAATAATTGCTTCTACTGAATTCCGACACACACAGCGCTCGGTCGGGCGCTAGGACTGTCGGAAGAACAGATGGCTCACCTCCTTGATGATCCCCTACCTGTTGGCGTCTATACCCCGGAGGAAGCCGCGATTGTGCGTTATGCCCGAAAGCTAACGACAATGGCTCCCATCGATGACGAAACCTACAACGACCTGAGCAGTCATTTTAGTGATCAACAAATCATAGATCTCTGCCTAACTGTCGGGCTCAGCAATATGGTGAACCGTTTCCACGCCACCTTCCTAACGGATGTGGATGTCGATACTTTGGCAGAGGTTGATTCCGGCAATGCGAATGGGGTCTGTCCTATTCCTATTCCTCCCCCACCAAAAGGATAAGTTGGATGCCCGCTGGACCGCTTAGTGGCCTCAAAGTTGTAGAAATGGCGGGAATAGGGCCCGCACCAATGTGTGCAATGTTGCTCGCTGATCTAGGTGCTGAAGTCATCAGAATCGATCGCTTAGAACCTAGCGGCCTGGGAGCCCCCCAAGAGCGAAAATATGACCTTTTGCTGCGCAGCAGACCAGCTATTGCAATAGACCTTAAGCAAAAAAACGCTGTAGATCTTGCGCTTCGTTTAATCGATACCGCGGATGCTGTGATCGAGGGATTCAGACCAGGTGTAATGGAACGCCTTGGCCTTGGCCCTGAAGTATGTCTGGCCAGAAATCCGAAGCTAGTTTTTGGCAGAATGACAGGATGGGGTCAGGAAGGACCAATTGCGCATGCCGCTGGACATGACCTGAACTATATTGCTCTGGCCGGGGTTTTGCATGCTGTCGGTCGCAAAGGAGCACCTCCCACACCGCCACTTAACCTCGTTGGTGATTTTGGCGGAGGCACAATGTACCTGGCCTTTGGTGTCATGTGTGCGCTATTTGAAGCTGGCAAAACCGGAAAAGGCCAAGTCGTTGACGCTGCAATGGTGGACGGGGCGGCCTCTCTGATGACAAGCTATTTTGGCCACTTTGCTTCGGGGTTCATGACTAACCGACGGGGCGAAAATATGAATGACTCAGGTGCCTATTTTTATGATGTTTATGAGTGCTCTGATGGGAAATGGGTATCACTTGCCCCGATAGAAGCTAAATTCCACGCTGAACTCTTAGAGCGGCTAGGCATTGACCCTGCGAGCCTTCCAGAACAATGGGACAGGTCTTCATGGGATGAAGTCAAAGCTCGTTTAGGTGTCATATTTAAGACTAAGACACGCGATCAATGGCAAGAAGAATTAGAGGGCACGGATGTTTGCTTTGCACCCGTATTAGGACCAGACGAGGCACCAAATCATCCTCATCTCGCCAGTCGTAAAACCTTCATTGAGATAGAAGGTATTGTGCAACCCGCACCTGCTCCACGTTTCAGCAACCATCCGTCACCTCTGCCTACGGCTGCAAAAGCGCCTTCTCCTGAAAATTCAGTAGCAGCTCTAAAACAGTGGCTCCCAGAAGGAGAACCAGAGGCCCTGCTAAAATCTGGACTATTCGGCTGATAGCTTACCTTGAATTAAGTCAGCTCCCTTTTCAGCAATTGCAATGGTTGAGGCAAAGGTATTTGCCGAAGGCAGCATTGGCATCACTGATGCATCAACGATGCGTAAAGCCTGAAGGCCGTGGACGCGCAACTGGTCGTCAACAACAGCGCGACTGTCAGTTGCCGGTCCCATCTTTGCCGTACCAACAAGATGATATCCTGTGTTACCCTTGCGTTTAGCAAAATCAAGAAGCTCATCATCGGATTGGACGTTCGCTCCAGGCAAAGTTTCTATCTCAAAATACTGAGACATTTCTTGGCGGTTAAGGATTTTTCGAGCCAGTCGCAGACCGGCTATCGTTATCCTCTGATCCGTCTCTGCTGTTAAATAATTGGGTTGGATGATCGGAGGTTCTTGAGGATTGGAAGAGCGGGCACGGACAAAGCCTGTGCTTTCTGGCCTTGGCTGAGCGGCTCCACACGTCAAACCTGGATACTCATCTAGAACGTACACTTTGCCATCCTGATAACTACCCGGAGTAAATAATATACGGAGATCCGCATCTTCCAGTTGGGGATGTGACTTGCCATGAACGAACGCGATAGTGGGAGAGAGAGCAAGAATGCTTGGCCGACCCAAAGCCCACTTCGCAATCTCCAAAGGAAGACGGGGCCATCTAGCATATTCATTGATCGTTTTGACGTTCTTTGCCCTCGCCGTCATGCGAGCGGTGTAATGATCGCGGAGGTTTTCTCCAACGCCAACGAGAGAGTGTAGGACTGGCACGCCGATATCAGACAACTGACCTGCTGCACCAACTCCAGAAATTTGAAGAAGCTTTGGAGTATTGGCGGCACCCGCAGATAAGATCACCTCACGCCCTGCCTGAACCAGCTGTTCTTGGCCAGCCCGGTTAACCCACTTAACACCAGTCGCTCGCTTCCCCTCAAATTCAATTGCAATGACGTTAGCATGGGTCTCTAGGCGAACGTTTTGACGGTTAAGCGCTGGCTTAAGAAAAGCTTTGGCTGAACTTACTCTTTGACGATTGTGAATATAGCGCTGGAAATAACCTGATCCGAATTGAAACCCAGAATTGTAGTCCATTGACCTAGGGATGCCACATGCAGCAGCGGCATCGAAGAACGCTTCAGTAAGCGGATTAATCCAATCATGGTCGGTGACTGGTAATTCACCTGATTCGCCACGTTTTTCTGCTTGGCCCGATGTAATACGGGTCTCAGATCGATTGAAGTATGGAAGTAGGTCGTCAAAACCCCAGCCACGGTTGCCCATTTGCGCCCACTGATCAAAGTCAGCACGCTGGCCGCGGTTATAAACCATTCCATTAACTGATGAAGATCCGCCAACTACTTTGCCCTGCGGCATCATCACCTTACGCCCGCCTAAACCCGGCCCCTCTTCAGTCTCGAACCGCCAGATAAAACGATCACCGTAAAGGGTCTTAACAAAGCCTGCTGGGATATGAATTAGGGGGTGGTTATCATTTCTTCCCGCCTCCAAAACGCACACTGTTGCCTTTCCATCCTGGCTTAGGCGGTTGGCTAGCACACAACCAGCTGCTCCCGCACCTACGATGACATAGTCATATTTAATTTCTGCCATAGAGCGCTCCTGCCGGCGATCGCTTGCAAGGGTTCGGGTCAAAGAGATGCTTGTCAACCGTATCAGATAGCTCAGGATGAGTGCTTAAGATTATTATTCTGACGAGGAACTAAATTAGAGAGGAGACCGAATATGAGTGCTCTGGATCCGCACCGTCAGGCAATCAAAGACGACTTTATCAAAAATCGTGGTTATTGGATGGATATTTGGGAGGAAATGCTTCGACTAAACCCCGAATTTTTCAAAGCATATACTGACTTCTCCTCAGCTCCTTGGAAGCACGGTGTATTAGAGCCAAAAGTAAAGGAATTTATGTACATCGCAGTAGATGCTTCGACGACCCACCTCTACAACATGGGTACGCGTGTTCATATACAGAATGCTCTTCGGCATGGAGCATCAGAGGAAGAGATTTTTGAGGTTCTGGCAATGACCAGCGTGCTTGGCATCCATAGCTGTAGCCTTGGTATGCCAGTCCTAATTGAAGAGCTGGAAGCCGCTGGAAAGCTAAACCGACCTGCGATTGATGAACGGCGTCAAAAAATTAAAGACGAGTACATCAAAGTTCGCGGCTATTGGTCCGAACGACAGGAGGACATGCTGGCAATGGCTCCTGATTTCTTTGAAGCATATTTAAACTTCTCTGGCGCACCATGGCGAACCAACGTGCTTGAGCCGAAAGTTCGCGAGTTCGTCTATATTGCGATCGATGCAGCTACAACTCATCTCTATGAACCAGGGCTGCGCCTGCATATTAGAAACGCGATTGGTTATGGGGCGAGCCAGGACGAGTTAATGGAAATCCTGCAGCTTATCGCTGCCCTAGGGATACATACCATGACTGAAAGTTTACCGATCCTTACCCAAGAAGTGGCGAAAACCAAAAAAAGATAAAGTTTAAAATTTCGGGTGATGTGCCCCTATGGTGGCCTTTAAGACTGGCTCAGGCCAGTACCCGGCGTAATGCCTATGCGTCCTCCATCAACGGGCAACACAACACCAGTTATGTAGGACGCTGCGTCAGAAGCAAGGAAATACGCTACCTCAGCAATTTCCTCTGGAAATGCTGGGCGCCCCAAGGGCGTAACCGCAACCAGGGGCGCATAACCTGGCTGCACCAAATCACCCTTACCAATCGCCATACCTCTAGCAATGCAGTTTACTCTGATTTTATAGGGTGCGAACTCATCCGCCATTACGTGGGTCATCGGAACAAGTCCACCTTTAGCCATAGAGTAAGCAGGTATATTTGGGTTCCCAAGAATGCCATCGATAGACCCCATATGCACAATTGCCGCCCCATCTGCAGCCTTCAACGCCGGTAAAAAGGCTTTCGTCGCGGCAAGTGGTCCAAGTAATTCAGACTGAATAACCTGAGCCAGCGCATCCATTTCAGCATCTTCTATGGACTGCCGCTCCGGATTAAAGTGGCAATTGATGAGGGCATGAACTGGTCCAATTTTTTCTCGCGCAACTGAAAGCAGCGCATTGGGATCGATATGATCAACAATCACTGTTTCGATCTCGCCATTCGCTAACTTTATTTCTTCCTCGAGTTCTTGAAGAGCATCTCGGTCTGGATCAATCACCACCACTCTTGCGCCTCGAGCGGCAAATAGACGAGCAGACGCTGAACCAACATGAATGTTCTGGCTACCAGCCGGTGCTGGTGCAAAGACCCCCTTCGCATGGGAGGTAGCTTCAACAACTACGACAGTCTTCCCGACAAAACTTCTGTCAACTTCCGGCTTGGACATTGTATTCTCCTACCCTGGACGTCGTTAGCAATACTATCTGATTATTCGTCTCCCCCATCATTAATCCGAGGAAGCAATATGGCCAGAGTACAAGTTCTTAAATCTCCTTCTGAGCTTTCAGGTGAAGCTCGTCGCATCGCAGAGAAAATTGTCGACACTCGTAAATCTCTTGATGGGCCATTTTCAGTATGGATGCATGCCCCAGAATGGGCTGAGCGTGTGGCCCATCTTGGAACCTTAGTTCGTTGGGAGGGAACACTAGAGCTAAGAACCCGCACGCTCGCCGCGTTAGTAGTCGGTCTTCATTTCCAAGCTCAATACGTCTGGGGGATACAGGGTGTTATTGGTGCTGAACGAGGAGTGCCGCGGTCGACTATCGATGCAATCCGGGAAGGTCGTTCAGACGGGATTCCAGCGGAAGACCTACAAATAATAGAATTCACGCGTGAACTTCTTAGAAAAAATCGTGTGTCTTCGGCTCTAGCTGATGCAGTTATGAAAAGGCTTGGCGCAGATCAATATGTGCAATTAACCACCTGCATTGGATACTATGCCATGCTTGCGATGACTGTGAACGGCGTTGAACTGGAGCCTAATCCCGCTCATGAAGCACTAGACGTCTAATAAAGCAGATGACCCAAACGAAATGCGTGGTTTAGAATAAATTTGTACACTAGTCCTAAGGTGTCCTCACTGCTTGCTGAAGTGGTGTGATATCAGGGAGACAAGACATGCCCCATCAAACGACCGTAGCATCCCATTTTGACGTTATAATTGTCGGAGCTGGGTTTTCAGGCATCTATCTGGTGCATCGATGTGTTACCGCAGGGATGTCTGTGCGCTGCTATGAACGAGGTGATGGTGTTGGTGGCACGTGGTACTGGAACCGTTACCCTGGTGCACGCTGTGACGTCGAGAGTATGGAATATTCATACGGTTTCGACGAGGCCTTACAGCAGGAGTGGGAATGGCCTGAAAAATACTCCGCTCAACCAGATATCCTGCGGTATGCAAATCATGTTGCCGATAGGTTCGATGTAAAGCGTCATATTGAATTTGAGACGGAGGTAAAATCTGCGCACTTCGATCCCGTGAGCCGCCTTTGGAGTGTACAAACGGACCACGCGCAAACAATAACAGCCAAGTTTGTCGTGATGGCTACTGGGTGCATCTCAACAGCGCAGGTGCCAGAGATTGAAGGACTCTCGCAATTTAAGGGCGAAACATATCACACGGGTGCCTGGCCGCATGAAAAGGTCGACTTTAATGGCAAACGCGTCGCGGTAATTGGAACTGGCTCCTCCGGCATTCAAGCAATACCTGAGATTGCCAAAGAAGCTGATCATCTTACTGTTTTTCAACGCACCGCGAACTTCTCAATCCCAACGCGCAATGCGCCAATGACTGCTGAATATTCGCGGTCATGGAAAGAGGGTTACGCCAATAAACGGGAGTTGATGCGTAATTCTCACCAAGGAAATACCAGGCCTAGGGGTGAAAAATCCGCTCTAGAAGTAAATGCGGAAGAACGACGAGCAACTTTAGAGGCACAATGGAAAAATGGAGGTTCAGGCTTCCTCGCAGCTTTCAATGATATTTTAACTAGTCAACCTGCCAATGACACCATGTCAGAATTTGTCCGAAATAAAATATTCGAGATTGTTAAGGATAAAAGGGCGGCAGAGATCCTAGCTCCTAAATCTCACCCCATCGGTACAAAACGTATATGTGTTGATAGCGGCTACTACGAGACTTTTAACCGAGACAACGTCGACCTTATCGACATTAGTCAAGAACCAATCGAACGCATGACCGAAAGCGGCATTTGCGTCGGCGACAACCTTTATGAATTTGATACTGTTGTTTTTGCGACAGGGTTCGATGCAATGACGGGTACCCTATTCAATATTGATATACGCGGCAGAAATGGATTGGCACTAAAGGAAAAATGGGTGGCGGGTCCCAGGACCTATCTGGGATTAATGAGTGAAGGCTTCCCCAATCTGTTCATGATCACTGGCCCGGGCAGCCCTTCAGTTAAGAGCAACATGCTCACTTCGATAGAACAGCATGTAGAACTTGTTGTGCATACAATGGTGCACATGAGGGCGGAAAACTTCGAGCTTATCGAGCCAGAAATATCGGCGGAAGATAAATGGGTGGACCATGTGCAGGAAGTCGCTCACAAAACGCTCTTTCCTCAAGCCAATTCCTGGTACATGGGCGCTAACATTCCAGGCAAACCACGCCTGTTTATGCCTTATATAGCCGGAGTAGGAACTTACCGTCGCATATGTGAGGAGGTCGTTGCCGATGGCTATCGAGGCTTCCGTCTTGAACGCCTGCCCTCAGCAGCTGCCGCCGAATAAAGCTATCACTAGATGAACAATTGATATTCTGGATTGATGCGAGCTGAGGTGATCAAGTAGCTACCTTCGCTTTACTTTTGCGAGTGATAGAGGCAGCCCAGCAACGGGCGAGCGCATGACAAATACGCTACCACAGTTCTCACTTGGGCCTCCGCGACTGCCAGTAACGATATACAGATCCTGCAAGTCATCTCCACCGAAGCAGACACTTGTTACCATTGGCAGGGGAACAGACACCCGTTGCCTTAATCGACCATCAGGTTCGTAGACAGCAACAGATCCACCATGCGCTAGAGCTACCCATACCGAACCATCCGCAGCGACAGCAAGACCATCGGGGGTTTCTCCGGATTGTATAGTAGCAAAGGGCCTCCAAGCACTAACTGAGCCATCAGAGAATACGTCATATACCCTGACTACATCGGCCCGCGCGTCGGAGTGATAGAGCCTCTTTCCATCAGGCGAAAATCCAAGTCCATTCGTAAGCATTATCCCATCAGAAATGATACGGTCACTTCCATCGAGATCAATCAAATGCAGATATCCTGGCTTTGGTTCACCGCCGCCAAACACGCGAAAACCCAAATCACCAACATAGACACGACCGGCAGCGTCTGTTGTTAAGTCGTTGAAACCAATTCCCGCTTTGGTATCAGCGCCCGCTAGAAGGACGTCCATGTTGGAACCATCAATATCGGCTACAACTATGTCCTTTCCTCCCATTACTAATCCGCCATCTGCATGGAGCGCCATTCCTCCAATTCCCCGACGCTTTGGCACCTGTTGGCTTACGTCCCCGTTCTTAGCAATGCGAAAAACCCCACCATTGGGAACATCACTAAAGAGCAGCCCCAATTGATCATGCCAAACTGGTCCTTCAACAAGCCCATATCCAGTTGCCATTTCTTTCATGGAACCTCTCCAATTATTTATTCGGTCTTAAATTTTAATTTGTAAGTTTGGGTACATGATACGCCAGTGCGTAAAACTTGCTTTATGATGAGAACCATGTTTGAGCCTCAACGTCCCAACCGCCCTGGATTTGCTATAACGGTTCTTTTGCTAGCGATGCTACTTCTGGCATCCATGGACGCGATTTCCAAACACCTGACCGCGAGTTTAGCCGTCCCACAAATCTTGGCCATCCGTTTCTGGGTTTTCCTTATATTCAGCCTAACATTGGCTGGGCATAAGGGTTTCAGCAAGACTTTTAAGTCTGCGAGGCCAAAAACTCAGTTGCTTCGCGGGATTATAATGATTGGACAAATGACTGCCTTCATCGTTGCTGTTCGAGTGATGCCACTGGCGGATGTTCACGCTATCCTGGCAGCAGCTCCAATTCTTGTGATGGCATTAGCCGCTGTATTTCTAGGAGAAAAAATCGGCCCTCGCCGGATACTAGCGGTAGCCGTTAGCTTTATTGGCGTGCTCGTAATCATACGGCCAGGCTCAACAGTGTTTGAACCAGCTTCCCTTATTGCATTGGGGGGCGCGTGCTGCTGGGCAACATTCCAGATCCTGTTACGAGTGGTGGGAGCAAAGGACAGCGCTGAGACAACAACTCTTTACTCAGCAATGGTGGGGTTTGTTTTCTTTTCCGCCGCCGCACCATTTTTCTGGAAGCCCCCGACACCAGAAGGCTGGGCATGGCTGGTGGCAATTGGCCTTCTAGGGGCATGCGGTCATTTACTTCTCTCATCTGCATATAGAAATGCAGAGGCCTCAACCCTCCAACCTTTCTCCTATGCGATGCCTCTTTTTGCCGTTGTTCTGGGATGGGTTGTCTTCGGAGATTTTCCAGACCGTTGGACACTCACAGGAGGCAGCATTGTAATCGCGTCAGGACTTTATGCTCTAAAACGCGAGAGAGCCGCTAACCGATCTTAGGCCGAATTGTCCTCCTGGATCGCACTCTTAATAAACGAATTCCAAGCAGCCTTTACGATTTAACCTGGCACCAGGCTCAGATTAATCACAGACGAAGGTAACAAGAGAAAAACGAGGCCGACGCAGGAGAGGCCTGTTTATTTAAAAAATGCAATATATTGCTATATATGTAAAATAATTTGAAATTTCTTGCATATTCTTCTTTACAGATTTCAAAATATCGCATTATCATGCAAAAACGCTGCTTATGATGTTTGAGGAATTGGGCTCGTGAAAAAAACGATCGACTTCCAAACTGATCCGTCTCGTTATCGCCACTGGCGGGTCGAATACGATGACGCTGTAGCAAATCTCTACATGGACGTTGACGAAAACGCCGGCCTCTTTGACGGCTATCAATTGAAATTAAATTCCTACGACCTTGGTGTTGATATTGAACTTTCAGATATCGTGCAGCGGATGCGATTTGAACATCCCGAAGTAAAGGTGGTCGTCATGCGTTCCGGCAAAGACCAGGTCTTCTGCGCTGGAGCAAACATTCGGATGCTGGGCGGCGCAGCCCACAGCCATAAAGTTAATTTCTGCAAATTTACCAATGAGACGCGGAACACCTACGAGGCCGCACTCAAAGACTCAGGCCAGAACTATATAGCAGCAATCAGGGGAGCCTGTGCTGGAGGCGGTTATGAATTAGCTCTGGCTTGCAATCACATCATGCTCACAGACGATAGTTCCTCGAGCGTAGCCTTACCAGAAGTCCCTCTATTAGCAGTTCTTCCTGGGACTGGCGGCCTTACTCGAGTCACGGACAAGCGCAAAGTGCGCAGGGACCGGGCCGATATCTTCTGCTCAATGGAAGAGGGAGTAAAAGGCAAACGCGCCAAAGAATGGGGGTTGGTCGACGAGGTCATTCCAAACTCGGAATTCAACGAGACAGTGGTAGAACGTGCAAAGGAATTAGCCGCCAGTTCAAACAAAGTTGCCGGCCAAGGGATCAAGTTAGGGCCTCTGGATCGCCAAATCTCAGATGACGGATCAATCTCCTATTCCCTCATTGATATAGAATTGGACAGGAAGTTTCGAAAGGCGACGATAACCATCAAAGGCCCGGAAAACTCTCCACCCGATAATTCCGAAGCTCTAACGAAAGCGGGCGATCAGTCCTATTTACTCAGGCTTGCGCGAGAACTTGATGACGCAATCCTTCATCTCAGACTTAATGAGATGGAACTCGGTCTTTGGGTGATACGAACTCAGGGAAACCCTGAGTTGGTTTTGGCCCATGAAGCAGCATTGCTGAGTATTAAGGATCACTGGCTTGCCAACGAAATCCTTCAGCTTTGGAAGCGTGTTCTCAAAAGACTAGATGTAACCTCTAGGTCCATAATCGCTATTGTCGAACACGGCTCCTGTTTTGCCGGTACGTTGGCCGAAATACTATGGGCCGCCGACCGCTCTTATATGATGCTCGATGAATTTGAAGGCGACGAAAGGCCAATTGCAAAGTTAAAACTGTCGGAGGCCAACTTTGGTCAATATCCAATGGCCAATGACCTAACTCGCATTCAAACGCGTTTCTTAGGCACCCCCGAACACGTTGACTTTCTTAGAGAACAAATTGGTGAAGACCTAGAGGCTGAGGCTGCTGACGAGCATGGTCTGGTTACCTACATTTACGATGACATCGATTGGGAAGATGAACTGCGCATTTTTATGGAAGAGCGTGCATCTTTTAGCCCAGATGCCATGACCGCAATGGAAGCAAATTTGCGCTTTTCAGGGCCGGAGACAATGGAAACGCGTATCTTTGGCCGTCTGACTGCGTGGCAAAATTGGATATTCAACCGGCCAAATGCGGTTGGAGGTGATGGAGCTCTAAAGCGCTACGGAACCGGTATCCGAGCTGATTTTGATATGGAACGAATCTGATTCGAGGAAAGATGGGAGAGTTTGCCATGACTGAATTACTGAATGTGAGCTACGATACACTCATTCCCAATAATGTTGGGCTCTCATCAGACCGACGTGTCCTGCGGGGCTTGGAAAAATGGCATCCAGGTTATCTGAACTGGTGGAATTCATTAATACCAAAGCAATTCCAACAGTCAGAGATTTACCTCAGAACTGCCGTATCAGTAGATCCAAAGGGATGGGCTACATTCGACTACGTAAAGATGCCTGATTACCGGTGGGGCGTTCTTTTGTCCCCCGAAGTAGAAAATAGACGGATCCCTTGCGGCGAACATGCAGGAGACCCCGTTTGGCAAGAAGTCCCTGGTGAATACAGAAACATGCTGAAACGGCTGATTGTCATCCAAGGCGACACAGAGCCCGCATCAGTAGAACAGCAACGCTTTCTCGCCCTGACCGCTCCTTCTCTCTACGACATGCGAAATCTCTTCCAGATTAATGTTGAAGAAGGCCGCCATCTTTGGGCAATGGTATATCTTCTGCACAAATATTTTGGACGAGATGGCAGAGAAGAAGCAGATGACTTACTTCGCCGCCAGTCCGGCTCAAATGAAGCGCCCCGTATGCTCGGCGCCTTTAATGAAGAAACCCCCGACTGGCTCTCCTTCTTTATGTTCACTTACTTCACTGACCGCGACGGGAAGATGCAGCTTGAGAGCTTAGCGCAATCGGGCTTTGATCCTCTATCGCGCACTTGCCGTTTCATGTTGACGGAAGAAGCACATCATATGTTCGTTGGTGAAACTGGTGTGGGCCGCACAATTCAGCGCACTTGTGAAGCGATGAAAGAGGCCGGCATTGATGATCCCTTCGACATACCTAGGGTCCGGGCTTTAGGAGTTATCGACCTCCCAACCCTTCAAAAGAAGCTCAACCTGCATTACACGCTATCGCTAGATCTATTCGGCCAGGAAGTGTCAACAAACGCGGCAAATGCGTTCAACGCAGGTATAAAAGGGCGCTATCAGGAACACCGGATAGACGATGACCATAAACTGACCTCTGATACATATCTGGTTTGGAATTTCGAGGACGGCAAAGCCGTTCAGAAGGAAGCCCCCGCCCTGACCGCAATCAACATGCGACTGCGTGATGACTATACCCGCGATGCCGCGGGGGGAATTGGACGCTGGAACAAAATCATCGAACAGACCGGTATTCAATTCAGATTGGAGTTGCCTCACGAAAGCTTCAACCGAAAGATCGGTGTGTTCTCAAATCGCCTATTCGACCCTTCTGGTAAAATCGTCTCCCAGGCGGAATACGACGAGGGTGTAAAAACTTGGCTACCAACCAAAAGTGACGGTGAATACGTTCAGTCGCTTATGGTCCAGGTCAAGGAACCTGGCGACTATGCCGGATGGATTGCTCCTCCACGCATTGGTATCAACAACCAGTCTGGTGATTTTGAATACGTAAAACTTCACATGGCCTAAATCGCTTTCGACAGGAGTCTTTGCGTATGATGGAGCCGCTAAAGCAGCATCTGATCGATCCTGAGATTTGCATCCGTTGCTACACATGCGAAATGACATGCCCAATTGAAGCTATTGAGCATGACGACAACAATGTGGTCGTTGACGCCTCAAAGTGCGACCACTGCATGGCATGCATACCGGTTTGTCCGACGGGCTCAATCGACGAATGGCGTGTGGTAACGAAGGCATACACGCTTGAGGATCAATATAGTTGGAGCGAACTTCCGGCGCAGGAAGACATTGGAGCAAGCTCAGAGGACACAGTTGAAGCCCTGGATGATGTTGTGGCGGCGCTACTCGCAGAAGCCCACCAGGGTGCAGGCGGCAGATCACGTGCGCCAGCAACGGCGGCAAAGCCAACAGTCAATCTCTACAACATTGCGAATCCCGTTGAAGCAACAATACAGGGCAACTATCGGCTAACCCACGAAGATAGCGAAACGGACGTCCGCCATATCATTTTAAATTTTGGCGGCAAACCTTTCCCAGTGCTTGAAGGACAATCCCTTGGAATTATCACACCTGGAACGGATAAAAACGGCAAACCGCACTTGCCGCGCCTGTATTCGGTATCAAGCCCAAGGGACGGTGAACGGCCAAACTACAACAACGTCTCACTGACAATTAAGCGCGAGCAGGACGGTATCTGTTCAAATTTTATCTGCGATTTAAAGCAAGGTGATAAAGTTATGGTCACCGGGCCTTTTGGGGCCACATTCTTGCTTCCAGAAGATCCTGAGGCTCGGATCTTAATGATCTGTACCGGTACCGGATCCGCTCCCATGCGGGCGTTCACCATGCGCCGACAACGAACGGTCGGAAAAAAATCAGGCGGCATGTTAATGTTTTTCGGAGCCCGCACACCTGAAAGCCTTCCTTATTTCGGTCCTCTCTCGAAAGTTCCGAACGAATTGCTGGAGAAGCATTTGGTGTTTAGCCGCCTCCCCGGAATGCCAAGAGAATATGTCCAGGATCGAATGTTGGCTGAAGAGAAAATTGTCGCCAATTTTCTATCCGACCCAAACACCTACATCTACATTTGTGGTCTAAGAGGTATGGAAGAAGGCGTAGAAAAATCTTTCTCAGACATAGCGGAAAAGCTTGGGCAGTCCTGGATTAATGTTCGGGATACTATGCGCGAGGCTGGTCGTTATCACGTCGAGACTTATTGAGCAGATATCCAGAATGTCTGACGAGCAGGACCTTCAATACGTGACTAGCGGAACCCAAAAACTGGACAATCTGGAGATTGGAGCGGAAGCTCTCCAGCGACAGGTTGGCGCTCGCGTAAAAAACGCTCGTAAACTGCAGCGCATTCCACGTCGTGTCTTATCTGAAATTTCTGGCGTATCTCCTCGCTATTTAGCGCAGATAGAAACAGGCGAAGGAAATTTATCCATAGGCCTGCTCTACAAGATTGCCAAAGCTCTGGGCCAAAATGTAGAGCATCTGGTCAGCAACGAAGTACTTCGAGCGCCGGACAGTCTTAAGATTGCAGCACTCTTTGACAGCGCATCGCCGGAGGCTCGGGCAAAAGCTTTAGCCGCTCTGGAAGACGATAAAAGCTTTCGCCCTCGTGGTCGGCGTATTTGTTTGATTGGCCTCCGTGGGGCAGGTAAGTCTACGCTGGGTCAGGCTGCTGGCGCGGCACTCAATACACCATTCCGAGAACTTAACTCTGAAATCGAAGAGCTGGCCGGAATGCCTGTGAGCGAGGTCATGGACCTCTATGGGCAGGAAGGTTATCGGCATCTAGAAGCTCAGGCGTTAGAGCGAACCATCGAAAATTATGACAGCCTTATACTGGCTGCTGCTGGCGGCATTGTTGCGGAGCCATCCACGCTAAAGACGTTGCTGGAACGGTTCCACACAATCTGGATTTCTGCCAAACCAGACGAGCACATGAGCCGTGTGCGAGATCAGGGTGACACCCGTCCCATGGCTGGGAACAGCGAGGCGATGGAACAGTTGAACGCTATCCTAAAATCCCGGGAAGCACTCTACAGCCAGGCGGATGCACATTTAGACACTTCGGGTAAGTCTCATGAAGTTTCTGCTAGAGAACTATCCGCGCTTATAAAATCCAAAGGATACTTAGAGTTAGCGTGAACTATTTTGATGATTGAAAAACCAAGCGTAGTTTTCAATGCAATTTAACCTCAAAAAAAAGCAGATGGTGCCGGGTGAGGGATTTGAACCCCCGACCTTCGGTTTACAAAACCGCTGCACTACCACTGTGCTAACCCGGCTAAGTATCTCTTATAATGAAATTTTCACATCGAGCTAATTTATTCAAACAGGCTCTAGGAAAGTCTCCTGAAACACTTTCTGAAGTCATATTTAAATTGACGAGACGGTCTTTTACAGGAGACCGGTCGACGGTTCAAATCCTTAGAAACAACTTATCCCAAAAATATATCTGCCTCGATGCCTGTATCAGCGCAAGGGTTATCTAGAAACATACCTTCAGCACTCGAAATTTGTGAGATCACATTTTCAAAAGCGCCCTACTTTCGACAACTTGTCCCCGTCTTTGAGAGATATTGAGGTTGCAGGCCAGTGCATGAAACCATTAAAAACACATGATATAGGGGTAAGAGTCATCATTATGCAGAAAATATTGAGAAATATCACAAGCGCAATTTTCGCACTTTCTATATTTGTTGGCCCATCAGCGGTAGGCGAGCCTTCGGGCGTGGCGACTACCGCGCCGGAAATTCGTGAAGATGATGTCTTCTATGGGAAGGCCGATGCAAAGGTGGTCATCGTTGAGTATGCTTCCCTCA
>JAURGE010000001.1 GCA_030833925.1 Alphaproteobacteria bacterium
GAGGCACACCCAATTCGTCTAATCGCGTTAGAATTGCGGAGACGCGGCGTGGCCCATTAGAGAGAAGGCAGACTTTTGACCCTTTTTCTTTGGCTTTCAGCAGAGCATCAACAGCCTGGGGGTACGCCTGGACACCATTGTGGACACAGCCCCAAAGATCAACCAGCAGCGCGTCATATTTATGAATGACCTCGTTAAGACCATTTATGCGTTGGGTCATGCTGCCCCCTGGTTAGCCGCACGGGCTGCGTGGGCACCAGCGATTCGGCCGAAAACGCATCCTCGCATGACTGAAGTGGAGCCAGTGTATGTCCTAAAATACATCCCCGCTGTCTCACCAGCGGCGTAAAGCCCAGGAATTGGATGGCCGTCATGGTCAATCACTCGGGCAGATGAATCTATCTTCAAGCCACCAAAAGTGAAGCAGGTAGCGCACACAATAGGCCAGGCGCGAAAGGGTGGCTTTTGCAGCTTTCGGGACCAATGTGTTTTTGGCGGTGATAGTTTTGTGACAGCCAGGCCATCCGTCTTTATTGGATCAAATCCGCTAGGGTCTGGGCAAGCGTTATTGAAGGATGAAATCGTGCGTCTAGCTTCTGTTGCGTCGATGTCGAGCTTTGCCAAAAGCCCGTCCAAAGTATCTGCAATAATCTCTGGTTGGTCTGAACGAACGGCCTTTCTCCAATTTGGCACGTCGTCAATTTGGCCATCCACAATTGCCCATGCCATACCTTGACTTTGTTTTAAAATGTCGCGTGAGGTGGCTTCGTAAGTTGCGTCTACTGTAGCGGGGGCCTCATTGGTGAAGCGTTTCCCTTCACGGTTTAAAAGGATCCCGTAGCTGTAAGTCAAAACTACTGGCTCTGCTTCACCTGAGCGCGGATCAACAGGCTGGGCGTGGAAGCTACCAAAATCTCCTGCCGGAGCGGCGCCTGCCTGGAGGCCCATCGTGACGCCCTCGCCTCTGTTATAGTATCCACCTCGTGCTATTGGCCGTGTCCACTGAGCCGCGGGCCCACAGTATCTTGCCATCATCTCGGCATTACCTTGGAAGCCCCCTGTTGCAAGAATTACACTCGGTGCCTCGAGACTGATATAGCCGCTTGGACCCTTCGCGATAATGCCTTGGATGCGGCCGGTTTCATCTTGGATTAATCGCTCGGCGGCTGTTTCATAGATGTAGGATACGCGGTCTTCAAATTCTTCCGCTCGCGCGGCAAGGGCCTCCACGATAGCACGGCCACCGCCAATGGGTGACATTCTGGTTGTTGATACTGTGATAAAATAATTTGGAAGAAAGTCGAATTTAACTCCCTGACTTTCTAGCCAACGCAATGTTGGTCCCGCTTGTTCTCCCCACGTTTGGATTAGGTCGGGGCCAAGAGCTGGGTGTGCTTTCAATATAGCTGGCCACCCACTCTGTTCTCGTGTCCAGTCCTTGGTTACCTCGGGATCTAGCCAACCACCCGCATTTTCGGCGAGACGTTGAGTAAAATCATCGGCCACTTCGTCCTTGGATTGCATGCGCCAAAATGATTCGGTGTATCGCGTATTACCGCCCCTTTCATCTTTGGGAGCGCGTTCGAGGATGGCGACACGAGCACCTGACTCAGCGGCTGTTACGGCTGCTGAAAGTCCTGCCGCTCCAGAGCCAGCAACTATGAGGTCAAATCGCTGTTGCTTCATATCAGTTATCACCGCTGAATGTTGGCGCTGCGCTGGGGGACACCGAATTCGCGGTGACAAATGTCTGCAAGTTTCGAAATGCCTTCTCTAATCTCGTTAACTGAAGGATTGGCGAAGCAAAGGCGAAGACGTTTTTTGCCGTAAGCTTCGACGGTTGACCACTCAACTCCAGGATTAATGGCAACACCCTCAGCACCAGCTATTTGAAAGAGGCGAGAGGTATCAACTGAGCCTGGAAGTTTTAACCATAAGAAAATGCCGCTTTGAGGTTTTTCAAACTCGGCAGCAGCCCCAAAATACTCGTCAATGGCGTCTGCCATAGCTTCAGCCTTTATCTTTAAGGTTTGATTTAGGCTGGCAACATGTGCATCAAATTTTGTGGCTACATATTCTGTGAGGGCCATTTGCTCGATGGCTCCAGTGCCACCATCGGTTTTTAACGGCAGAAGTCTGGAAAGAATTGGCCAGTCAGCAGCTATAAAACCTACGCGAATGGCTGGCCCGATCGATTTAGAAAATGAGCCGCAATATACGACACGTCCATCCTCATCCAGGGCACGAATTGCTGGAGGACGGCCTCCAGAAAATATCAAATCTGCATAGCAGTCATCCTCGAAGATAGGCAGGTTATGTTCTGCCGCAACAGCTAGGATGTGCCGCCGCCGGGCTTCCGACATGACGCGACCCGTTGGATTTTGAACTGTGGGAATGGTGTAGATCATTTTTGGGCGCTTGCCAGCCGACTTTACCTGTTTGATGGCCTCGTCCAGAGCGTCGGCTTGCATTCCCTCTTCATCTAACTCTACTCCAATATACTCAACGGATCGGGCTCTTAAGCGGGATAGAGTGCCCCCGTAGCAAGCCTTTTCCAAGAATACGACGTCACCAGGGTCGAGAAAGAGATCAAAAATCAACGAAAGTGCTTGGAGTGAGCCGGAGGTTACGAGAATGGAGCTCTGGTTCTCCTTCATTCCAGCGCGGCGATTTAGCATCGAAGCAATAGCTTCTCTAAATGGTCTGTAGCCTTGAGGCCCACTTTGTAGGCCATAGGTGGCTAGGTCTCTTCCCTCACGACCTAAGATAGAAGTGACTGAAGCCGCGAGCTCAATAGCTGGGATGCTTGCGGCATCATTATGCCCTCCAACGAAATTATATTTTGGGAAACCCTTCCAGGGTTGAGCTGGCGCGGGGGGATTTGCGCGTAGCGCAGATTCGGCATTGAAGGGCATTCGTTTTAGCTTTCCTGATCAGTAGACACTGAAGTTAGCTAGGCGCAACCCTCACCGCAACGCGTGATTAACATTGAGTTTAAAAATGGAAAGCTGATCCATTCAGAACAAGCTTCAATTTTAATATTGTGCTGGGAACCGTTTGTTGAAGCGGTGGGTTGTAGATCAAGCAGCAGCTGCTCCGGGGCGGGCACGACGGACCTTTTCCGTGGCGGATTTTAGTTGCCCGCAAGCGGCAAGAATGTCTTCTCCTCGGGGTGTCCGGACAGGGCTTGGATAACCTGCATCCATTAAGATCCCAGCGAATCGCTGGATACGGTCTTTTGAGGAGCGTTCAAACGCTGCGCCTGGCCATGGATTAAAGGGTATAAGATTGATCTTGGCTGGGATGTCTTTCAGCATCTCCGCTAGGGCGTGTGCGTGTTCATCTCGGTCGTTCACGTCTTTTAGCATTACATATTCGAAAGTGATCCGCCGTGCATTGTTTAGTGTTGGGTAGGCGCGGCAAGCATCTAGCAGTTCATTAAGGGGATATTTTTTATTAATTGGGACGATTTTATCTCGGATCTGGTCGTTAGTAGCGTGCAGGGAAATAGCTAAATTTACACCAATTTCTTTCCCTGCGCGGCCAATCATCGGCACCACACCGGCTGTTGAGAGAGTGATCCGACGCCGTGAAAAGCCAAGGCCCTCTGGATCCAAAGCGATAAGCATAGCGTCTTTTACATTATCAAAATTGTATAGTGGCTCTCCCATTCCCATTAACACTATGTTTGTAAGCTTCCGATCAGGACGGGGCGCTGGCCAATCTTCGAGCTCGTCCTTTGCTGTTAGGATTTGAGCTAGTATTTCTTGTGAAGAGAGGTTTCTGACAAGCTTCTGAGTGCCGGTGTGGCAAAACTGGCAGTTTAAAGTGCAGCCCACCTGGGATGAAACACATAGCGTGCCTCGGTCGGTTTCAGGAATGAACACTGTTTCGACGAGTGAGCCATCATGAAGTTTAAATAACCACTTTCGGGTTCCATCTTTCGATATCTGCGCGCTTTCAATATTAAGCCGGCCCACAATAAAGTTGTTGGACAAGCCCTGCCGTGCAGACTTCGCAATGGTGGTCATGCAGTCAAAGTTTACAGCACCCAATCGATAGATCTGCTGCCAAATTTGCCCTATCCGGTAACCTTTAAGACCATGTGGTTCCAACACATTTGCAAGCTCATCTCTGTTTAGACCAACGAGATCAATCACCGTTTTGGACATGCATTAGCTACCGCGTTAAGGGCGGCCGTGAAGCCGCGAAGAGAGAAAATGTCTTTTGTAAGGGTGCCACGTGACGAAGTACCTTTGAGTTCAAGGGCGGTTCCAGCCGTCATTCTGGATAGAAGTGTTTGGCCATCTTTAACTTGCGGCCATGCAACATCACTTACAGCGTCAGCAATGAAGCGGTTAGAACCTATCGAAAGGGTCGGCTTGCTGTTCTTCTGGTATGTATACCCCGCAATTGCACTTACTTCATCATAAACGTTATCAGTGGGGCGCCGTGTGACCATAAGAAACACAGGGTCGCGCCTCGAGTAGTTCCCTATGGACTCCTTTGGGGAAGTCAGCGCATAGCAAATTTTACTGCCCTTCTCATCAGCAGTGTATGCTTCCCAATCTCTAAAACGTCCAAGTGATTTGGGATTAGCTGCAGAGGCAGTTTCTATGAAAAGAAATATTCCGGTAAAAGCCAAAAGGCTAACGAAAAATGTGCGGGTAGATGTTGGCATGGGTCTCCTGAAATCTCTTAACTATTTTGCTTATAGAATCGGTCATATCCAAAAAATAGGGCGCTGACATGGCCCATCGAAGAGCCTGAACTTGCTGCTTGAACTTAACGGCAGGAGCTTTTCGGGCCAAGGCCCTGCCGGCAAATCGTCGCGACACGATATATAAATCAGCAATCTTTGTTAGAAGCGGGTTGATTTGATGCGTGGCATCTGTATAACAGCGCCTTCGTCGACGGCCGGCCGGATCCGCGATTTTTTTCGCGCGGCCTGCTGTCGAGTTTTTTTCCAACCATACGCGGGTATGAACCGGTTATGGGTTACTACGAGAACGTATTCATTGTTAGGCAGGATATGTCGCCTGCTCAAGTCGAAGGTTTGGCAGACAATTATGCCACGCTGATCGAAGAGAATGGCGGCAAGGTCCTCAAGCGCGAGCATTGGGGCCTTAAATCTCTAGCTTACAGGATTAAAAAGAACCGCAAGGGGCACTATGTCATGTTTGACGTAGAGGCGAATTCAGATGCGGTTAATGAATTAGAACGTCAGATGCGGTTGTCTGAGGACGTCATAAGGTTCATGACAGTGAAAATCGATGAGGTGACAGAGGCTCCGTCACCAATGATGTCACGACGTGACCGTGATGACCGGCGCCGTTCTCGGGATGACCGAGATGATGATTTTGGCGATGATGGCGATGACGTGCGTGGTCGCGCTGACCGCGAAGACGCTGACACCATCGAAGAGGAGAATTCCTGATGGCAATGGGCGGCGGCCGCCGGCCGTTTTTTCGACGCAAGAAGTCGTGCCCGTTCTCGGGCCCTCACGCGCCGGCAATAGATTACAGAGATGTGCGATTGCTTCAGCGCTTTTTGACCGAGCGCGGTAAGATTGTGCCCAGTCGCATATCGGCTGTATCGGCAAAGAAACAACGCTTGCTTGCTCAGGCAATCAAGCGTGCTCGTCACATCGGGCTCCTGCCCTACATTATCCGCTGATCCGCGCCTGCTGGCGGACACCGGGAGTAAAGTCTAATGGATATTATTCTGCTTGAGCGTGTCGAGAATCTCGGCCAGATGGGCGATGTAGTAAAAGTAAAGAACGGGTATGCCCGTAATTTTCTTTTACCTCAGAAGAAAGCCCTTCGCGCGTCCAAAGACAACATAGCTTATTTTGAAACCCAGAAAGCTCAGCTAGAGGCTCAAAATATAGAACGTCGCCAGGAGGCTGAGGCCGTTGCTGGCAAGATGACTGGCATGTCTGTGGTATTGATCCGATCTGCAGGGGATACTGGTCAACTTTATGGATCTGTATCCAGCCGTGATATTGCTGACGCAATGGTGGAGGCTGGCACCTCCATAGATCGCCGTCAGGTCGAGTTAGAGCGCCCGATCAAGACCTTAGGCCTTCATGGAGTGCGTGTGCGGTTACACCCCGAAGTGGTGGTGACTGTTACAGCAAACGTAGCTCGCTCGGCTGATGAAGCAGATGCTCAAGCCCGTGGTGAGAATGTCCTAAGCCGCGATGAAGGTTTTGAGTTCGATGACGACCTCGATGCCGACGAAGCGCCAGCTCTTGAGGATCTTCTTGAAGAGCCAGCAGCGGAAGAGAATGAATCCAAGGCTGATTGAGGCCTATTTTTCTTCAAACCAATTGAAGACGATCCTGTCGCCTATTTTAATTGAAAGGCGGGAGGCTGTGCCTGCGGTAACTTCAAGCACAGCTGCTACATTGCCCGAGGTTCCATAGGGATTCTTGGAGTAGGGTATAGTGTGCTTGGCCAGCATTAGCACCCTACCCCCTTTATCTAGAAACAGCATGTCGAGGGGCTGCGGGGTGTTTTTCATCCAGAACCAAGCTGGGCCAATTGAAGGCTGCTTAAAGAGCATTCCTGAATGTGGGTCGAGCTGTTTTCGCATCATAAGGCCGCAAGTTCTCTGTTGGCCTGTTACGGCCAGCTCAACTATAAACAAATGCTTTCCAGCCGATGTCTCAATTTCAACGGGAGCTGTTTCCAGTTGAGGCTGGGGTGCAACTTTGCATTCACTGCGAGCTGACGTTGGCAATATCAGAGCTGTAAAGATTGTTATCACCAACAAACGCATTCGAATTCCAATAGTTGATGGTGCACCAATTGGCATTGCTAATAAAAAACTAGCATGAATACCTGCAACATGCTTGACCATTCGGGGCGGCATTATCTTATAAACATTGTCGCTATAAGGAGGGCCAGCGATGGGTGCAATTGAACGCGAAACGGCAATGACCGTTCTGAAAGCTTTTGGTAAGGCGTTTAATAAAGGAGATGTAGACGGCATTCTCCAGAACGTCACCGATGATTTTGAGTGGCGGTTGCATGAGGGACCTGATGCGCCAGACGGCCAAATAGTCAAAGGAAGAGAAGCCGTTCGTAGAGCGCTTGAATCACGAGCAGCCGTAATCGATACCCTCCGGTTTTCTGAAACCGAAGTTATGTTCGGAGACGAACATGTTGTGGGTAGGTTTAAGGCTACTGGGGCTTATAAAAATGGCGAAACCATCGACGTCCGTGGGGTAGATATATACAGCTTCCGCGATGGCAAAATTTCGGTGAAAGATAGTTACTGGAAAAGGATAGCCTAGTTTTGACCGCCCTTCCGATTCTTATAGCTCCTGACAGACGCCTCAAAACTCGTTGTAAGTCAGTCGATATTGTTGATGACGCAATTCGGCGTCGGCTGGATCAAATGTTAGAGACAATGTACGAAGCGCCAGGTATCGGCTTAGCCGCCCCTCAGGTAGGCGATGAACGGCGCCTCGTTGTGATTGATGTTTCTAGAGAAGGCGATCTGCCGGCTCCTTTTAAACTTGTTAATCCAGAGATCACCTGGATGTCAGACCAGACCTGTCTGATGAGCGAGGGCTGTCTCTCGATTCCAGATGTTTTCTACGACGTTAGCCGCCCTGAACGAGTAAGAGTTACATACTTGGATGAATCGGGGACACAGTGTGAGACGGAGGCCGATGGATTGCTGGCCCGATGTATTCAACATGAAATTGATCATCTGGACGGCATCTTGTTTATCGACCACGTGTCCATGCTAAAGCGAAATATTGCTCTAGCTAAAATGAAAAAGTTAAAGGCTCAGCGAGCGGGCAAGCGCTCCGCTAAGGATTGAACCTATGCGCCTCGGTTTTATGGGAACACCGGATTTTTCGGTGCCGGCGCTCCAAGCCTTAATTGAAGCTGGCCATGAAATAGTGGCTGTTTACACTCAACCACCTCGGCCTGCTGGGCGCGGCTATAAGCTTAAAAATTCGCCAGTCCACGAAGCAGCAGTTTCAGCTGGCATAGAGGTAAGAACCCCAAAGTCCCTGCGAACAACCGAATCTATAGAAGCATTTATCGCCTTGGGCCTGGATTGTGCTGTAGTTGCCGCTTACGGTCTCATTCTCCCCGAGGCCATCCTAAGAGCGCCGCGCTATGGTTGTATAAACATTCATGCTTCACTTTTGCCTCGTTGGCGTGGGGCTGCGCCGATCCAGCGAGCTATTATGGCTGGAGATTCTGAAACGGGTATAGTTACTATGGCAATGGATGCTGGCCTGGACACGGGTCCGATGTTGCTGAGAGAAGTGGCGCCAATCACCCCTCAAACTAATGGCGGTAGTCTACATGACCAACTTGCCGAGATCGGAGCGCGTATTATCGGTCCGACACTAACCGGGATAGAGGCGGGCTCTCTTATACCTACACCTCAACCTTCCTTGGGGGTTACTTATGCCCATAAACTCACCAGAGAGGATTGTTGGATCGATTGGAAACGTTCAGCTGTTGAAATTGAGCGTCAGGTTCGTGCTCTCTCACCCTTTCCGAAGGCTTGGACCAGTTTTGGCGGCGAAGAATTCAAGGTAGGAGCATCTCAATTGGAAGCCCGACAAGGTAATCCCGGCGAATTGCTTGACGATAAACTTCTCGTTGGGACAGGAAAGGGTGCAATTCGGGTCCAGGCATTGCAGCGACCGGGTAAAGCCATGATGGATGCCGCTTCCTTTCTTCGCGGTTATCCGATGCCTGCGGGCGGCTCGTTTGCTCTCTAATGCCACGGTATCGCATCACAGTTGAGTATGATGGCAGCAATTTTGTTGGGTGGCAGCGGCAGTCCAATGGGATGTCAGTGCAGGAAGCTCTTGAGATAGCACTTCAGCGATTGACTGGTGAAAACCCTCGTGTTCAGGGTGCGGGTAGGACTGACGCGGGCGTTCATGCTGCGGGACAGGTTGCGCACTTTGATTTGGAGCAATCCTTTCCATTGAAAAATTTACGCGATGGAAGCAATTTTCACCTCCGACCTCACCTTGTGACCGTTATCGATGTTTCTGAGGTTGGTAGCAGTTTTGACGCCCGGTTTTCTGCAATTCGCCGCCGCTACCGCTATCGCATTCTAAACCGCAGGAGTCCTCCTGCGTTGGCGAGGGGACAGGTTTGGTTTTTTGCTAAGCCTCTAGATGAAACAAAGATGCAAGCCGCGGCAGATCTTCTTGTTGGAAAGAATGATTTTACAAGCTTTCGCGCCGTGCAGTGTCAGGCAAAATCTCCCGTTAAGACCCTAGAGAAGCTCAAGGTTTCGAGGCAGGGCGATGAAGTATTGATCGATGTTGAGGCCAGGTCATTTTTGCATAATCAAGTTAGGATAACTGCTGGCACCTTAGTGCTCGTTGGAGAAGGCGCTTGGGCTCCTGACGATGTTGGAATCGCATTAAAAGCAAAAAATAGAGCGGCAGCAGGACCAACAGCGCCGCCAGAGGGACTTTGTTTAATGGAGGTTAATTATCCCTAGAGATGAAGGGCGTCGGTCACCCTATCTAAAGGGCTCTGAATTGAATTAAGCCGTTTCCAATGAATTTGGCCCAGTTCAAAGCTTTCCTGTCTAGCTGCAACTTCAGGCGTTGCGTCTGAAATATCGTTTTTCCGTCTTTCGATCCGCTTTTGTCGTTCAAAGAGATCCACATCCAGCCAGAAGCCATCGAATGGAATATTTAGACGTTTAGCAATTGTTTCAGCGGCTTCTCTTTCCGACTCCCTGGCGAATACTGCATCGACAATAACGGGTCTGCCCTGGTGGAGAACCTCCTCCGCCTCATTCATAAGGGTCTCATAGACAGCAAAATTCTCGGCAGCTGTGTACGCTGTAGCCGGTAATTTTGCATCGAAGGGCTGTCCTGCCCGCCTTTTTCGAATCGCATCTGACCTAAGGTGCACTCCACCTACTGGTGGGGCCAGTAACGGCGCTAAGCTTTGAGCGAGCCTCGTTTTGCCCGAACCTGAAAGCCCGCCGATTGCAACCAAGCGTGGTTTAGGTTCCGTCAACGCACTCAAAGCCATGTCAAGATAGCGTCGGGCTTCGGCTAATTTGATTTCATTATCATTACCCTCTGTGAGCGATGCCGCGTGAAGGGAAACTTTTGTTCTGACAGCAGCCCGCATCGCAATAAATAGAGGAGCTAACTCCTGTCCTTCATAGGCACCGCGCGCAGCTAGATATCGGCTCCAGGTTCGCGTTGCTAGCTCAGATGCCCCCCGAACCCAAAGATCCATTACGAGGAAAGCTAGGTCGTGAAGCTCATCGATGGTAGCCATATCACTATTGAACTCTAGAGCATCAAAAATAACAGCCTCTTCATTGATCCGGACGACATTACCAAGATGCAGATCGCCATGGAGTCGTTTGATGTACCCTGTCATTCCTCGATGGTTGATAGAGGGTGCCATTTTTGTGAGAGTCCGCTCCATTTTTTCACTTAGGAGATCAACGCAGTCACCAAGTAAATCCTTTGCCACTAGGATATCTCTAAGAGTACGCTGAGCCGCTTGGGTCAGTGATCTGGCTGCGTTTTCGCGGCGGACTGATGGTGTTTTTGCGTGAAATCCAGCTATGGTGTCTGCAAGTTGATCAATCAGCGCCCCATCTAATTTTCCGGCCTCGGCGAGCTGGTCTAGGGTCTGTCCATCTTCGAACCGTTCCATAGTCACAAGGTGCGCAGCGACGCTTTGATCAGGGTCGAGTTCCTCACAAAGCTCGCCTAGCCGAAAGGATTGACCAAATCGGTATACAGGCGTCAGTCCTAAGTAGAGGTTTGTCGCCGTTCGCCGGTTAACCTGCAATTCAGACTTAGCTGCAATATTACGTTTATTAAGATCACTAAAATCCATAAAACTATAGGAAACAGCTCGTTTGAGTTTATAGGCTCTCTTTTCGGCTAGAAAAATAATTGCCCCCAGAGTCTCAATTTGTCGTGGCCTGTCTTCGTCTAAAACTCCTGCGCCACCCAAAAAGGCCACGAGTGAGCTCTGATCATTTGATAAATCAGCTGCAGCCAATATGATCTCCCAAATAGAGCGCACACACATGTTCTTGTCGCCAGTATAAATTGCAGGCACAAGACCTCTATGTTTTTTGACCCTCTTGCCAAGCATAGATCGTTTTCAGTGGCGCCAATGATGGATTGGACCGACCGCCATTGTCGATTCTTTCATCGCATCCTCACGCGACACGCTCTCCTTTACACGGAAATGATTACTACGGGAGCAGTTCTAAATGGCGATCAGGAACGTCTACTTGCTTTCGACCCTGTAGAGAATCCCGTTGCCCTTCAGTTGGGTGGGTCCGAGATGACGGATCTAGCTGCTGCTGCTCGTATTGGCGTTAGCTATGGGTATAACGAGATTAACCTAAACTGTGGATGTCCTAGCGACCGGGTTCAATCTGGTGCTTTCGGTGCTTGCCTTATGCGTGAGCCCAAACTTGTCGCTGATTGTATAAAGTCCATGCAAGACGCGGTTGAAGTTCCTGTAACAGTCAAATGTCGATTGGGTGTTGATGATGACGATGAGGAAGCGCGGCTGTTTGAATTCATCGACACTGTGGCTGGTTCTGGCTGCCAAGTTTTCATAGTCCATGCACGTAAGGCATGGCTTAAGGGCCTAAGTCCAAAGGAAAACAGAGATATACCACCGTTGAATTATTCATTGGTCCAAAAGCTTAAGCAGGAACGTCCAGACCTTACTATTATTTTAAATGGGGGTATTTCGGACCTTGATACCGCGGCAGCAGCCATGGCTGATGGTGTCGATGGCGTAATGCTCGGTCGCGCGCCATACCAAAAACCCTGGCTCTTAGCCGAAGTAGACCCCCGTTTTTTTGGAAAACAAGCACAAGTTGAAACACAGGAACAGGTCATAGAGGCACTTTTGCCTTATGTAGAGCTAAGGCTTAGGTCTGGGGATCGACTGCAGGCAATTGCCCGCCATATTTTAGGCCTTTTCCAGGGCCGTCGGGGTGCCCGTGCCTTTCGCCGTCATATTTCAGAGAACGCCACAAAGAGGTGTGCAGGTTCAGAGGTGATCTCGGCTGCTGCGGCTTTTGTGCAACCACATTCTGAAAGATCCGCCGCCTGATGCTAAAACGCCTTTATATTTGGACGCTAGAAAGAGCCGGAAAACCAGCGGCAAAAACCTGGCTCTTTATTATCGCCTTTATAGAAAGCTCTATCTTCCCAATCCCCCCTGATGTGCTGCTCGTTCCGATGTGCCTCGCTCGTCGGGCCCAATCTTTTGCTTTTGCAGGAATTTGCACAGTTGGATCGGTTTTAGGGGGCATTGCAGGTTATGCCATAGGCGCACTTTTCTTTTCGACGGTTGGTGGGGCTTTGATCAATCTCTATGGAGGTCAAGCTGCTATGGCTGACCTGCGTCTTCTGTACGCTGAGCAGGGTTTCATGATTGTTGCCTTCGCTGCCTTTACCCCATTCCCCTTTAAGGTGGTGACTATCGCATCTGGCGCGATGTCCATGGATTTTGGAAGCTTCGTTATAGCCAGTTTTCTTGCGCGCGGGGGCCGCTTTATTTTGGAAGCTTCGTTGCTATGGCGGTTTGGAGAACCAATTCGTCAATTTGTTGAAAAACGGCTAACGCTAGTTACGCTGTTCGTAGGGGCACTGGCAATTTTGTTCATAGTTGTTGCTAAGGGAATTTTAAACTGACGCTTAGATCTCTCTTCTTCTTGCATGAGGAGTTAAGCAGACATCAGTGCCTCATTGTGCGATTTCGTTTTTCAGACGCCCGTGTTGTCTGAATAGTGTGAATTTCTTGCTTTCGGAGAGCTTTTTCTTGCAGCCTGGAAATTAACGCGGTCATTATGTTGAGACACCACGGATGGATTGAGGCTAAAGAATGACCGACGAAGATCTTTGTTTTCTCCCAGCGACTTTGCTTGCTCCAATGATCCGAGCAAAACAGGTGTCTCCGGTTGAGGTGATGCAGGCTATCCTAAATCGTGTAGAGAGATTGGAGCCAAAGATTAATGCATTTGCCTATTTTGATGGGGACCGGGCTTTAGATCGTGCGAAAGCAGCCGAATCCCAGCTTGCTAGAGGAGCAGCTCAAGGCGCGCTATTTGGATTGCCAGTTACGATTAAAGACTTGGCCGTTACCGGTGATATGCCTACAGAACGCGGCTCTTGGATTGAAAAAGGTAATCAGCCGGACACTGATGCCCCATTTGTCCAACGTCTTAAAATGGCGGGGGCTATTCCACTGGGAAAGACAACTACAAGTGAATTTGGTTGGAAGGGCGTGAGCCAAAGTCCTCTGACAGGCATAACTCACAATCCCTGGGCCCATGGCCTCAACGCCGGGGCATCCTCTGCAGGCGCCGGTGCAGCCGCTGCTGCCGGGTATGGGCCACTGCATCAAGGATCTGATGGTGCCGGGTCAGTTAGGATGCCAGCCCATTTTTGCGGAATCTTTGGACTAAAGCCAAGCTTCGGGCGCGTTCCAAATTGGCCAGTTCCTTCTAATGATCAGACTAGTCACATCGGTCCTATGACTCGGACGGTGGCCGATTCCGCCCTCATGATGGAAACAATTTCTGGCCCCCACCCATGGGATCACTACAGTTTGGAGTCTCCTCCCTCCCCATATGTTCGAAAGTTAGATGGCGCTTCGGTCAAGGGCCTGCGTGTTGCCTGGAGTCCAAACCTTGGGCATGCAAGGGTAGACCCCGACGTTGCAGCTTTGGCGGAGGCTGGCGCGAAGGTCTTTGAAGATATGGGGGCAAGGGTTGAAGAGGTTACCCCCTCATGGGGCCCTCAGGGCCCAGAACTTATTCGCTTCTTCTGGGCTGCACATGAATTAGGCTATCAAAAGTTTCTGCCAGAATGGCGGAATAAGATGGACCCGGGCCTCGTGGCCTGCATTGAAAGTGCGGCGAACCATTCGGCGGCTGACTATGTTGCCATGCGTGTTAGAAAACTTTCGTATGTTGAAGCCATTCATCGTTTTTTTGAGGACTATGATCTGCTACTTACTCCGGCTGTCTCTGTTGCCGCGTTTCCCGCAGATAGATTGATGCCTGAAGACTGGCCAGACCATCCATGGGACTGGGTCCAATGGGCAGAATTCTCATATCCTTTCAATATGAGCCACAACCCTGCTGCTTCAGTTCCCTGCGGTTTCACAGAAAAAGGACTGCCTGTTGGCTTGCAGATTGTCGGCCCGCGCATGCGCGACCTTGCAGTATTGCAAGCATCAGCAGCTTTCGAAGCTGCATCCCCTTGGGCTGATAGGGTGCCAGAGATTTAAATCATGTTGGCTGAAGAGGGGGACTTTTCATATTAAAAGCTAAAATCGTTGGCGATTTGCAGCGGTGGACACTATATCTATAACAATCAACAAAATTGGCTTAACAGGGTTAGGTAATGACTTCGATCAAAACAGCGAGTACCCGCAAGCGCTCGGGCAAGGTGACTCTTATAGCAATGGGCGCCGGCGTCTCTGCCATTGCTGTCGCTGCTTTGATGCAAGGCGAGGAAAAATTAGACGCATTTCAGTTCGCCACGGTTGATGGCTGCATCACTTCTGGAGAGTTTACCGAGGCTTATTGTAGGGCGCAATTTGCGACTGCTCAGACGGAACATGCCCGTGTAGCGCCTCGATATCAAACACTTGCTGACTGTGAGGCTGAACACGGTCCGCAAGCTTGCCAAAAACCGCCCCAAGTCAGTAAGTCAGAGGCGGTGCAGCCTGGCGGCACCTCCGACAATCAGGCCCCGCAGCATGCATCTACGGGCGGCGGTCTCTGGATGCCCTTGATGGTTGGTTGGATGATGGGGCGCGCTATGGGTGGACCCGTGGCTACACAACCGCTGTACACCGGGGCGAAGCCTGGCACGGCTAGAACTGCAGCGGGTGCCTCCGTCGACGCTAAGACAGGTCCAGTATCCGTTGCAAAAAGTAAAGCGGCCCGGCCACCAGCCGGTCGCCTTATGGCCCGGGGAGGTTTTGGACGAACGGGAACTTCCACTGGAATGCGCAGTTTTGGCGGCTAAGTGGAACGAATAAAGTCCGCTGAACGCTCTGACTGGCACAAGGTTGCGCAGGAGCTAGGCTTTCGTTTCCATACTCCTGGAGGAGAGCCTTACTGGCGAGAGGATGCATACTACGCCTTCTCAATTAATGAGATTGAAGACGATCTTGAAAACCCGGTGGCAGAACTGGAACAGATGTGTTTTGCCGTAGTGGAACGTGCTTGTCGGGATGAAGAGGTTCTGGAAAGACTTAAGATTCCAAGGAATTTCTGGGACTATATTCAACAATCATGGAAAAACCGTGCCCGCAACCTCTATGGTCGGATGGATTTTAGCTATTCTGGTGATGGTGGCGGCCCAGCGAAGCTTCTAGAATACAACGCAGATACGCCAACTGCCCTTTATGAAGCCGCAGTGTTCCAGTGGCGGTGGTTGGAAGATTTGCAAAAATCAGGCCAACTGCCCGAGAGCGCCGACCAGTTCAACTCTATTCATGAAACGCTCATCGAAGCCTTTGAAGCCTTTGGTATTGAGGGACCTTTGCACCTCGCTTGTGAAGAGAACTCCGAGGAGGATCTTGGTACGATCGAATATCTGGCAGATTGTGCGGAGCAAGCGGGCTTGAGCCCGTATCTTCTTCCAATAAGCGCTATTGGATTGACAGACTTAGGTGGGTTTGTGGATGGCGAGGACCGAAGTATCTACAATCTTTTTAAGTTGTATCCTTGGGAGTGGATTTGGAAGGATGAGTTTGCTGTCCACTTGCAGCGCTCGCGCATGAAGGTAATTGAGCCTCCATGGAAGGCAATCCTCTCTAATAAAGGTTTGTTACCCTACCTTTGGCAGCTAGAACCAGGGCACCCAAATTTATTGCCTGCTTTTTTTGAAGATGCTGTTGATACGGAAGCTTTAGGCTTAAATTTCGTTCGAAAACCGCTTTTTTCTCGTGAAGGCGCGAATATCGAGATTTTTGAAGATGGGTGTAGTGCTGAAACTGCAGGTGGCCCCTACGGAGCAGAGGGAGCAGTTGTACAGGCCCTCTCTCCCCTCCCTTCTTTCGATGCAATGCACCCTGTTATGGGAGTTTGGCTTGTAGCTAGCCGTCCGGTTGGCCTAGGGATCCGTGAAGACGTAGGACGCATTACAACCGATGGCAGCCGTTTTGTGCCCCACGTAATCTTGGAATAGGCGACCAGGGTGGTTTTAAGCTGTCCCAGAGCAAGATGAGGGGTTTTAGAAATTTTCAGGCTGCAACCGCTTCTCGGTCAAAAGCCTCGTCGCTTACATCGCCTATCGTTGTTCGTTGCATAAGGCGTTTTTCTGCGTTTGCGTTATAGGGTGTTGCACGATGAACGCATGCTCGGTTGTCCCAGATTAAGACATCGCCTTCTTGCCAATTGTGGCTATAGCAAAACTCTGGCTGTGTCGCGTGCTCCAAGAGATAATTGAGTAGCTCCAATCCTTTCTTCTGGTCCCAGCCTCTTATGTTCATTGCGTGTGCCCCAATAAGCATAGACTTGGCCTTATTTGCCGGGTTTTCGCGAACTAGTGGGTGACGAACCTTGTGCATTGTTGACCGTTCTTCATCATTAAATTCGTAGCCGATAAGGCCTCGCGACCAAACTAGAGAATACTCGGCGATGAGGGGATCAATCTTGGCTTTTGTTGGAGTATCTAGTGCTTCATAGGCCAATCGGGTTGAGGCGACTTCGGTTGCGCCACCCTCCGATGGGATGATTCTTGCTGAGAGTATAGAGCAAAGAGAAGCTCTAGGTTTGAAGGCGGAGTCAGCATGCCAAAGCATGTTTGCTTTTTGATAGAACATTCGCCGGTCATCCGCTGGAATTCGATCACCGGTGGCTATGTCGAGGTTTGATTGCCGGGCAAAAACGGATCCCGCTGCTGGATTTCCCTTTAACGTTTTCTCACAGGGCCCAAACATTTCTGAAAAGGCTATTTGCGTTTCATCGGACAGTGGGTTGCCGCGAATTACTACCACCGAATGTGCCTCAAAGGCAGCTCGCACTTGCAGATAGTCGTCTTTCGAAACACCCGAATTAATATCTAAACCCAAGACTTCGCAGCCAAACGGTGCGTCAAGGCGTTTGATTTCCATAAATATCAGCCCTCCTTCTATTCAGCAGCTTGTCCGAAAAGCCCTAACTGCAATTCTTAATGGATTAACCATACTAAAATCATATCGTGCCCATTTTTTCGTTTCTGTTCACCTAGGACATGAAACCTTCAAAAAAGTTGTCATGAATTTCATTTTTTATCGTCAGTTCCATTTTTTGGGCTAAGGGCTCGAAGTATATCCTCGGCACGAAGCCAGCCTGCAGATCCTTTTGGCAGGTGATGCTGAGCGCGCTTTGCTTGAAATACTGCATTGTCCTTTTGGCCATTCAGTACCTCTGCCTCTGCAAGGGCAACTGAAGCCTCGCCAATATTGCCCTGTTTGCCATAACTGATACCAAGTTGCCGCCAAGCACTAGAATTACGAGGTTCCCGAAAGGTGACATCTTGGAGAATTTGGATTGCTTTTGCAGTATCTCCGCGACTTTCTAAAATTGCGTTTGCTGCCGGCAGCATTATTGCTGGGTCGCCCGGCCTAAGCTGGAGAGCAGTATTATAGGAGCTTTCAGCTTCGGCGCTGCGCCCGTTTTCCATCAACATTTGGCCTTTGAGTTCGTGCAGAAATGGATCGTTAGGGGAGCTCGCGATTAATCCGTCAATTAAGGGGATTGCTTGTCCAAGGTCCCCGCGCCGATAGTGGGCGATGGCACGTGCATATCGATCTATGGGCCCGGTATTCTGATAATTAGATAGTGTTTTGCTAGGTGGGTCTATAAAGGCAGCTAGTTTAGCTTGAATTCGTTTAAACCTTTCCAGATCGGTGGCGCTTCTCGTCGTCGATTTAAATTGACTACGTGACAGGAAGGCTTTGGCAGTTTCTAGTCTGTCTCTGCTCAGAGGGTGCGTACGTACATACGGGTCTTGGTAACGCGAAGAGAGCAGTTCCTGGTCAGAGAGCCGCTTAAGCATATCGACGATACCTTGAACGGATTGACCAGTTCCTTCTAGGTACCGGAAGGCAGCCTGATCCGCTGCGGACTCCTGGGTGCGGGTGTGTGCAAGAACTCCGCGAAGCGCGCTAGATTGACCTCCAGCCGTGACAGCAGCGCCCAGATCGGGTCGGCCAGAAGCAATTGCTGCTGCAACACCAAGGATTGCTGAAGCAATTGCTTGTGTTGATGCATTCTCAAGTGTCGAACCAAGTCGGGCTATATGACCTCCTGCGATATGCCCTATTTCGTGCGCAAGAACGCCAATCACTTCGTCAGGTGTTTCTGCTTTGCGCAAAAGACCGGTGTAAACAAAAATGTTCATACCACCAGCCACGAAGGCATTAATATCTGGTTGGTTAATAAGGATTAAGCGCACATCGCCAGGGGCAATTCCTGCTGCTTGTAAAAGTGGCGTCATATAGCCTTGGATGATATCTTCTAATTCAGCGTCGCGGATAACAGCTGGCCCGGCGCTGGTGACGATTGGGGTTAGAGTTGCCCAAATCGCTACTGCTACCACTGCAAGATGCTTAGAGAATTTCATGAAGATCCAACCTCGGTGCATCGATACGAATGAACGTATGCGTGTGACTGGAAACCGTCAACGACAGCTATCTGCTTCCAAAATATCGGTATTGATCTCCAATTTTGGAAATTAAGGGTTAAGAGTTATGGCATTAAAGCAAGCTCAGCGCGGAAACGTTTCCTCTTTTCTTGTGATGGACGTAATGCGTGCCGCAGCAGAAATTGAAGCTACTGGGAAGGGGGTTTTGCATTTAGAAGTCGGTCAGCCTGGGTTTCAGGCGCCAAAAGGGGCACGCCTCGCAGCCGCTCGCGCGCTTGAAGAAGATACTCTGGGTTATACCGATGCCGTAGGCCGTCCAGCCTTGCGAGCTCGAATAGCCGAACAATACAGTGAAGCTTATGCAGTCGATGTGACCCCGGAACGCATTTCAGTCACTACTGGGTCTTCCGCTGGTTTCCTTCTTGCTTTTCTTGCCTGCTTTGAGGCAGGCGATCGCGTTGCTCTCGCTGATCCCAGTTATCCTTGCTACCGAAACATTTTGAAGGCGCTAGACATCGAGACAGTACCTATCCCAGTAGGTCCAGAGACGCGGTATCAACCAACACCAGAGCATCTGGAGGCTTTAGGCGAGATAGATGGCGTTGTTGTGGCCAGTCCATCTAATCCAACAGGGGCCATGTTTGCCCCAGGCGAGCTTGGGCGTTTGGCAAGGTGGTGCCACTCAAAAGGGGTGCGCCTGATTTCCGATGAAATATACCACGGATTAACTTACGAGCAGACGGCAGAAACCGCTGCAAATTCTTCTTCCGCCATCGTTATAAATAGTTTTTCCAAATACTATGCGATGACAGGGTGGCGGATTGGTTGGATGGTCCTGCCTGAAGACTTGATTGAGCCCATAAACAAGCTGGCACAGAACTTTTTTATTTCGCCTCCTGCAATATCGCAGGTTGCCGCTCTGGCCTCCTTCGATTGCAGGGAAGAGCTTGAGGCCAATAAATCTATATATGCTCGTAACCGAAAGGTGCTTCTCGAGGCTTTAACGGATCGCGGTCTTCAACCAGCAGCCCCGCCTGATGGAGCTTTCTACATATACGTAGATGCTTCACCACTTTCCAATGACTCACTTTCATTATGTAAATCCATGCTCGATGAAATCGGGGTTGCTGCAACATCTGGCCTTGATTTCCAGCCCATTAATGGAAATCGATACATTCGTTTTAGTTTCTGTGCCTCGGAAAGTGATGTCGCGGAAGCAGCGCGCCGCATTCGGACTTGGCGGACCTGATTGTTGCATCATTGCAGACAAATAATGCCAACCTAAATTTGTCTTCTTACAAAAACTGATAGGAAGTCCAGTTATTCTAATTCATCATCAAGGACCTTCGGTCATTGGCGTTTTCAATCCTTACTGACCCGGATATCTTGTTTACGACGATTAGAATCCACCAGGGAGCAAAGCAATTATGGGGCCGTTAGAAGGTGTTAAAGTAGTTGAATTAGCCGGTATTGGACCAGGTCCCCACTGCTGTATGTTATTGGCAGATATGGGGGCGGATGTAATCCGAGTAGATCGGTCCGCTAATGTGGGTCGCACTGGAGCCATACCAGACAAGTTCAATAATTTGACCCGTGGCCGGCCTAATCTTGCGGTGGACTTAAAGAATCCCGAAGGCGTCGAAACAGTTTTAAAGCTTTGTGAAGAGGCCGACATTCTAATTGAAGGTTTTCGTCCTGGGGTATTAGAGCGCTTGGGCATTGGCCCGAAGGTGCTTCACGAGCGCAACCCGAAGTTGATCGTTGGCCGTATGACTGGGTGGGGACAGTCAGGGCCCATCGCCCATACCGCTGGTCATGATATCAACTACATCTCGTTGTCTGGTGCACTTTCCTGTATTGGCCCTGTCGACGGAGCCCCAACGCCACCTTTAAATCTTGTTGGTGACTTTGGCGGAGGATCATTGTACCTCGCGATGGGCGTGCTTGCGGCTTACATTTCGGCGCAAAAAACGGGTAAGGGCCAAGTGGTCGACACCTCTATGGTTGAGGGCTCAGCCTCGCTTTTAGCAGCAATGTTTGGCGCTCTTGCAGCTGGGACATGGAAAGAAGACAAGCGTGGCTATAACCGTCTTGATGGCGGCGCTCATTATTACGGTGTCTTTGAAACTAAGGATGGACGTCATGTTTCGATTGGTTCAATCGAACCTCAGTTCTATGCGCTATTGAAGGAAAAAACAGGCCTATCCGACAGCGATCTCTATCCTCAGGGTGACCGTGATCATTGGCCTGATAATCGCGCAAAACTTGCGGAAGTTTTCAAGACTAAAACCCGGCAAGAATGGGTTGATCTTATGGAAGACTCAGATGTCTGTTTCGGCTCGGTGCTTACGATGTCTGAAGCAATGGAACACCATCATAACGTTGCGCGCGAAACCTTCGTCGAGGTGGATGGTTATAAGCAACCAGCTCCGGCCCCTCGCTTCTCGGGCACTCCGACGAAAGTTAGAATGGGGGCTTCTTCAGCTGGACAGCATACGCGTGAAACATTGAAGGCGTGGGGTTTTTCCTCTGATGAGGTTTCGCGCCTTGAAGTATCAGGTGCGGTGAAGCAGGCCTAACCTTGGTTCGCGAACGTTATTCATTTCTGGCGCTAGCTAAGCATGCGCTCACGGGCCATAAAAATTGGCAACCCGCGATTCGGCATCCTGAACCTAAATCGAATTATGATGTCATTGTAATAGGGGGTGGAGGGCATGGGCTGGCCACTGCTTATTATCTAGCAAAGCTGCATGGAATTAACAAAGTAGCATTGCTTGAGCGTGGTTGGATTGGCGGAGGAAATACAGGCCGCAATACCACTATTGTCCGCTCCAATTATTTACTGGAGGAAAATGCCAACTTCTATGAACATTCGTTGAAACTTTGGGAAGGATTATCGAGCGATCTCAATTTCAATGTGATGTTCAGCCAACGAAGTGTCATCAACACATGTCATACGCCCGCTGAACTCGAAGGCACGATGCGTCGCTACAATGCCATGCGACTGAATGGAATTGACGCGGAGTTCCTCACAGCCGCTGAGCTTAAACGGCGCGTTCCATCTATCAATCTTGGGCAAGATGGTTCGCTCCGGTGGCCGATCCTGGCGGCTTTATCACAGCCACGCGGTGGTGTTGCACGCCACGACGCTGTTGCCTGGGGATTTGCGCGCGGAGCGGATGCTTTGGGTGTAGATATCATTCAAAATTGTGAGGTGACAGGGTTTCGGCGCGCTGCTGATGGACGCGTGATTGGAGTGGAAACAAATAGAGGACCAATTGCTGCATCAAAGGTCGGTGTAGCCGTTGCTGGGCATTCGGGTCACGTAATGGCAATGGCTGGTATTACTTTACCGATCGAGAGTCATTTACTGCAGGCTTTCGTGTCCGAACCAGTAAAACCCTTTCTTGACGTTGTCATATCTACTGGTGCGCTCCACTTTTATATTTCTCAAACTGATAAGGGCGAAGTCTTACTTGGTGGTGGGCTGGATGGCTACAATTCCTACGGGCAGCGCGGAACTATACCGAACATCCAAGAAGTGACCTCAGCGGCGACCGAGATGTTCCCTAACATCAGCCGCCTTAAGTGGATGCGACAATGGGCTGGCATCATGGATATGACCATGGATGGCAGCCCTATTATCGGTAAAACCCCAATTCCTGGTCTCTTCTTTGATGGCGGATGGTGCTATGGAGGCTTCAAAGCAATACCTGGATCGGGATGGTGCTTCGCGCACACTATCGCAAATGGCGAACCTCACCCTTTGAATGCTTCATTTACGCTAGAGCGTTTTGGCCGATCCGCCGTTATTGACGAAAAGGGCGCCGGCCCATTTCCAAAGGCCCATTAGCGATGCTTTTGATCCCTTGCCCCCATTGCGGCCCCAGGCCTGAAACAGAATTTGTTTATGGCGGAGACGCACGTGTAAAGCGCCCTGATCCAGAAAATTCAACCGACGAGCAGTGGACATCATACATCTATGCTCGGGACAACCCAAAAGGACAGCACCAAGAACTTTGGCTGCATAACGCGGGCTGTCATCTATGGTTGATTGTGGAGCGAGATACCGTCTCTCACGCCATTGGGTCCGTTAGAGCCGTTCGAGAGGGTCAGCAATGACAACCTCTCAACCAAATCGCACAACGTTAGGCGGGCGATTAATCGACCGCACTCAGATCAAAAACTTTCAGTTTGACGGAAGGTCTATACCTTTCCACCCAGGGGATAGTATTGCCTCTGCTCTGCTTGCCTCTGGCAGATCGGTGGTCGGTCGAAGTTTTAAACTTCATCGTCCGCGAGGCGTCTACGCTCTAGGCGCAGATGAGCCAAATGCCCTCGTAACGACAGGCTCTGGCCCTACGCTTACTCCAAATCAGCGCGCCACTATAATACCAGTTGAGGCAGGAATGCGTGTCGCCGGGCAGAACGCCTGGCCAAATGTTCAAGTTGATTTATTCGGATTACTTGACCGTGTTAGGCCTCTTCTACCTGCGGGGTTTTATTATAAAACCTTTATGTGGCCCCCTTCACAGTGGCTTCGCTATGAACGTCAGATCCGGAAAATGGCAGGCCTTGGCCCCCCACCCACGGAGGCAGATTCTGCCAAATATGCTCACCGAAATGCACATGCCGATGTTTTGATAGCTGGTGGTGGTCCTGCTGGCTTGTCTGCTGCACTTGCTGCAGGCGAGGCTGGGCAAGACGTTATTTTAGCCGCAAGTGGCCAAGCGCTTGGCGGTGGGCTTTTGAACCAATATCACCAGGCGCAGGATGCCTGGCTGGCAGAGACAATCACAAAACTCAAAGCCCTCCCAAATGTTCGTATTATGACAATGACCACGGTCGTTGGTGCTTATGAACATAATTTGTTCACGCTTTCAGAACGCGTTGTCATGCGGGATGGGAGGATGGAGGGACAGCCAGAAGAGCGGTTTTGGCAAGTAAGATCGCAACGTCTAATCATTGCAACTGGCGGCATCGAAAGGCCTCTTCTTTTTGGCGACAATGACCGTCCAGGAGTGATGTTAGCAGGTGCGGCTAGTGGGTACATTTGGCGCTTCGGCGTATTGGCCGGCAGGTCACCCATAATAGCGGGTGCCGACGATCGAATTTATAAAATTGCCAGAGATTTTATCGATGCTGGAGCAAATGTTCGCGCTGTTATAGATCTTCGTGATGATCCTGGAGCCATGGCTGACCTCCTAGCGGCAGACGGTGTGCGTGTGGAACGAGGTGCCATGATCGTTCGTGCTCATGGCCGCCACAAAGTTAGGGCCGCTGAAGTATGGCGCATTTCTGAAGCAAAACCACGCCTGCTGGAACTGATTTCAGCGGACGCGATCCTTACGACAGGCGGGTTTGGCCCAGCTTTACAGCTTCATGCTCAGGCGCGGGGTAAACTGAGTTGGGATTCAGGTTTGAGAGCCTTTGTTCCAGCTGATAATCCAGACGGCAATGTCTCAATCGGTGGGGCTAGAGGTTCATTTAATTTTGAGTTGGCGATTTCTGAGGGAGCTAATGCTGGGCGTGATGAACCGCTTCCCACTCTGTGTTCCCAACAAGCCCCAAGTGTCCATGCTCCTTGGGATTTACCGCGGCTTTCAAAAAGGCCGCGGTTTGTTGATTTTCAGAATGATGTTGCTGACAAAGATATTGAGCTTGCCGCGCGCGAAGGATACCGCTCAATAGAACATGTGAAGCGCTACACCACATTAGGTATGGGTACTGATCAAGGCAGAGCAGCAGGTCCCATGGGCCTTGCGTTGCTTGCCGCCGCTATTGGGCAGGAAATTACAAAAACAGGAGTTACAACGTTTCGTCCTCCGACTACGCCAGTTACCTTTGGTGCTGTCGCTGGTGCCACAAAGGGCGAGCTGGGACATGCTATTCGAAGGACAGCAGCTGACGGTTGGCATGCAGCTCAGGGTGCATCTTTCATTGATGCGGGACTCTGGCGGCGACCCAGGTTCTACAAGGCCAATGGAGCTACTGTTGGTGAAGCCTATCGTGCTGAAGCAAAGGCTGTTCGTGAGAAGGGTGGTATGATTGATGTATCAACTCTTGGAAAAATAGATGTCCAGGGTCCAGATGCAGGTATTTTTTTAGATAAGCTCTACACAAATCGTATTTCGAACCTTCGCCTGGGTCGCGGACGTTATGGCCTTATGCTCCGGGAAGATGGGCGTATCTTCGATGATGGTGTGGTTTTTCGGACTGGTGAAGACCGCTTCCACCTAAGCTGCACTACTGGAGGCGCCAGTGCGGTGTATCAGCATATTGAGTACGCACTTCAAGTTTTGTGGCCAAGCCTGGAAGTATATGTGACGCCAGTAACAGAAGAATGGTTTGCTGTTGCTGTTTCTGGGCCACGTGCACGTGATCTGCTTACCGCTCTTTTACCTGGCCTTGATGTCACCAATAGCGCTCTTCCACTCATGGGTATGCTCGAGACTACTCTGTTTGACCAGCGATTGTTGGTCATGCGCATTAGCTATTCCGGAGAGTTATCATACGAAATAAACATTAGTGCTGATTGGGGTGCAGCCCTTTGGCGCCGGTTATCAGAACTTGCCTCCGATCTAGAGATCATTGCTTATGGGACAGAAGCGATGGGGGCGCTTCGGATTGAAAAAGGTCACATCACCCATGCGGAGGCTGATGGCCGTACTACCCCGGATGATGTTGGTCTAGGAAGCTTGGTTGACAAAAAGAAGGACGCAATTGGGGTAAGGTCTCTTAGCCTTCCAGTTTTTTCTGAGGCTGGGCGGAAGCAGCTTGTCGGTCTGGTTGTGGATGATGGTGCGGCGACGTTGCCGATAGGGGCTCAGATCACTGTTGATGATCAGGGCGCAACTCCTAGACCGTCCTTGGGCCATGTGACTTCGTGGGCTTATTCTTCAGAGCTGCAACGCACGATAGCCCTAGCTTTGATCAAAGATGGAAAAAGGCTGATTGGCGAGAGGATCTTTATCGTTTCCCCAGTGATGGGTGAAAGTGTTGCCGGTAAAGTGGTGGATCCCGTCTTTATAGACAAAGAAGGGTCAAGACTTCGTGCCTGATGTAACGAGAGATCAAACAGCCGCCGGCCTTGGTTTGGTAGACCCAGGGGGGGCATTAGTTGCGTACGCTAACCCACCAGCAGGGCAGGCGGTTATTCGAGGTAGGGCTAATGATGCTCATTTTACGGAAGCTTCAACTCAGGCTCTCGGGATAGCTCTACCAGTCGACTCAAAAACGACAGCCGACGCAGCAGAGCTCACGATTTTCCGTCTTGGCTATGACCAATGGCTTGCAGTTCATGAAGTCAATCGAGACTTTGGACAACAGCTCGAAAAAATTGATTCCCTCCGCGCTATTGATGTTGGTTCTGCGCGGACGAGGATCTCTCTTAGAGGGGAAGCTGTTCGTGACTTGCTGGCTGTGGGAGTGAAGATTGACCTTAGGCCAAAAAGTTTCCCTGTTGGCACCTTTGCGCAAACTCCGGCAGGAAATGCTAACACCATCATTCATGCCTCTGCGATTGATAGATTTGACGTCTATGTCAGCCGCAGTTTTGCTTCCTCATGGAGAGTTTGGCTAGAGCACGCTGGACAAGAATTTGGATTAAACCTTGCGAAAGTAGAGAGATGACAGCTCTTGAACTCCGTTTTTACCGTGATCAATTCCAGCCAAATGCTGAAATTGTGAGGCCTCTAAAGGCAGCGCATAGAATCGTTTATGTTTTCGAGGGAAGCGTTAGAGCTCTCGGCGACAAGCCTTTAGAAGCCGACTCTGGTCTATATTCAAAGGCTGCTATGTCGATAATTTCGGGATCAGATGGTGCAGAAATCTGGCGCTGGGAAATTGCTAATAAAGATGCGGAAGAGGGCCTTGTGGAAGGTCATGGCGTAGTCTCGAAGTTGCTTCTTTCTGGCCCTCTTGCGACGGTCGAGACAGAAAACAACGAAGGCTGGCTGATGCGGCTGGATAGTGTAGCCTTTCCTGCTGGTGGATGTGCGTTCACCCACACACATCGTGGCCCAGGAATTCGTTCTCTTGTGGCAGGTTCTATCAGAATAGATGCTGACAGCACATCGCATAGTTATGGCGTTGGAGAACCGTGGTTTGAGAGCGGCCCAGATCCGGTCTTTGCTCAAGCAGGAAATCATCCAACGCGTTTTGTGCGGGGATCGGTTTTACCAGAGCGGCTTCTTGGTAAATCATCTATTCGGTACGAGAACCCAGAAGACTTAGATAAGCCTAAGGATCAGATGTATAGAAGTTATTTAGACACCGTGATTGGAAAACCAACTCGCTAGAAGAGCTGCAGCATGTTTGTGGTAGTTTAGACAGCTTTTTTTTGGATTTGTCTTTTATAAAGCTGCTGAGAGCACCGCTTTGCCGATTATCTTTCGCGCCTCGATAGCGCGAAAAGCTTGTGCCACATCTTCGAAGCGGAAACGGTGTGATATGTGTGGTGTGATCTGTCCGGTTTCTGCCAACGCTAGCAGTTTCTCCTTGGCGAGAGCGCCGCGTGAAGGGTTCTTTCTAGCACCCTCGCCTGCTCTAATACCGATTACTGATGCACCTTTGATCAACAAATGATTTGTTTTAGCCAGCGCGGCGCGACCAGAAACAAAACCGACCACTATAATTCGTCCCTCCCAAGCAAGGCACCTCACACTTTCGTCGAAAACATCACCACCTACCGGGTCATAAACGAGATTAACGCCAAAATTCCCTGTGAGTTTTTTGACCTCATCCCGAAAACCAGGCGCAGAAGAAATCACATGGTCTGCACCCGCTTCTTTAACTGTCGCAAGTTTTTCCATGTTCCCACCGCTAGCGATTACATGTGCGCCAAGGGCTTTCGCAAGCTGAACAGCGGCAAGCCCTACACCGCCGGTGGCGCCGTGAATTAGAACAGTTTCTCCGGACGCTAAACTGCCTCTATCAACGAGACTGTGGTATGCTGTCATCGCAGCAGAGCGAAATACGGCTCCTTGTTCAAAGTCCATTGAGGAAGGCACAGGCCACAGTTCGTCTCCTCCGAGGATATGCATCTCCTGAAATCCACCGGGTCGGTGACTGGAAATCACACGATCTCCAATTTTCCAGCGTTCAACATTCTTTCCGGTGGCAACGATTTCTCCGGCCGCTTCTAGGCCGGGGATAAAAGGTGGCTCAGGTTTTAACTGATAGCCGCCTCGACACATTAGTGTGTCAACAAAGTTGACCCCCCAGGCTCGCTGTTGAACTAGGACCTCGTTCGTGCCGGGGTTTTCGGCTTCAGGTCTGTTCGCCAATTTCAGGTTCTCTGGGCCACCAAGGCCGTTACATATAATTACTCTCATATGAGTATCTTTGGTCCTACCTCAGATTCAGGTCCCGAGTTTTTATTTTCTGGTACTTGCTTGCGATGATTAAGGGTGCTTATCGTCTGACAGCAAAAGAAGTATAACAGGACTAAGAGTTTATAGTGCTTTAAAGCATATACACGTCGCATCTACGAAATCGGCTTTGCTTTTTTAGCACAAGACTTCCGCCTGATACCGTTTGTAGGTAAAAAGCTAAAACTGAGTAGTTCAAGGGGTCGGGAAACGAGCCGATATGACCGTTAAAGCAAGAATATTTCAGCCAGCTCGTACAGCTATGCAGCAAGGGCGAGCAAAGACTAAATCCTGGGTATTTGAGTGGGAGCCAGCGGAAGCCCGTCGAGCAGAACCCTTAATGGGTTGGATTGGTTCAGGTGATACCCGCCGTCAAATACAGCTTCGTTTTGAGAGTAAAGAAGAAGCAATAGCCTATGCCGAGGGCAGAAATATTCCTTATGTCGTTCGGGAGCCTAAGCATCGTTCCCCAAAGGTTAAGAGTTACTCGGACAATTTTCGCTGGTAAGAGTATGTTGCCCTACTGGCCATCGACCCCGTAGCTCAGCAGGATAGAGCACGTGCCTTCTAAGCTCGCGGTCGCAGGTTCGAATCCTGCCGGGGTCGCCATTTTCTAAAATTTTCGCGAGTGGGGTGTTATGGACGTCTTCGACTACATAATCATTGGTGCTGGTTCATCTGGTTGTGTCCTTGCAAATAGGCTCTCAGCTGACCCAAAGAACCATGTGCTTTTGCTCGAAGCCGGCGGTAAAGACAAACACCCATTAATCCATATCCCTGCGGGTTTCGTGAAGACGATGAATAACCCCCGGTATAACTGGGCATTCGAGTCGGAGCCTGAAGAAGGAACAAAGAACCGCAAGCTGCCAATTGCGCGTGGAAAAGCTCTGGGCGGATCATCATCGATCAATGGCATGGTTTATGTTCGGGGTCAGGCCCGGGATTATGATGATTGGGCACAAATGGGGTGCCGCGGTTGGTCATGGGATGAGGTGCTTCCTCACTTCATTAAGTCAGAAAACAGAGAAGGTGCTACCGATGCCACGCCATGGCGAGGACGAGGTGGAGAGTTAAACGTTGCTGACTTAACCGAAACTTATCCAATGCTTGACCAAGTGCTGAAGGCTGCTGTGGAAGCGGGCTTCACACTTACCGATGATTATAACAAGGGGGATCAAGAAGGTTTCTCATATTACCAAGTGACCCAGAAAAAAGGGAGGCGCTGGTCTGCCGCCAAAGCTTTTCTTGATCCAGTCAAAAGCCGACCTAACCTTCGTATAGAAACCCATGCATTTGTCACCGAACTCCAAGTGGAAGGTGGGCGCGTCACCGGGGTGATTTTTGACCAGAATGGAGAGATAAGGTTCGCGAAAGCTGGGCGAGAGGTAATTCTTGCTGCTGGAGCAGTGCAGTCGCCGCAAATTCTTGAATTGTCTGGTATTGGCCGGCCTGATTTGCTCGGTGATCACGGTATAAAAGTTCGCCATAAATTAATGGGCGTTGGTGAAAATTACCGGGACCACATGCTTGTTCGTATGGTATGGCGCTTTGAAGGTCTCCCATCTTTTAACCAGCAAACCAGGGGTCTCTCCCTGGCAAAGGAAGTGGTCAAATATGCCCTTACTCGAAAGGGCGTACTCGCTGTTCCGGCAGGGCTATTAAACGGGTTTGTGCGTTCTCGGCCAGAATTGGAGGTCCCCGACCTTCAAATCCGCGCCACCCATGCATCCTTCAAGGATGTGCGTAAGCGCATTCTAGACGACTTTCCTGGAATTACCTTGGCGCCTAATCAAAGCCGGCCAGAAAGCAGAGGCACAATTCATATTAAGTCTAAAGATTTTAGAACTGCTCCCGCTATCCGTCCGAATTTTCTTTCAGATGACATTGATCGCCAAGCGATCGTGGCAGGCATGAAAATAGTCCGCAGAATTGTTGCTGCACCATCCCTTGCTAAGCACATAAGAGAGGAATTAGCCCCAGCTAAAGGCGCGCATACTGATGATGAATTATTGGACGTAGCCCGCTCTAACGGTGTTACGATTTTCCATCCAGTTGGAACTTGTAGAATGGGCCGCCGCGACGACCCTATGGCCGTCGTTGACGAACGACTTAAGCTGCAGGGGTTGGATGGATTACGAATAATTGATGCCTCAATCATGCCAACTTTGGTTTCGGGTAACACCAATGCGCCCGTAATAATGATCGCAGAAAAAGGGGCTGCAATGATTCTTGAGGATGCAGCTTAGGAACACTTTTTCGTTCGAAGGACAGATGAAGCTATGACTAATGTTTTATACGCAGCTGAAACCCTCGAAGCGTTTGGCTGCGCGTTGTTTGTTGCTGCCGGAATGCCTGAGGACCGGTCTATTATTGTTGCGCGCTATTTGGTTGAGGGTGATTTAATGGGCCATGATACGCATGGCCTTGCCCAAGCAGCCGGGTATCTGAAGGATCTTCGGGCCGGAAATATGCCGGCAGATGGCGACATTGAAGTTATTTCGGACAAGACGGTGGCGGCTGTGTGGGACGGTGGTTACAAGTCAGGCGTCTGGCTGGCATGGAAGGCGGTCGATGAGGCGGCGCGACGGGCAAAGAAGCATGGACTTTCAGCAATAACAATCCGTCGATCCCATCATATTGCTTGCCTCGCCACTTTTCTGCCAGTGGCAACCGAGCAAGGCCTAGCGGTAATGCTTATCTCTTCGGATCCATCCGTTAAGGCCGTGGCGCCTTTTGGGGCAACAGAGCCGCTATTCACTCCTAATCCTATTGCATTTGGGTACCCTACCGACGGTGATCCAGTTTTGATTGATATTTCAGCCTCTGGCACCACGATGGGCCTTGCCATGCGTCAGAAGGTTGAAGGGCGTCGCCTACCTGGTAAGTGGCTTGTAACTGCTGATGGCGAGGCGACTGACGATCCAGAAGAACTCTTCACGGATCCGCCTGGTGCCTTTCTGCCCTTGGGAGGCTTAGACAGGGGTCACAAAGGCTTTGGTCTCGCGTTGATGGCTGAAGCGTTAACCTCTGGTCTAGGTGGTTTTGGGCGTGCTGATGGTTCTAACCAATGGGGTGCATCTGTATTTGTTCAGTGTATTGACCCTGAGGCCTTCGGTGGCCGGGCCGCCTTTGAAAGGGAAGCCGGATGGCTTGCAAGAGCCTGCCGTGGAGCAAGAACTGCCCCGGGTGCTCCACAACCTCGTATGCCTGGTGATGGTGCTCTGGCCAGAAAACGCGCCGCTTTAGCTAATGGAGTCTCTTTGCACCCATCTATTATTCCCGCTCTTGAGCCTATCGCTGCAGAGTTAGGGGTCACGTTGCCAAAGCCCCTCTGATGAATTCTAAACCCGTTGAATACCGAATGTCTGACGGAATCGTTCTCCGTGGCGACGCTTTGGGACCGGAAAATGGACGTCCTGTTTTGCTGCTGCATGGAGGAGGACAGACCCGACATGCTTGGGGTGCTGCAGCAAATGCCTTGGCAGAGCGTGGATGGAGAGCTGTAGCAATTGATCAGCGTGGTCACGGTGATAGTGATTGGGCATCGAATAATTTCTATCGGATCGATAATTTTGCGAGTGATATGAGATCTATTGCTACCTCAATGCGGCAGCCTCCAGCGGTTGTTGGCGCGTCATTGGGGGGGCTCGCTTCCATGCTTGGAGCCGGGGAGGCTGAAAATCCGAGTGCTGTCGCAAGTGCCATTATCTTTGTAGACATAACGCCTACCGTGGAACGAGCGGGTGTTGAGCGAATTGTCAGCTTTATGCAGGCACGCATGATGGATGGTTTTGCAGATTTGGACGAAGCCGCCGATTATGTCGCGTCCTACCTTCCCGATCGCCCACGCCCAAAATCCAATGCAGGCTTGGAGAAAAATCTCCGGCGTCGTGATGATGGTCGGTGGTATTGGCACTGGGACCCGGGTTTTATGACCGACATAGATACCCGCATGGAGGATCGGGATCCCGCGCGCATGAGGGCTGCAACTAAAAGACTTTCGATGCCCGCATTACTTGTTCGTGGAGGAAAGTCAGACCTCGTAACACCTCAAACGGCTCAAGAATTTGTCGAGCTTGCACCTAATGCCCGGTTCGTGGATGTGGCGTCCGCTGGACATATGGTAGCTGGTGACAAAAACGATGTTTTTATTGAGGCGGTAACGACCTTTCTAAACGAGGTGATCTAAACATTCTTAGGAAAGCTTGGGTCTCAAAGTTGGAATTTTAGCGGCCGCTTCAAAGGTTGCGCTTAAGCTAAGAAGCCGAGTGTCGGACAGCCATGGTCCCACAAACTGTATTCCGCCTGTTGGCAGGCCCTTATTTGTAAATCCGTTCGGCAGGGTGATAGCTGGGTGTCCAGTTAAGTTGAAGGGATGAGTGTAAGGATACCAGCCATCTCTAAGACCCCCGGCTTCATTTTCATTAATTATCACCGCGCCAAATGGGTTTTGGTCAGCAGGCAAAGCTGGGCAGGCGAGTGTCGGAGTGGCGATGAAATCAACCTCCGTGAACCACGACTGTATTTGGCGATATAGAAGAGTTCTCGTTTCCATTGCTCTTTGAACGTCAACTGCCCCGTAGTCACGACCTTCTTTCATCCAATGTCGTAAAGTTGCACTCATACCTTCGCCTATCTTTTCCTCTACGTGGGCAAAACGACAGGCCCAAATAGAAAAAGTGAGTGGACCCCAAACAGGGAGAGTATTCTCGAAAGGGTCGTTCCTCTCTATCAAAATGGCACCAAGGCTCTCCAATATTTTTAAGTTAGCTTCGAAGGCTGAGAGAGTTTCGGAATCTATTAGTGAGTTTCCCAAGTATGTTCGCCAGCCAATTTTGAGCCCTTTTAAGTCAAGAGGTTCAGCGGCCGCTTTACTAATTCCCTGGATATCACGACCGAGTGAATGGGGATCACTACTGTCTGGACCCGCCATTGCTTCTAGCATAAGCCCAGCATCAGCAACTGTGCGAGCCATTGGGCCCACATAAGCTAGTAAGCCGAAAACTTCGGGGGTCTGATCGTGTGGAACGACTCCAAGGCTTTGTTTCATCCCGACGAGCCCGCAGGCCGCCGCAGGAATACGGGTAGAACCACCTCCATCTGTACCAACAGCGATCGGTCCCGCACCTGCTGCTACTGCGGCCCCCGATCCACCAGATGAGCCACCGGTTGTCCTGGTAAGGTCCCAGGGATTTAGGGTTTGCCCAAAGATAGGCGCTTCAGTAAGGGGTTTATGTCCAAATTCAGGCGTTGTTGTCTTCGCAAAAATGATAGCGCCTGCAGCTTTCAAACGCGCAACCGCCACACAGTCTGCAGTGGGGACATTGTCTTTATAAGCTAGGCTACCAAACGTCGTACGTAGGTCTGCAGTATTGCACAAATCCTTCACGGAAACTGGTACTCCATGAAGAGGTCCTTTGGGCGGTTCTTTTTCTGCCTTGCGGGCCGCTGCTATTGCTCGTTCGCCATCAATGGTGATGAAAGCGTTACAAGCAGCTTGTAGTTCGCTTGCACGCTCAAGAGTTGCCTCCATAACTTCTACCGGAGAAACTTCTCTATTCGAGATGCGTTGTGCAAGTTCACTAGCGCTTGCCCAGATTAATTCGGTACTCATTGCCGGTTGCCCTGATGAACGGTTAGTACCGCGCCATCGTGACTAGGATCTCCCCCTCCGCGAAGTCCGCTTTCTGTGTAGAAATCAATTGCGTGTGGAGCAGCAAACGCAAAAGTTAGAGGTGATCGCTGGATTTCATATCCCTCTGCTTCAAGTGGCTCTACTGCATATCCTGGAACACGATTTGCTATATCTATTATGTTGCTCGTAGCAGACACCCGCGGGGCGGAAACGGCTTCTGTCGGTGACATGCCGAAGTCAAGCATGTTCAGAATTGTTTGCATGACGCCCATTGCAATCTGAGTGCCCCCAGGAGCGCCCAGAGCAATTACTGGCTTTTCATCCTCAAAGATAATAGTTGGACAAAGAGAGGAAAAACGGCTCTTTCCAGGCGCTACAGAACCTGCGCGGCCTGGCCTAGGATCAAACACACCCATGCACCCATTGTACATAAACCCAAGTCCGTCGGTGATCACACCTGATGGCATGCCAAGCGAATGGGTCATTGTTACAATATTACCATCTCGATCACGGACAACGACATGAGTGGTGTCTCGTCCTTCTTCTAAGCCGCCTTGGTAGCGCTTGACTGCTGCCTTCTTCCTACTGCGGATACGAGCCGCAATCTCTGCTGCATATTGTTTCGAAAGCAGTCGATCTATTGGAACTTCGATAAATGCGGGATCACCAACGAAAGCATCTTTGTCAATGGTAGCCTGCTTCATCGCTTCAGCTAGGATCCGTATATATTCTGGTTCGTTGTGACCGATTGCGGCCAAATTGAAATTTTCCAGAATGTTAAGCATTTCTAGAAGCTGTATGCCTCCACCCGGAGGATTGTTAGAAGCGATTCGCCGACCGCGATAGTTCGTCCATAATGGCCCCCCGCGCACGAGTTTGTATTCAGTGAGGTCTTTCTTCCGCAAAAGACCTCCGTTTGCCCTCATATCCGCATCAATTTCGTCGGCAATTTCTCCTTCATAAAATACAGAAGAGCCTCCATCCGCGATCCTGCTCAGAGTGCGCGCTAGATCAGGATTGGAAACATGGTCGCCAACCCTTTTTATAGACCCGTCAGAACGAAAATAGATGTCGCGCCCTGTTGCTGAAAACCTCAATCGGTTGGTTACTTCGGCGCGACCGAATGCAGCCCCTTGAGTCCACCAAAAATGAACATGAGGACGGACAATAAAGCCCTTCTCTGCTTGTTTAATAGCCGGCTGACATATGTCCGACCAATCCCAGGTTCCATAGTCCTCAATGGCAGTGTGATAAGCTTTCAAACTTCCAGGCGTGGTTATCGACTGGTACCCCAGGTCATTTACGAAATCTTTTAGGACGAAACCAAAGCCGTCTCGTGTTTCTCCTTCTATCAGATTGGACCACATATCTGGAGTTGCGCCCAACGGGGTATTGCCATGGAAGTCGATACATTCGTGAACACCAATTTTTGGTAGGTACATGTGGGCACAGCCGAAACCAGCGATGCCACACATTTGTGGATCAACAACCCCCTGGACCAGAGCTGCTGCCATGGCAGCGTCAACAGCATTGCCTCCCCGCATCAATACTCGGGCACCTGCCTCGGCAGCCTCAGGTTGTGCTGCAACTATTATAGCGTCGTGATTTTTGGACATAGTATTCCCCTTTGTCCTGCGGACATGGGAGAGATTAGATGGGAAAATTGCCCTGTGAAACCGCTGTACTAATAGTGGAGCGCGCTATGCGGGTAAAACTATCAACGCCTGATGGCGGTCAGCCCAGCCGTAAATCCACGAAGCGACAAAGGCACTTCAATTTCGCGTCCATTTAAGTCTTTGAAGGCTAGGACGCCGTTTAAACCAGCTTTCATTGCGAGGAAAAGCTTATCGTCAATCTCAATTTCAACATGGCAGCCAAGTTTGTCGCAGAAGCGAAACGGCGCCCAGCCATCAACGCCTTTATCTATTTTAATTCTAAGTCCGTCAGGTAATAGCACCGCCCCCAGAGGAAGATTGATAACTGCCATGGGTTTTGCTTGCGGTTGCTTGAAGCCCACCATGATGTTTGCCGCAGGCCGATCCTGATAGGAAAGTCTTTGGAAGATGAAACAGACCTCGTTAGACTCTGAGCTTCCTTCGCAGCCTTCCTGCCAATCCTGAAAAACACGTTTTGTCTCTCGGACCGACTGTGATACAGCCGGCGTCGACGTTATCAAAGCTAAGACCAAGAGAGCAATTGACCTAAAAGCCGGCAAGTTCCTCTGCGTCCCCTAACGATTTAGTTTGCCACTGAAAGCAGTAGGTGTAGTTATCATAGCTATGACTACTTTGTCCCCCACCATTGATAAAGTTATGATGGACCTTGCCTTCATTGCAGCCCGCTCGGCCGCATTGGCAGGTGAGGTGCCTGTGGGGGCTGTAGTGGCTAAAGGTCAGCGTTGCATAAGTGTTGCCCATAATTTGGTCGAAACCAGACCGGATCCGACAGCTCATGCTGAAGTCTTAGCTTTACGGCTTGCGGCATACCAGCTTGGCACAGCTCATCTTTCCGAATGCACTCTATACGTTACACTCGAACCCTGTGCCATGTGTGCGGGAGCTCTGGAGCATTCTCGTATTGGTCGTATCGTATTTGGGGCATATGACCCGAAAGGTGGAGGTGTCGAACATGGTGCCCGCGTCTTTCAAAGAAAAACATGCAGACATGTTCCGGAGGTCATAGGAGGCCACAGGGAAGATGAGGCTAGTCAGTTACTGACAGATTTTTTTAAGAACCTTCGATAATTATTTTCTCAAGCCACTTAGGGATGCTGCTTCCCAGCCAATCATGGCAAGCTTTCTTGGTATGCCCCACTCGTAGTTTCGCAAATATCCATTGGAAAGTATCGCGCGATGGCAAGGAATAAGCCACGAGATTGGGTTTCTTCCAATTGCAGCTCCTACAGCCCTTGCGGCTCTTGGTTCGCCTGAAATTCTGGCTACTTCACCATATGTAACAAGTCTACCAAATGGGATCTCTAATAATGCTCTCCAGACTTTGATTTGAAACGCGGTACCAAAAAGACAAAGATCAATTTTATCAGTGCCAGAATTAAATATGCGTTGGCTTGTCGAACAGGCCGCATCTTTATCTGCGCAGAAAACAGCAGCAGGCCAACGCGCTTGCATGTTGTTTAGTACCCGCGATCGCTCGTTTGCACCCGCTGGTCCAGCGCTGGCGAAAGCAAGGCCGACAAGGCCGAGTTTGCTTTGCATTATCAGCGCCGCACCAAAAGGGCTTTCGGTCCACCCCCAACTGATTGTTGTACCTGATCCGCGCTGTTTGTAATCACCCGGGGTAAATCCTTCGTGTATGACGAAAAGATCATGCAAGCGGGATGGTCCCGAAAGTCCAGCAGCCAGGGATGTGTTGAGAACGCTTGTGCCCTCCTCTAACCGAGCTTTGGCATAATCGAGGGTTAAGTGTTGCAAAAACTTCTTCGGACTAAGGCCTACCCAACGTTTGAAAGTGCGTTGTAATTTGGAGGGCGATACTTCTAGTTTGGCAGCAATCCATTCGAGTTCTGGTTGCTCGTGTTGCATATCGGCGATTATGGCCATCGCCTTTTCTATCAATTGGTAAGTGTCGTTGTTGGCCATACACCCTCACTCAATATGCCGCCAATACTGCAGGACAAAACTGCCAGATAGGCCTTTAAAAACCCACCCGATTCTTGCAGCAATCAGCGCTTATTTTCCTGAGAGGAAATCTCTTGCCATAGGCAAGAAAGCATCAAGCCGATCATGGTGAACCCAGTGCCCTGCTTTCTCAAAATTTTCTACGCGTGCATTTTTAAAAAAAGCTGCGCGACCATCTTTAATGGGATCACTTGCCCAACTTTCTGTTCCGCGTATCAAAAGAACAGGACACTTTATCTCCCGCCAGAAGTCACGGGTTTCTTCCGGGGTCAGTCCGAATGGGCGATTGATCCGGACATAATTGTCAAATTTCCAGCTATATGTCCCATCCTCATTTTGATTAACGCCATGGACAGTAAGGTGCCAGGCTTGCTCTTGCGATAAATGTCGGTTTGCTTCGTGCATACGTGCTGCGGCCTCTTCTATTGAGGCATAGCGTTTTGATGTACGTCCTGCAGCGCCTCGGGTCTCGGAGACCCATTTTTGCATTTTCTCTTGGGTAGAAATTTGGGCATCCCGTTCTAGCCGCTCTGGCGAAAGACCTAGGCCTTCAATAGCAATAAGTCGTTCCACCATATTTGGGAAAGCGCCAGCGAATTGAAGTGTGATCGCTCCACCTAGACTGTGTCCAATAATGGGTGCTTGCTCTAGTCTTAAATGGAAGAAAAGTTGTGTTAAATCATATACATAATCGGTCATTCGGTAACCGCCACCGATCAACCAGGCGGAATCCCCATGGCCGCGCAGATCGGGCGCAACGATGTGATAGTCCTTTGCTAGATCTGTTGCTACCCAATCCCAATTTCGGCAGTGGTCGCGGCCTCCGTGGACCAGAACTAGGGGGGGAGCGTCTTGTGCCCCCCATTCCACGTAATGAAGGCGGAGGCGTTGGGATGTGAAAAATCGAGATGTGGGTCCAGCAAGGTTAGGTATTGAAGACATGGGAAAGTTCCAACGCAGGTTCTATTGTCCAGCGCAATTCAAGCAGGAAATTTGATGAATTATGCGAGTATGCACCTAGTCTTTTGGCGCGGACTTGAAAGCTGAAAGCTGTTCGGCGCTTGCTTCTTTCTGATGCTTGGACTTCCACTCATCGTAGGGCATTCCATAGATCATTTCACGAGCGCCTTCATAGTCTAAATCTAAGCCTTTCTCTTTTGCGGCGGCAGTATACCATTTTGAGAGGCAGTTTCGGCAGAAGCCGGCAAGATTCATGAGGTCTATATTCTGCACGTCGGTGCGTTCGCGCAGATGACTTACCAATGTCCGAAAAGCGGCAGCTTCGAGTTCAGTTTTGGTCTTGGCGTCGAAATTTTCCATATTCTCAGTCCCTTTGAAAATTTAGCGTCGGTCAAATAAACGCTCGAGCTCAACTAGATCAAACGTAATATATGTAGGCCGCCCGTGATTACATCGTCCAGAATTTGGCGTTGCTTCCATTTCGCGCAGAAGGGCATTCATTTCCATTTGGTTGAGATAACGACCTGAGCGTACGCTTCCATAGCAGGCTATAGTGGCGGCAACAGCGTCAAGGCGCTGGACTAATGGCTCCGATGTATCAGTGGCTAGAACCTCATCAGCCAGATCTTTGATTAGGCCTTGCACGTCTGCTTCCCCAAGTGGTGCTGGAGTCTCTCTGACCAGCACTGCGCCGGGCCCAAATGCTTCAATAACCAAGCCAAGTTCAGCAAGCGCGTCTGCCTGATCCGAGAGCGCTAAGGCCGCAGCAGTATCTATTTCCACCACTTCGGGGATTAGTAATATCTGGCGAGGAATATTGCCCGCTGCTCGTGCAGCCTTGAGGCGCTCGTAAACCAGGCGCTCATGCGCAGCATGCTGATCGACAAGAACTATGCCTGTCTCAGTCTGAGCCAAGATATAATTACCATGCAGCTGCGCACGAGCAGCGCCTAGGGGATGGCTGGTTTCTTTTTGAGCAGGTTTTGTTTCTATGAATGTCGAAACGGGTGCCGATGGTGGAAAGGCATTAAAATTAAAATTACGACTTGGCTCGCTTGAAACAGGGTTTAAAACCGGCCTTCCCTGACTGCTTTCTAACCATGTTGGATGCACTGAGCGTCCACTCTTGATACCTGCACTGGCTAGCGCGTGTTTAAGCGAGGAGACAATAAGTCCACGGATTAGATTAGGTTCGCGGAATCTAACCTCTGTTTTGGCCGGATGCACGTTCACGTCCACCAATTCAGAAGGTAGTTCGAGGAATAGAGCTATTGCAGGAAAGCGTCCGCGCGGTAGGAGATCTGAATAAGCTGCACGAGCAGCACCTAATAGCTGCGGATCGCGGACTGGTCTGCCGTTAACAAAAAAATATTGTGCAAGGCCGTTTGCTCGATCGTAACTGGGGCCGCTTGCATGACCGTAGAGTTTTACGTTTTCCCGATGGGCTTCAATCACTACAGCGGTCTTTGAAAAATCCTGGCCGATAATCAAAGCAGCTCGCTTGAGATGTATTTCTTGCTCGGCGCTGCCGCCGAGAGGAAAATCTAGAATACGTTTTCCGTCGTTCTCTAGACTGAAAGCTACATCCGGACGGCCAAGCGCGAGGCGGCGAATCACTTCAACACAAGCTTGCGTTTCGCTTCGAGGAGCACGTAAAAATTTAAGGCGTGCAGGCGTAGCATAAAAAAGGTCTACCGCCTCAGCGGTTGTCCCTCTGGCACGCGCTGCTGGCTCTAGTTTGGATACATGCCCTCCATTGACCCTTATTCGCCAGGCTGAATCGGTATTTTCTTGTCTACTTGTTAAGGTAAGGCGGGCAACCGAACCAATTGATGGAAGCGCTTCTCCTCGGAAGCCAAGGCTTGAAATATGAACAAGGTCGTCATCGGGCAACTTCGATGTGGCATGCCTTTCAATTGCAAGAGAAAGGTCCTCTGGGGACATACCAAAACCGTCATCAGCGACCGAGATTAGGGTCCGCCCCCCCTCCCCAAGTGCGATATCAATACGCTGGGCGCCGGCATCCAAAGCATTTTCGACAAATTCCTTAACAACGGCTGCTGGCCTCTCAATGACTTCACCGGCCGCTATCTGGTTGACAAGGCCACTGGGCAGGCGGCGGATCGTCATGGTGTTTCTTTATTCGCCAGATATTCGCGGGCGAGTCTCTTGCCTTGCTCGACGGCAGGTTGGTCAAAAGGATCAACACCCAAAAGCCGAGCAGCGAGGATTGTTTCAAGTTGGTAATGCGCCATCAAAGCGCCAATCGCTTCTTCGTCTACCCGTGCAATACGCAAAACACGGGTTGGGCGACCATTACGAACTAATGTTTCTGCCGTGGCACGTTGCGATGCATCAAGCAGGTCACCAAGAGATTTGCCGTTTAGATAGCCAAGGTCAACTTCACCAGTAACTGCTGGCAATCGACTTGAGTCGATATTTTTGATGAGAATTAGGGTGAAGAGTTTGTCAGGCGGGCCGTCAAGATAGAGCTGTAACTGGCTGTGTTGATCTACAGTGCCCATAGCGCTGACTGGCAGTGTTCCTTTACCGTCTTTCCCAAGACTCTCTGCCCAAATTTGACGATACCAAAAAGTAAACGGTCGAAGCGAGTCAACATAAGGCATCAACACAGATGTTCTGATTCCTTTTTGTTGGCTTAGACCAATGTTCAAAGCTGCCCCGAGGGCAGCAGGGCTTTTATCTGGACATGCTTTCAGGGAAGCATCCATAGCTGCAGCGCCACCTAGTCGGATGGCAGAAATATCAAGTCCTGCAATGGCGGCAGGTAGTAATCCGACATTTGAGAACGATGAGTATCGCCCACCGATGTCGGGGCAATGAACAATTCGTGGAATGTCATGAGCCATTGCTATTTGGGCAAGAGTACTTGGTTTTTCTTCGGTAATAATTGTGAAAACATCTTTAGGAAGTGGCCCACCAGAAGCTTTTATCCAAGACAGACAAAGTTCAGTCTGCAGGATCGTTTCAGCTGTATCCCCAGATTTTGAAATGGCTATGAAGCGGGTTTTTTGGGGGTCAGAGGTATGAAAAAAGGCCCGAAAAGTTACTGGATCGATATTATCGAAGAAGATAACGCGCGGTCTTCCTGGTTTAGGTCCAAATCCAAGATCTGCAAGGCGGACTAGAGTCTGGCCACCGAGGCTAGAGCCTCCAGTTCCTAGTATAACTACAGTTTCCGCGCCCTCGCTGATGCGAAAAGCTGTAGTTAAAATTTTCTCTAAGTCATCGGTTTTATCTACCAGGGCGAGTATTTTGTTGTCGTTGCTCTCCCTGGATCTTTGCAATTCGCGAAGATATTCACGGAGTGACTCAGAAAGCCCAATCAGACTTTCCTTTGATAAACCTCTAGGCCCTATAGCACCTTCTAAGTCCTGCTCATATCCAGGAAACATTAGTTATCCGATCTTGGAATGGCGTTCCACTGCTCTAATCCTTCGCCGGATCCAGCAACCGCAAAAGTTAGGTTGCTAGGATCGAAGAGTCGCAAGGCCACGCGTTTTGCGTCCGCTATTGTAACTGAGTTTATCTGACTATTACGACGATCCAGGTAATCTCTCGGAAGATTGTTTACTCGCATTGAGAGTAATGCGCTAGCAATTGCAGTTGTTGAATCAAGCGCTAGGGGCAAAGAACCAATAAGAAAGGATTTGGCGTCGGCCAGCTCTGTTTCAGTCGGTCCTTCGGCCGACATCTTGGCCCATTCTGTCTCTATTACAGAGATGGTTTCTTTAACTGTCCTGTTCTCAGTGCTTGTAGACCCTAGAAAAAGCGCAGCCTCTGCAAGTTCGGAGTTAGAAACATCAATCCCATAAACTAGCCCGCGCTTAACACGGACTTCTTCCATCAGACGAGCTCCAAAACTGCCCCCCATGATTTCAGCTAAAAGATTGGTGGCATGCCAGTCGGGGTCATTGCGCCGCACACCTGAGCCACCGAAAACTATACTGGATTGTGGGTTAGGCATTTTTACTAAAAGGCGACTGGGCCCTTGTGGCGATGATACCGACGGCGGGTCAGTTGGCGCGCCAGGGGCATTCTTTGGGATCTCACCAAAAGCATAGTCAATGATGTTTTTGAGTTCGTTTGCAGTCACGTCACCTGCGGCCGTTACTATTAAGCGATCCTGCCCAAATCTCTCTTCATGGAGGGCAAGGAGGTCCTCTCGGGTTATCTTTTTGAGGGTTGAGATACGGCCACGCGATGAGCGGGCATACGGATGGTTTTGAAAAGCATTACTTAGAAAAGCCCGATAAGCTTGGTGGGTGGGATTCTCTGATGCTTGTTCAAGCGATGTCACGTGAGAGGTGCGTACCCGTTCCAGGTCAGCTGGATCCAACCGTGGGTTTGTTAGTGCCAGGCCAAGAATTTTAGCAGCCTCTCTTAGATTTTTTGACAGTGTATAAATAGAGCCAGAGATAGCATCTTGGGTTGCCGTGAAACTCATGGAGGAGGAGAGGTCAGCTAGACGTGCCTTAAAAGTAGGGCCATCCATTTCACCAGCACCTTCGGAAAGCATGTCAGCTAACAGGCGCGTGCGGCCTTGTAATTCTGGAGGATCCGCTGCTGCCCCACCCTCAATCCGGAAAGCAATTGCAACGACTGGAACGGTAGGGTCTGCCGCAAGCCAGGCATCAACGTTGACCCCTTTTACCAATTGAACTTCTAGGGCTTTCACGGGGACTGAGCTCAGGGTGAGAACCAATGCAATTGTTACTAAAGTTTTATAGATCATGATGGCGAAGCCGGTTTTGGAAGAAGCCAACCTGTTGCGGAACGCTCAATTCGAAATAAATTTTTTGCGGCAGTTTCTATTTCTGTTTTTGTTACCGCTTTAATCCGTTCAGGCCATGCTTCTACATCTTGAATTGAGCCGCCGTTAGCAAGAACACTACCAACGATACGTGCCGGACCGTCTAAGCTGTCTCTTGCGAAAATTGCCTGAGCTAATAGGCGTTTCTTGGCTGTCTCAATATCAGCCTCTGATATCCCAATTTGAAGTATGTCTTTTATGACTTTGTCTATTCTCGTTTCCAGCTCCTCGAGCCCAACTCCAGGTGACGGCAGCGCATAAAAACCTGCTGACCCAAAGTCGCGACCATCACCATCATACCAAAAGCTCGAGCTTAGTGCTTTCCTCGCATCGACAACGAGTGCCTTGTAAAGCAGGCCAGTTTCTCCACCTAACACCTCTGAAAGCACATTAAGTGCGTACGGTTCTCGTGCAGATCCGTTGAAAGCTGGAGCGATATACATGCGTTGCAAGGTGGCCTGTCGGACTCGTTCATCTTCACGGATTATCCGCCGAGCCGAGGTCTGTTCTGGTTCATGGTAAATTAGTTTGGCTGGTAAAGTACCCCTAGGGATTTTGCCATAAGTTTGTTCTGCGAGTGTTAGTGCTGCTTTGGGATCAACATCCCCAGAAATGACGACAACAGCATTGTTTGGCTTGTACCAATTCTGGTAGAAATCCAAAGCATCAGCCCTGGTTAAAGCCGATACCTCCGGTTTCCAGCCTATAATAGGCCGGCGATAGGGATGATTTAGATAGAGTGCCGCGTTAAGAGCTTCGTAGAATATGCCAGATGGCCGACTTTCAACGCGAGACAGACGCTCTTCTAACACAACAGCAAGTTCTGAATCAGCCACTGAACTGTCGAAGCTCAGGTTGATCATCCGATCAGCTTCCATGTCCATGATCAGTCCTAATTGCTCGGAGGCGATGATCTGGAAATAGGCCGTGTGGTCCTTGGAGGTGAAGGCGTTATCTCTACCTCCATGCTTTGTGACTAGGCGAGAAAATGCGCCGGATTCAACTTTGGCGGTGCCTTTGAACATTAGGTGTTCGAGAAAATGAGCAAGCCCAGTCTTGCCCTTTTCCTCATCCATAGAGCCCACCCGATAATAAATAAAATGAGCAACAACTGGCCGACGATGGTCTTCGATCACCACTAGTTCGAGACCATTTTCTAGGACATATCGAGTAGGCTTAAATACTTCGGCGATGGCAGGACTGCCACCTACTAGCACTAGCCAAATAGCTATTGCCAATACCGTCCACCGGCTGGCTAACTTAACCATTAAAACAGCCTAATTCCTCCCGTGGAACGCTTTATTTCTATTACAGGTGTATCACCGTCAGTCGGTTTTTTGCCTGCTTCTTTATTCTCTTTTAGACGCTTGGCTTCACCTGCAGCATCCACGATAGTCCCTGGCTCACTCTTTTTTTGCCAGAACATCATTTTTTCAACAAATCCACGGTCATCAGTTGCAAGTATATTGGCGTCCGCATCAACCTTTTGGCGAATGGTTGGATCGGGGTTAGACGCTTCTAAATGGGAGAGAAGAGCTTGTTCTCCAGACGTACCTTTTGCGGGTTTTTCGGGCACTGTGAGAAGTAACCGGGCTTGATCACGTTGAGTTTGTTTCTGATTGCCAAGTTCACCTGGCTTCGGAGGCCTAAGATTATAATCTGGGGGTAGGCTTAAGGGTGCGTTCCGCACAACGGTGAATTCGTCAGGTGCTTTTTTCTCGAGCCCGAGTTCTTTCTTCACACCACCGCATCCCGCGATCGAAGAAACCAATACGCCAACCAAGAAAACGCGAAGGACATTTCGCATGTTGAGCCCCACCTTCAAACAAGCTTTTCTATCATGTAGTCGAACGACGGCCCGGCCACAAGGAATCGATGATAATGAGGCCAACGCCGCAAGAAATTGCCATATCAGCTACGTTGAAAACTGGCCAACTCCATGATCTCCAACTCAGCAAAATAAAGTCGATCACAGCCCCGTATATCGCTCTGTCAATTACGTTGCCAAGAGCGCCACCAATAATTAGGCCAAAACCCATGCCAAGTATTAATTTTTTTGAGTTCCAGAGCTGCCAGGTCAAGAACATAGAAATTAATATGGCAATCAATATCAAGGCAAATGGAGGTACAGAGCCGCCTCCAAAAATCCCAAAACTAACACCCTGATTCCAAGTAAGTTTGAGATCTAGAAATGGAAAAATACTGATTGGTTCCGCCGCAGAAATACCTTCTAACGCCAGATATTTAGTCAATTGATCCAGCACAATTGTTGCCCCTACCATGAAGAGGCCTGAGCGCTGGGCTTTATTCATTTTGTGTCGTGGCCATAACTGCTGACGGCATCAGCACAACGTCCGCACAAACTTGGATGTGCCTCAATAGTTCCAATATCGGGAAGATGACGCCAGCATCGGTCACACTTCTCATCGGTTGTTCTCGTTGGCTCTACTGATACCCCAAACACTTCGGAAATACGAAAAGCATCCACGGGGCCATCACCAACTTTCAGAGAGATAGTTGAGGCAATAGTGACTTCGGCAAAATCTACACCCTCAAGGTCAGAAAGACGGTCCTCCGATAGCCAAACGATGGGAGACGCCTCCAAACTAGAGCGAATTCGCTTCTCTGATCGTTCGTTCTCAAGAGCACCAGTGACTACGCGGCGTATTTCTCGGATTTTCGACCAGCGACTTGCTAGCGCATCATCCCGCCAACTTGCAGGAGTCTCTGGGAAGGTCCGTCGGTGTACCGTAATCCCTTCGCCGTCACCATATCTTGAAAGCCAGGCCTCATCTGCTGTGAAGCAAGTAATAGGCGCAAGCCATGTTGTGAGCCGTTGAAAGATAGCGTCCATCACTGTGCGATTTGAGCGTCGCAAATGACTTTGAGGTGACTCGCAGTACAGCGTGTCTTTTCGGATATCAAAATAGAAGGCTGAAAGGTCAAGAGCACAAAAATTATGTAGTGCAGTCCATAGACCATGATAATCGTAATCAACAATCGCTTTTCTAACGAGAGCGTCCATTTCGAAAAGGCGATGCAGTACCCAGCGCTCAAGTTCAGGCATATTTTCAGGATCGACCCGCTCTTCTTCAGAGAAACCTTCGAGTCCTCCCAAGAGATAGCGGAGGGTATTCCTCACGCGTCTGTACAAATCAGCCTGATACTTCAGAATTTCAGGCCCGATGCGCAGATCTTCAGCGTAGTTTGATGAAACAACCCAAATTCTGAGAATATCTGCACCGTATTGATTCATGACATCTATTGGCGCTGTGACATTGCCCAAAGACTTTGACATCTTTCGACCCTGTTCATCTAAGACAAAACCATGGGTCAACACAGCATCATAGGGAGCCCGTCCTCTAGTGCCGGCGCTTTCTAGAAGGGATGAATGGAACCATCCGCGGTGTTGGTCTGATCCCTCCAAATAAAGATCAGCTGGCCATCGAAGATCTTCTCGATCCTCCAGCAAGAAAGCATGGGTTGATCCAGATTCGAACCAGACCTCAACTATGTCTTGGACTTGTTCATAATCCTCTGCGTTATATTCACTGCCAAGGAAACGTTGAGCTGGGGAAGAGAACCAGGCATCGCCGCCTTCTACTTTGAAAGCCTCCACGATACGGTCAAAAACCGCCTGATCCTTTAATATTTCACCAGATTGGATATGAACAAATAACGGGATTGGTACGCCCCAGGCTCGCTGGCGTGATATGCACCAGTCAGGACGCTGCTCCACCATAGAGTAGAGGCGATTGCGTCCTTGAGTTGGCACAAAACGCGTTGCATCAATAGCTGAAAGGGCTTTCCCGCGCAGATCGTTCGTTTCCATGGAAATGAACCACTGCGCAGTGTTCCGGAAAATTAATGGTGCTTTAGAGCGCCACGAATGAGGATAGCTATGCTTAAGGCGTCCTCGGCCCAAAAGGCCGCCTTTTCCTGCCTCTGCAACGGCCTGCATCGCGCTGATAACAGCAGCGTTGGCGTCACCTTCTGATCCATCAGGGTTGAGAACACGTTTTCCGGCGAATAGTGGCACAAAATCACGGTATGTACCGTCAGGGCCGACATAATCTGTTACTTCAAGTCCATGTTCACGTCCAAGGTAGAAGTCGTCAGCGCCATGGCCAGGTGCAACGTGAACGAATCCAGTGCCCGCATCCATGGTTACGAAATCGCCATTTAGTAGAGGCGACGGCACATCATATCCCTGACCCACTAGAGGGTGGTTACAAATTGTGCCGAGGAGGTCTGAACCAACCATCTCCGAAAGAACAGTGTATCCTTCGATGCGCATAGCCTTGACCGCAACGTCCACTAGTCCTTTGCCCAGGACAATGATTTGCCCGCTTTTGATGAAGCTCTCTTCTTGTGTTTTATCAACACTAAGTCGGATGTAGGTTTCCTCGGCTGCAGCTGCGATTCCACGGTTAGATGGAAGTGTCCAAGGTGTTGTTGTCCAAATTACAACAAGATCACCTTTCTCGAGCTGGCTTTGGGCCCCAGGGGTGGCGACGGGGAATCCAATATGTACGGTCGGAGAGACGTGGTCTTCGTATTCGACTTCTGCATCTGCGAGCGCCGTTTTTTCCACACATGACCACATAACTGGACGTTGTCCACGATATAGGCCGCCGTTCATTGCAAACTGGGCTATCTCCCCTGCGATACGTGCTTCGGCAGGGAATTTCATCGTGAGGTATGGGTCGTTCCAGTCACCAATCACCCCAAGGCGCTTGAATTCAGTACTTTGAACACCAATCCAATGTTCTGCGAATTCCCTGCATTCCTGCCGGAATTCTAGAACAGGTACATCATCCTTATCCTTACCTTGGTCTCGGTAGCTTTCCTCCACCTTCCATTCAATGGGCAGACCATGGCAGTCCCAACCGGGTACATAGTTGGCATCAAACCCCGACATCTGCCATGCTCGGTTAATCACGTCTTTGAGGATTTTATTTAAGGCGTGACCAATGTGGAGGTGACCGTTTGCGTACGGAGGGCCATCATGCAGGATGTATTTCTCTCGGCCCTGAGAGTCTTGGCGCAGTAGCTTGTAAAGGCCCATTTCCTCCCATCGCGCCAAAATTTCAGGCTCCCTTTTTGGCAGCCCGCCGCGCATAGGGAAATCAGTCTTTGGAAGAAATATTGTGTTGCGGTAGTCATCGCTCATCGGACGTTATCCGTGGTGGGTTTGCTTAGCGAGTTTCTAGGTGCGTCCTAGCCGCTATGGCATCTTGGACGATTTGTTCTTTAAGCGCTTCAAAACTCTCGAATTTCTTCTCTGGGCGAATGAATTTCAAAAGTCTGACGCGTGCCGGCTTGTCGTACACATCCCGGTCGAAGTCAAATAGGTGAACTTCTAAGCGTTCATCTTCGCCGCCAACGGTTGGCCGAATACCCAGGTTGGCAACACCTAACAACCAGCCGCCTTTATCCTCAACTTGTGCTTCGATGGCATAAACGCCGAGAGCCGGGCGGGTAAGTTCACCTAAGTAAATATTCATTGTCGGGAAACCGATTGTGCGGCCTCTCTTGTCTCCGTGGGTGACGATCCCCTCAATTTCCCAGGCTCGCCCCAGAAGTTCATTTGCGCGGCAAACATCTCCTTTGGCCAAGGCCGCTCGGATGGCGGATGATGAAAAGACAAGACCATCTGGCCCCGCCATTGCCGGAACTGAAGTTACATCAAAGCCATGACGCTTACCTGCCTCAAGGAGGAATGCTGTGTTTCCAGCACGCTGCTTGCCAAACTGAAAATCTTCGCCTACTGCCACGTGCGACACTCCCAGGCCGTCTATAAGCACGGTTAGGATGAAGTCTTCAGCGGAAAGCGCGGCTAAGTCCCTGTCAAATTTAGAAATAGCCATAAAGTCAACGCCAAGGGACTCGAGCCCCCGTGCCTTGCCACGCCAGTCAGTCAGTCGGAATGGCGGCCCATCACTGGTGAGAACGCTGCGTGGATGGGGTTCGAATGTGAGTACACCAAGCGGAACACCGCGCGTTCTCGCAGCAGCAGCAGCAGCTTGGATTACAGCCGTATGACCTTTATGCACCCCATCGAAATTACCAATGGCTACGGCGGCGCCCCTATATGCACCTATAACCTCGGACAGATCGTGGAAGACTTGGATCATTCTTTGCCAAGACCAGTTTTATTATGAACGGGAAGGAGGCATTACTATTGCCTCACCATCGACGACAATTTTTCCCTTTACCAGGCATTGGGTCGATAAGGTAACTCGTCTTTTCTCAAGGTCTATCGATTTCACCTCGCATACAGCCGTAACGGTATCACCTGGCTTCACTGGCGCCTTGAAGCGCAGATTTTGTGACAAATAAATTGCGCCTGGGCCTGGCATGCGTGCGCCAAGAACAGCAGAAATAAACGATGCCGTCAGCATGCCGTGAGCTATTCGGCTTTTGAAAATCGTATTGGATGCATATTCATCGCTCAGATGGACTGGATTGGTGTCGCCAGACACACCCGCGTAAAGCGTTATATCCGCGTCGGTGACAGTCTTCGCAAAGCTTTCCTGTTGGCCAACTTCTAGGTCTTCAATAAAATATCCGCTCGCCGAAGCCATGGCGCGTTCCTCGACATCTATCTGAGTTTTGAGGACTCAATAGCGTAATAAAAGCACTTCGGCCATGCGGGCGTTCGTCACTCCGAAACAATTCCATTCATGAACTTTGCAAGTTTAATATCCAGTTCCGTCACACCTCCTTCTGAGTGTGTGGTAAGCGTTACATCAACCTTGTTATAGACGTTAAACCATTCTGGATGATGGTCCATTTTCTCAGCCATTAAGGCCGTTCGGGCCATGAAGCCGAATGCAGCGTTGAAGTTTTTAAACTCAAAAGTCTTTTGGATAGCTTCTCGGCCAGAGACATCTTGCCAGCCAGGTAAATCTTCTAGCGATTTTCGGAGGTCGGAATGATTCAGTTTTTTCGCCACGTTCTATGCCTCTCTTCGGCAATTTTCGATTTTAGTGTCAACTGGCTCGTGACATGACCGTTTCCGAAAAATTGGCCATTGCCTTAAGACTGGAATGAATATCTGCCCCCCGAAAATCAAACACCAACTCGTGCACTCCGGTGTCGGCCATTTCAGCAATATCGTCGAGTGCGGCTTCCACACCACCTGTGAAAAGTCGTCTGACTTCCCCCGCTGGGGGTTTGCCGTCGTCATAGAAAGGAGCCTTATAACAAATCGTTAGCTTGTCGAAATCTCTCCCGTTCGCCTCTGTTTCTTCGCGAAGGCGACTAAGTTTTTGCCTCATTTCCGCTGGTGGCAGAGGTGACGCCGCCGTTGCTCCAACTGGATGCCAGCCGTCACCCAGTTTAGCCACCCGGCGGAGGGCCGGGCCAGAATGCCCCCCTATCCAAATTGGAGGGTGCGGTTTTTGAATTGGTACTGGTTGGCAATAAATCTCATCGAACTTGTAGAACTCGCCGTTGTAACTAACAGCTTCACCTGTCCATAGCTTCTTCCAAATATCGACGAACTCATCTGTGGAACGGCCACGAGCGGCAAAATCTGGTGCTGCAAGTGCTTCAAATTCCTCAGCCATCCAGCCTACTCCTATACCAACCGTTACACGGCCTTCTGATAGAACATCTGTTGTGGCTATCGATTTTGCGGTGAGGATAGGGTTACGGTGTGGGGCAATCATAACGCTAGAGACAATGCGTAGTTTCTCTGTCGCGGCAGCAACGAACGCCATCAAGGTCAACTGCTCCATGCACTCGCCTTTAGATAGAAAGTTACCGCCCACCGTGTAAGGGTAGGGGCTTTCAATATTTGCAGGAACCACGATGTGGTCTGCCACCATGACTGAGCTGAAGCCGGCTTGTTCCGCGGTTGAGAGAAAAGCTTTCAGGTCGGAACGGTTTGCCTGCGGACCTCTTGTGGGTAAATAAAATCCAAAACGCATCGTTATTCCTTCCTAAATTACCCTCATAAACCCACCTTCGAATGGCCAAAATTAAACCTTGTTACCTTTGTCTTTTTGCCTGTTGGACACACCGGTTAGTTTTTGATGGCAGAGTTTCTATCATCCAAGGCGGCCATGATATTTGGTGAATTGCAAGTGTTTTGCTTATGTTTTTAGATTTTCTTTTTATCAACTACCTTTGAGCTAGGTAAAAAAGCAGTAGGTCCTAAGATGCAAAAAGATAATTGGGGGGATAAGGCTCGCATTGGGATCTTTATCGTCAGCTCAGAGGCTGTGCCTGAGGCTGAATGGAACGCGATGGCTCCGTCTGGAGTTTCTATTCACGCAGCAAGGATAGCATCGCCAACGCCTTGGGCGGTTTGGCGACCTGACAGATCGAGAGTTGGTCTTTCTGCTGATCTGTTGAGAGGCGCGGAGCATTTTGCGGGCATGCAGCTTTCAGCAGTAACGACGGCGCATACATCTAGTAGTGTTGTCGGAGGCGAGGGTTGGGATGCAGCAGTTGTTGCGGAACTGCGGTCAGTTGTTGGACCGAACATAGTTATAAGCACCAATGGCCTAGATATGATTGCTGGGCTTAAGGCTTTGGGTGCTCGAAAGCCGTTTCTGGTTGTTCCACCGTGGTTCGGTGAATCAATAGTGAGTGCCCTGCAAATTTACCTGCAGTCAGATGGCTTTGAGCCCTCTGGCTGGCTTCGTCATGATCCTGGACCCGAATGGCGAAATGTATCGATAAGTGAAATGTATCCGCGAGGCCTGGGATTCGCTCAGGATGTGCAGGCGCTTTATCACCAAATCGTTGAGGCCTGCCCAAAATCTGGTGATGCGGTTTTGATTTGCGGCACTGGCTTTCGTTCCGTCGCGATTATTGGGGATCTGGAGAAAGAATTAGACATGCCAGTGGTCACAGCTAATCAGGCCAGTTTATGGCGCTGTCTTCGGTTAGTGGGTGTTAATGATTCCATATCGGGATACGGCCGCCTGCTTCACCTTTGATATTTTTAAAGTTGGTGGGTTTGCTGAACTTAATTTCTTGCCCCACACTATTGTTCGACCGTAGTTGATCCGATGAGGGCAATTTGAATGACCCAGCCTATCAAAGCCGCTGCAGAGCACATAGCTAGCTTACAAGATGGGCGGACGGTGTATTTAGACGGTCGTGTCGTCGGAGACGTTACCACCCACCCAGCATTCGCAAGATCGGTGTTATCTGCCGCAAACCTGTATGATTTTCAGGCGGATCCATCCAACGCAGATCTGATGACCTTTGCATCACCAAAAACAGGAAGACGGGTTAATCGGGCATGGCAGATGCCACGTACCTACGCCGAATTGGTGCAACGCCGTGAAGCGCTGGTTGCCTGGGCTGAGCAACATGGCGGCTTTATGGGACGTTCCCCTGATCACTTGGCGTCTGCCGTTACTGGCCAACTCATGGGATTAAAGCTGTTTCAAGAGTATGACCCAGCTAGAGCTGGGGCTTATTGGGATTATTATGAATATGCGCGGGATAATGATCTCTTCCTGACCTACGTAATCATTAACCCGCAAGTGGATAGATCAAAGTCGGCATCCGATCTTGCTGAAGACCCGATGATGAAGATCGTCGACGAAGATGGTGAGGGAGTCACCGTTCGAGGCGCTAAGATGCTTGGAACGTCTTCTATAATGGCAAATGAGGTGTTTGTTGCCCATTTGCAGCCACTCCGCCCCGATGAGGTCGATTATGCTATCTCATTCGCTGTGCCGATGAATATTAAAGGTTTAAAAGTCCTTTCGCGAAAATCTTACGAGCAACACGCCGTCTCTGAATTCGATAACCCCCTGGCTGCTCGTTATGATGAAAACGACGCTTTGATATATTTCGATGATGTGAAAGTGCCATGGGATCGCATCTTTGTGCATCGCAGTCCCGAAATGTGTCGACGCCAATTTCATGACACGCCTGGTCACATTTATCAAAACTACCAGGCGCAGATACGCCTTTCAGTCAAATTGAAGTTTCTCCTGGGCTTAGCCCGCCAAATTTGTGAAACAATAGGCACGGTAAATATGCCTCCGGTATCCGAGCAGCTGGGCAGGTTAGCGGCGGAGGCAGCAGCCGTAGAGAACATGCTCTGGGGCATGGAGGCTAAGGGGTCGATGCATGGCGATTACTTCGTCCCAGATAGGCATGCCGTCTATGCGGCTCAGACCATGACACAGGCAATCTATCCAAACTTCATCAACTCAATGAGAGAACTCGCTGGCGGGGCGCTGATAATGCTGCCCTCCTCATCCGCCGATTATAATGACGCTGATCTAGCGCGCATTATTTCTAGCGTCCAAATTGCAGCTGATGGACGGGATTCTCTAGACAGAGTTAAGTTAATGAAGCTGGCTTGGGATGCCGTTGGTTCCGAATTTGCAAGCCGCCATACTCAGTATGAAATGTTTTATGCTGGCGCGCAGTTTGTAACCAGGGGTCACAGCTTTCGCACCTATGATTGGGCAAAGACGCGTGATCTCGTGAATGTGATTTCCAGTCGATATGAAGCGCCCAAGGTGAATTAGATCATACACAGAGTTTAGCGGGTCGCTGTTATAACTTATGGCAACAGCCGAGTTGGAAGTGATGGAGTGGTCCTAATGTTAGATGCGTATCGAAGTCCGTTGCTTCTATTGGTGCAGATGAACATTCAGCGGGATTATGAGGATGCGTTCCAAAGTTGGTATTACCATCATGTACCCAAGCTCCTTGAAATCCCGGGATGGCACTGGGGCCGCCGTTATAAGGGTGTTAAGGGTGATACCAAATGGTTAGCTCTATATGCCGTCGAGGATATGGAGGCCCTAACTCGGGTTATGGCTGTAGACAATGCCAACAAGGATGCCCGCGCAATTGCAGAAAGGTCACTTTTTGATGGCATACCTGGCAAGACAGATGTGATTTCAAATGTCTATGAACAGCTGAGCGGAGGCCACCTTTGCAATCCATTCTTGAGGAATGACCATTATTTAAGTGTTGTGATGGCGGATGTGGCTGACCCATCTAAAGAGGCTGAGTGGAATGCTTGGTATGATCATTCGCATGTCCCAAATCTCGTGAAGATCCCCGGGTATCTTTCAGGTGCGCGTTTTAGGATCAAATCCGATCCACGATTTGGACAGAAGAATATGGGGCCGAAATACTTAGCTCTCTATGAGTGGGAAGGACCCCACTGTCTCGAGACACTGGGCAATCCAGAAACGATGCGGCCTGAAGCCAAGGCTGAGCTTGCAGAATGGCATAGTTATGGCCTGCCCTTGGCCAAAAACACAGCATGGAATGTCTACGAACCGATCGCAACTTGGCGGAGTTTTCGCCAAGAATGATTTTTATTGTCGTCAGCCGAAGTTTACCCCCTGTTTCCAGGTCTTTGGCATAGTTTTGAGAGGAACAGCGTCATGTCCTGGGAGCCAGAACTAAGAGAGCTAAGGCGGCGTGAAGCTATGGCCCGGGCTATGGGCGGTGTCGATAAGGTTAATCGCCAGCATGCAGGTGGGCGGCTGACGGTTAGGGAAAGGATAGACGGCCTTGTGGATCAAGGGTCCTTTCATGAGATTGGCGCGATAGCCGGGAAGGCCGAGTACGACAAGCAACATAACCTTACCCATTTTCTGCCAGCGAATTGTGTCCTGGGCCGTGCAACAGCGGACGGACGACCAATTGTTGTTTGTGGTGATGATTTTACGGTGCGTGGCGGGTCGGCTGATGCCACTATTAAAGAAAAGCCTCAGCTGGCGGAAAAGATGGCCTTTGAGCAACGCATCCCAATCGTGCGTATCATTGAAGGCTCAGGTGGCGGCGGTTCTGTGCGAACTATCGAAACAACGGGCCGAGCGAATCTGCCGGGTGGACAGGGAACCTCTAGCCGTTTTGATCTGATGGCTAGAAATTTATCGAATGTACCGGTTGTGGCTTTGGGGCTGGGTTCAGTAGCGGGACTAGGTGCTGCGCGACTGGCCGCTAGCCATTACTCAGTCATGACTAAGGAAACCTCTGCGATGTTTGTCGCGGGGCCACCCGTCGTTAAGGGAATAGGTCAAGATCTGACCAAACAAGAGCTTGGTGGTTGGAAAATCCAAACACGAGCCGGAGGGGTTGACGACGCTGTTGATACTGAAGAGGAGGCATTTGAACGTGCGCGTCGTTTCCTTTCTTATTTGCCAAGCTCAGTGGATGAATTGGCATCGCGGGGTCCGGTTGAGGACGCTCCCAATCGTCGCGAAGAAAGCTTGATCGCAGCCATCCCAAAGAACAGGCGCCGCGCCTACAAAATGAGACCGATAATCCAGTCGATCGTGGACAAGGATTCATTTTTTGAAATGGGCAGTAACTTTGGGCGTTCTGTCATCACCGGCTTAGCCCGATTAGATGGGTGGCCTGTCGCGTTGATGGCCAGTGATCCCATGATACTTGGTGGTGCTTGGACTGCTGAAAGCTGTCTTAAGCTTATCCGTTTCATTGATATGGCCGAGACTTTTCATTTGCCGGTCGTTTATCTTGCTGACTGTCCTGGTTTTCATATTGGGTTAGAGGCGGAAAAGGCCGCCACCATTCGTCATGGTGTTCGCGCTATGGCAGCTATTAACCAATCAACCGTTCCATGGTGTGCTGTTGTCGTCCGGGCGGCTTTTGGTGTTGCTGGTGGGGCGCACGTGAACGTTGGTCGGTACTGCACGCGCTATGCTTGGCCTAGTGGTTGGTGGGGCTCTCTGCCTCTGGAAGGTGGGATTGAAGCTGCATATCGTGCTGAACTTGATGCAGCCGATGATCCTAAGGCCGAGCTTCTTGCAATTGAGGAGCGGTTGGAAGCACTGCGCTCACCCTTCCGTACTGCTGAAGCATTCTGGATCGAAGAAATAATAGACCCCCGTGATACTCGCCCTTTGCTGACTGATTTCGCAACGTTAGCGCAAAAGGCTCTAAAGCCTGGCTTGACGGGTTTTGGTCTTAGGCCATGAGATTAAACAACTTCATGCGCTGATGTTTTCCACTTGGAATCTGGTTTTTGGCTGATAGATTGCCAATTCCTCTGCCTCGGTAGCTCAGGGGATAGAGCGACCGCCTCCTAAGCGGTAGGTCATAGGTTCGAATCCTATCCGGGGCACCATTTTTCTACTTCTTTTTAAAAATCGGCGGCGATAGGAATTAATTTTAGGCTGACATTTTGGCTTCCGGGGCCTGGAAATTGCATTTTTTGTAGTCGAATGCTCTTAGCGCGAAAGTTACTTTCCTCCAGATCAGAGAATAGAATCAAATTGCCTCGAAATCTGATTTAGGCGCATCGCAATTTGGACAGGTCCAATCTTCTGGAATGTCAGTGAAAACTGTCCCGGCCTTGATCCCAGCGCCTGGATCCCCCTCTTTTTGATCATACACGTAGCCACACAGCGGACACTCATGCATGCCCCCTGCTTCAGCTGAATCCTTAATCGTGGCTAATTTGTTGGGGAATTGAAGTATCATGGCATCCAGCCCATCGTCTCCAGCAAGAAGTTCTGGAGCTCCCTCACCCTGGGCGGCAAAAGCAAGTGACCACTTGGGAAGTATATTGTCGGAACATATCCAACTGCCGCCGATCACCACAACATAATAACCGTCTCCGGCAGGCTTTGGAGGAGTTATGCGCTGTTTTGGTCCGAGCGTTACCCGCCAGGCTGCTGCGCCGTCACCTTCAGGACCATATAAGACCGACAAGTTAGGGGAATCCCAGGACCTCAGTGTTTCTGCGTCGATTTCCGGCTTATCTGGATCTGCCATAAAAAAACGCTTCGGCACAGGTTTTAATTTTTCCTTTGAGTCTGGCAAAAATAAAGCGCCTGGATCGCGACGTGGCCGAAGAGTGTAATAGATCACTCCTTCTGCTTCATCGGCCACAATGGGCCCGTAGGGTGTGTAAGCCCCGGAATAATGGATTGAAAGAGGTCCAAGCTTATGTCGTCCTAAACGACCACCACCTGAGGCGATTAACTGAAATTCTGCCGCAATATGAAAATGAGGTTCCACTATCGAGCCAGGTGGTTGTTCGACGCGGAATGCCTGCGGTTTTTCTTCGGAAATATTTGGGTCACGGCCATTAAAGGGCCCAACGAAATCAAACTCGCGAGCCAGAACCACGGTTGTATTGGGCAACTCTTTGGTCCAGGCCCGAGTGCCGGAGAATGAAATGGCTTCGACCATTGTTGAATTATCCCAATCAGGCTGTCGGGCGTTTCATCATTAAGCCCATGCGCTTGCAGTATGCGACTTCCTTGCCGTGTTGATTGAAGCCCCTGTGTTCAAAAGTGACGATCCCTTGTGTCGGACGAGATTTAGACTCCCTTTTATCGATTATTGTGGTTTCAGATCGAATTGTATCGCCATGGAAAACTGGATTGCGAAAAGCTGTGTCCGTCATACCTAAGTTGCCAATTGTAGTACCGAGCGTTGTGTCTCCAACAGAAACTCCAATAACTAAGCCCAATGTGAACAAGGAGTTCACGAGCCTCCCACCATGCTCTGATGCTTTTCCAAATTCTTCATCTAGGTGAAGCGGCTGCGGATTATGGGTGAGTGCGCAAAAAAGGACGTTGTCCATCTCTGTCACAGTTCTTGTGAGGTCGTGTTTGAATACCTGACCAATCTCAAATTCTTCGTAGTATAGTCCTGGCATCGGAAGTCCCCGGTTGGTGTTTAATTCTCAGCAATCACTCTAACGTTGGGCGCGACAAGGCGAAATGCTTTAAGCCCTAAAAATCGCTCTCTTGAAACATATTAAACTGGCTATGCGATGCTGGTTTATGCACTTTCTAGCGCTTAAGATCGGAATAGTTCGATTTTTTGAAAAACAATTTCGCCTGGGGGATAACAATGCTGCACGATATTCGGGGTTATCCGATCGACACTGATAACGCAGCCTGCGTGGAAAATTTTGACAAGGCGATAGCGCGATTCTTTGAGTTTAGGCTTGATGCGGTTGAGTATGCGGACGCTGCGATTGCTGCAGACCCCGATTGTGCGATGGCCCAACTTCTCAAAGGCTACATGCTAATGGGCGCGCAGTCGCGCAATCTTTTGCCGATTGTTGCTGGCCATATTACCAAGGCAGAGTCAAAGCCCGGTGGCGTACAACAAAGAGCTAAAGGCTGGTTGGTGGGCTTAAAGGCCCTGCATGCTAACGAATTACCCCAAGCCTCTAGATTGCTTGGCGAGCATATGTCTGAGTGGCCCTTAGATCTTTTTGTATTAAAGCAGCTGCACCAACAAACGCTGTTTTGGCGCGGTAAGAGCCTTGATTTGCGGGACTCTGTGCTCCGTGTCAGCCATGCCTGGAATAAAGATGTAGTTGGTTATGGGAACTTTTTGGGCATGCTTGGTTTTGGATACGAGGAGGCGGGAGATTACGAAAAAGCAGAACGCTGCGGTCGGGCGGCCCTTCAGTACAGCCCTGAGGATCTATGGGCAGTGCACACTGTGGCACATGTTCTGGAAATGCAGGGGCGCCACAAACAGGGCGTTGAATGGATTGATTATCCATTGAACGCTTGGGATGATCGAACCCCCCTTGCTAGGCATATATGGTGGCATAAAGCTCTGTTTCTTTGGGATTCTGGAAACTATGAAGAAACCTTGGCGTTATACGATAGCGCTGTTTATCCAGGTCCTTCGACAGCATACATAGATGTTCAAAATGCAGCTGCGTTGTTGTGGCGGTTGGAAATGACTGGCGTGGATGTAGGGGATCGCTGGAAGGTTCTTGCCGGCCAGGCAGAAGCAACGATGGATGATCAATTACTCGCTTTTACTGAAAGCCATGTTTCCGCAGCGCTCGCTAAGGCTGGACGATCAGAGGCGCTTGCACGACAGCGGCAACACCTTGCAGAACGGGCAGATGGGAAGGGCTGGGCTGCGATGCTTGCAAGCGAGGTTTCAATTCCTCTTGCGGATGCTTTCGCTGCTTATTCGATGGGTGACTACGACCAAGCTTGCGATGGATTGCTTGCCAGTCGGGAGGATTGGGTCCGTGTTGGAGGCAGTCATGCTCAACGTGATCTGTACAATCAGATCTTGGTTGATAGTGCTATCAAATCAGGTCGAAGAAATCTCGCCGAGTCGCTTCTTGCAGAAAGAGCGATGCAGCATCCCAATAGTCAGGGGGTTCATTATTGGCGCAGCCAGCTTGATTCCTGAGCGATGTCCCCCGGCATGGAAATCCTAATGAAGCTGCCCTTAGCCTGAATTAGATTGGTTCAGCGAGAAAAACAGGAATGGTTCGGTCTGTTTTTGCCTGGTATTCGGCATAGTTTGGAAATGCGGCAACACTGGCGTCCCAGAGCAACTGTCGTTCTTTGTTGTCTGTGACCTCGCGAACGCGCATCTTCGTTACTTCAGTTCTGTCGCGGATTTCGACGTTCGGATGGGCTCGAAGATTGTAAACCCACACTGGGTTTTTGGGTCGGCCACCATACGAACCGACTAGAACATAGTTTTGACCAACTTTAACCCGCATTAGTGGGATTTTGCGGATACCACCGGTTTTACCCCCAGTATGGGTAATTATTATGCATGGAAGACCGGTATCTCTAAGCGTTGTTCCTTCTGTTCCGCCGCTACCCTCATACAGTTCTACCTGTTCACGAACCCAATCAATCGCGGGTGGTATGTATTGTGCCATAGTCGTTTCCCCAAATTATCTATCGATACAGTAGGATTTTGTTTTCCTAGCTTGGTGTTAATCACTAGCTAACAACAGGAACGTGGGTTTAGTTAACCGCCGCTAAATTGCGAAGGGTGTCAGGCTGAATGCCAACGCTTTCTCCAGATGCCAGTATTTCGCGCCATGTCTCATCATCTACTGGCACGCCCTCTGCACGTCTTTCTGCCATTGTTTGGCGTTCTGGGTCACCAGGAACAAGAACAGGCTTTGCCGGATCGGCCGCAGGCGAGGCTGTGACGTGGGCAATCGCTGCGTCTATTTCAGCCTCAAAGCTTGCTCGATCGGTCATCTTCTCGGGGTCGATTATGATTGACAGCATTCCATTGAGGATAACGTCGTTTTGATGATGTGTTTCCGGCCGGCAAGTATGACCACCGGATAACACTCCGCCAAAAAGTTCATTCATAAACGCAAGTCCATAACCCTTATGGCCTGCGGCTTCTCCACCAACGGGAGCAAGCGCCCCCATCGGCTCTTGAAAAAGGACCATTGGATCGCGGGTTGGCTGGCCTGTGTGGTCTATAAGTGCACCTTCCGGCGCCTCTACCCCCTTATTTTTGGCAACTCGGATTTTCCCTTGGGCCACGGCGGAAGTGGCAAAGTCTAAGACAGTGGCGGGATTGGTTGAGGTCTTTGGAAGGACAATGCAGTAAGGGTTTGTGGAGATCCTTGCATCAGAGCCGCGGAAAGGAGCGACGTAACCTGGATGACCATAACCATTGACGTGATGCATGGAGACTAAGCCGTGTTCTGCGCACTGTTCGCCCCAAGCGCCTATTCGACACAGATGATAAGAGTTACGGATCGTTAGAATGCAAAGTCCGAAAGCCTTGGCTCGTTCAATGCCGATCTCCATTGCTTCCTCACCAATTACTTGGCCGTAACCTTGGTTCCCATCGACTTGAACTATTATGCCGTGATCGGTAACGATTTCTGCATGTGAGTTGATGTTCAATTCGCCTGTGAATGTCGACTTAATATATCGGGGCAGCATTCCGACGCCGTGGCTATCATGCCCTTTCAAATTAGCTACCACTAGATTCCGGGCAACTTGGTCCGCCTCTTTTTCAGATGAACCACGGGCGGAAGTGATTAGGCGGCATACGGCTTCGAGCTTATCTGCTTGAATTGTTGGCATAGTGTACGTTCCTCAGGCCTAAATACCGGCAATGTCGTTCAGATCGTCAGCGCGCATGCCGACGGATACAGCTGATTCTGTGATTTCTCGCCAAGTCTCATCATCAACAGGCACACCCTCTGCCTCTCTCTTTTTCCAGGACATGCGTTCAGGATCTCCTGGTACAACTACTGGTTTAGCTGGATTAGCTGCTGGGGAGCCCTTTACATTGGCTATTGCTGCGTCAGTTTCCTCATTAAATCGTTTGCGTGAGACAAGTCGGTTCGGATCAATGATGACAGAGAGCATATTGTTAATTGTCTTGGGAGGATCAAAACGAGTTTCGGGTCTGCAGCCGACCGTACCGGTCATAGCAGAAGGTAAAATTTCATTAAGAAGCGCCAGCCCATAACCCTTGTGCGCACCAAATGGATTTAAGGCACCGCCAATAGGGTCGGTATACATGATATTAGGGTCGCGGCTCGGCTTCCCTGTTGTGTCAATCAGCGCGCCTTCTGGAGCAGGTTCGCCCTTATTGCGAGCGACACGTATTTTACCCATAGCAACAAAGCTAGTCGCAAAATCAAGTACGGTCGGGGGATTTTGATCGGTTGCTGGCATTACCGCGCAGTACGGGTTTGTGATGTAGCGCGCATCGGAACCACCAAAAGGTGCAACCGATGCTTTATGCCCAACAACATTCACATGATGGGTGGATACAAAACCTGCAGCTGCGCACTGCTCGCCCCATTGACCAATACGACCAATATGGTGAGCATTTCGGAGCCCTACACAGGCAGCGCCAAACCGCTTAGTTCGTTCTATGCCGATAGCCATCGCCTCTTGTCCTACCACCTGGCCATAGCCCGATCGGCCATCGATAACTATGACAGCGCCATTGTCGACAACAATTTCGGCGTGTTCATTTGGCTTAAGACCGCCATTCAGTAAGTTAGTTATGTACGTTGGGATCATTCCTACGCCATGGCTATCATGGCCGGCCATATTGGCGTCTACTAAGTTGTCAGCAACAATGCGAGCCTCATGGTCCTCACTGCCGCCAGCGATACAAATCGCAGCGATAGCGTCCCGAAGTCGGGCGTGATCTATTGTCAGCATTATTAGTCTCGTCAAAACGGGAAAAGAAAAAAGTGCAAGAAGGAATATCAGCACAAGCTAGCGCGCTGGAAAAGCCGTCGTCGCTATTCCTTGATAGAGATTTTTTACGAGTCTGGCTCGCAGGGGGTACGGTTGGTGTTATGCGGTGGATGGATGTGCTTGTAGTTGGTTACTACACAGTCCAAATCACTGGTTCAGCCTTAATCACTGCTCAGATGTTATTCCTTCGAATGTTACCTATGTTTCTTCTGGGTGCATTCTGTGGAGCTTGGGCAGAGCGGTTTGATAGAAGGATCCTTCTGATCTTTCTGATGTTGTCGATGACGGGGATGTATTCGACGCTAGCCACCCTTGCCATATTTGAAAGACTAGAGTTGTGGCACGTTGCCATTGGGGTAACATTCTCTGGCATTTTTTGGTCATTCGAATTGCCAGTGCGCCGCACGATGGTTGGAGATATAGCAGGGTCAACCCGCCTGCCCCGCGCCATGGGGCTGGAAAGTGCCACTAACAGTATTACCCGTGCTTCCGGAGCCTTTATCGGAGGGGCTTTGTTGGATTTTACTGGTATCCAGGGGCCTTTCGGATTTGGTGCTTTTGTGTGTTTCTGCGGTGCTTTTCTGCTCACTGGTGTGCGGCGTGGCACCCGAAGCGAAGGTATCGGCCGCGAGCCTGTGTTGCAGAGCCTAGCTGCAGGCGTGCGCTACATACGCCAAGAAAGAGTTATCCAAGCAGTCCTTTTTGTTACGATAATTCTAAATCTCTTTGGCTTTGCTTGCGTTTCAATGCTTCCGGTTATAGGTCGCCAGAATTTTGAGATGAGTGCATTGGAAACAGGAACCCTCACTAGCTTGGAAGGAATTGGCGCACTCTGTGGCGCAACCCTTGTTGCCGCTTTTGCCAGGTCGTCGCAACTTGCGCGCATCTTCACTATAGGCGCAGGTACTTATATTGCTTGTATGGGCCTGTTTGCCTGGATGGGTTGGCTCGGAGGGATGTCGCTTATTTATATTGCAGGTGGGTTTCTCTTTTTAGCCGGGTTTGGGCTTTCTGGTTTTGGATCGATGCAATCAGGGCTCATTCTTGCGCGCGCACCACCTTCAATGCGGGTCCGAGTGATGGGTGTTTTGGCCATGTGCATTGGCAGCGGCCCCATTGGAATTCTAAATGTGGGATGGATTGCCGAAACCGTTGGCGACGCTGCTATTGCGGTCATTATCGTAACCAGCATTGGATTTATTTGTTATTTAATTGCAAATAATTTCTATCCAGAGCTTAGACGCCGATTGACCTAAGGTAGCTTGCCGCCCTATGAAGGGGGTGTCGGAGCGTAGCGCAGCCTGGTAGCGCATCTGCTTTGGGAGCAGAGGGCCGCGGGTTCAAATCCTGCCGCTCCGACCAATTATCAAAAAGTTAGTCACCTGCGCCTCACTGAGCCGATAACGGCTGGGTCTTCAATCTGGCAGAAAAAAGCAAATGGCAGGGCTGAAATTATTTAGCTCCGTCAACTTTTTTCGGACGTACTTGATGCGAAAGTACTTTTAACCGAGCCTTGTGAAATTCATCTAGATCGCCCCCCCTTTCACGAATTAATTGCTGACCAACTTGCTCAGCTTCCTCGCTTCTATTTTGAAGGGTTAAAAAATGGGCATACAAAATATAAGCCTGAGGTGGCTTATGATTATATGAAAACGCTTCCTGGGCTAATTCCCAAGCAGAATCAAAATCTCCAAAAATAGCTTCAACTTCTGCGCACTCGTAAATCATTCTTCCTTTAGATTTAGTAGATTCAATTTTATGATTTTTGTTGTATTTTCTTACTAATGGAATCAAATTTTCACAGTCGTACAATGAATCAATTGATCTCCTTAGTTCTTTTCGTGCAATCATTCTATTGTACAAAAAAAACATCATTTTATTTTCATCGGAGTTCTCAAGTATTGATGGTTCTGCATTAGCATTAGCAATCAATTTTCTTTGTTTTTCTAATTTTTCTATTTTTATACTTATATTTTTAGATTGATCATCGGTTTTCTGATCTACAACTGCAGCAGACTTGGGCTGCATTACTGGTAATAAAGTCTTCTTTGCAGTGGTTCCACAGCCACTCAGGGCAACGATTCCAGCGATGCAGCCCAACCAAAACATCACTTTAAAAAATTTTTGCATTACGCAGTGGAACCTCGCTCGGTGAGTTAAATTTACGTCTGCCATATAAACGAAAGAGTAATTTAAATTTCCCAATCTATAGAAATTTTTGCCTCCTGCGGTTCTCCGTTGCTCGCCATAGCTGGTGGACGGGATTCTCTATTTCTGTCTTAGATCGTTACCTAAATGAAATCAAAAATGATTAAGTAGCGGGACGCAGTTTATCTGGAGCTCTTTATGAATTTTGCCGATGAAAAAGAATTGGTGGATCTATTAGTAGGACTGCGCTTGAACGGTAGACAGCAGAGTGGCCTTGATGTGCGCCTGACACCCCCAACTCAGGATATTGCCTATCGGGTTGCCGCCAAAGTGGCCGATCAGCTCGCCTGGGAAGTCGTTGGTTGGAAGATCGCCGCAAATAAGCCAAGAATACAATCTCAACTCCGGACAGACAGACCCATTTACGGCCGAGTGTTTGCTGGCAAGATTCTGAATTCACCAGCAGTTGTTGTGCACGCTGAGCAATGTAGTCCAATCCCAGAACCAGAGTACATGGTTATTCTTGGATCTGATCTGCCCAGCCGTTCGGAAATCTACACTAGAAAAGAGATTAAAGAAGCGGTTAAAGCGATTCATGTTGGAATCGAATTGGCGGAATGTCGTTTCGTCCATGATGTCGATTTTCCCCCGTTACCTGCCATCTTGGCAGATGGTAGTGGTGGTGGTTCTTTAGTTGTTGGACCACTTATCCGCGAGTGGCAAAAAGAAGATATCGCGAGTCAGCGTGTGACTTTGTCAGGGAATGGAATTTCCCGTCGAGAGGGGACGGCGGCGGAGGCAATAGACGATCCAATAACACCGGTCCTATGGCTTGCTAATGAGCTTTCGTCGAAGGGTTTTGGACTGAAGTCGGGTCAAATTATAAGCACAGGTACGTTGACTGGCATGCTGCGACCCAAGGCAGGCGAGACCTTCGTTGCCGATTTCGGACGATTTGGCCAGGTTCAAGCAACTTACCAGTAATGGACATTAACAAAAGAGCCACGTTACGATCCTACGGCTCAATTTTTGCTAGGAGACCCTAGACCATGAAACAGCTTTGGTTCCACCTGATGCCGTATACCGACCTGCCCGAAGATTTCCGGGACAATCACCCCTCGGTTTGGGTGGATGTTCATTCCTCCCTATTCGATCCCCGCAAGGCGCATGGAATGTACAACGATTTCATGGATGAGCTGGAATATGCCGCTGACTGCGGCTTTGATGGGATCTGTGTGAATGAGCATCACTCCAATGGTTACGGGTTGATGCCATCACCCAATCTTATTGCCTCGTCGCTCGCTCGGCGAACAAGTGATGCCGCGCTTTGTGTCATGGGAAATTCGCTTGCCCTTTATAACCCTCCAACGCGTGTTGCTGAAGAATTTGCAATGATCGATTGTATATCTGGGGGCAGGCTGATTGCTGGTTTTCCTGTGGGTACGCCTATGGATACTTGCTACGCCTACGGCCAGAACCCATCCATGCTTCGAGAGCGCTATTTGGAGGCGCACGATCTTGTCATGAAGGCGTGGAAAGAGCCGGAAACTTTCTCCTTTAACGGTCGGTACAACCAACAACGCTACGTTAACATCTGGCCGCGCCCGGTGCAAAACGATCCGCATCCACCTGTTTGGATACCTGGTGGAGGATCGGTGGAAACCTGGCAGTGGTGCGCGGAGATGGATTACGTTTACTGCTATCTCTCCTACTATGGTTACAAAGCTGGCATGGCCACAATGAAGGGCTTTTGGGAGGAGATGGATCGTCTCGGTAAAGACAAAAACCCATATCGTGCAGGGTTTCTGCAATTTGTAGGTGTCGCGGAGACAGAGGAAGAAGCTTACAAGCTTTACAAGGAACCAGCTGAATACTTCTACGGCCGCTGTTTACACGTGGATCCTCGTTATGCGACCCCGCCAGGATACACGACCGAAGCCACGATGCGTGCAGGTATCCAAGGCCAAGTATCCCGTGTTGCGAGTGATAATAAGACCGCTTTGGCAGTGGACAAAAAGGCACGCGAGTTCGACGCTATCCTTGATAATGGCTATGTAATTATAGGCACACCAGATCAGGTTGCAGATAAGCTCAAAGAAGTTGCACGCGAACTGCACGTAGGGCAGCTAATGCTGTTACTGCAGTACGGAAACATGAGCCGCGATGTCGCCATGTACAACACCAAGTTGTATGCAGATCATGTTCTACCACAGCTCAAAGACATGTGGGACGACGAGTGGGAGAATCGTTGGTGGCCGAAGCCTATGGCCCAAGGCCAACGATCGATCCCGCTTCCTAGAACCTTGGAAGCCGCAGAATAGGTCATGCCAGATGTCTGAATTGGAAACCTCGAAGGTTGGGGTGAACGGTCATGAATGCCGAGTTTGGAGGAAGGGGACAGGCCCCTCGATCGGATACTTAGCGGGACTGGCAGGGTTGCCAAAATGGCCGCTTTTTGCGGATGCACTTGCCAAAGAACATCAGGTAATAGCTCCATCGGTTCCTGGTTTTCCAGGAGCTGAAGGCCACCGAGAATTGGATACAACCCTTGATTGGATTGTAGCCATGCGCGAGCTTTTAAATGGCGCTGATCTTGAGGGACCTCCCCTTGTTGGTGTGTCGATAGGGGCGACACTAGCAGCAGAAGTTGCAGCGATGTGGCCGCATAAGGTCGAAAAGCTCGTACTTGTTGCCCCTTTTGGGATTTATGACGAGGCCGAGCCAACCGAGAGTCCTTGGGCTCAACAGGGCCAAGAATTTGCCGGACTTTTCTGCAACAACGCTGATGCTTATTCCGATTTCATCCGCCGGCCAAATGATGCAGATCCCGTAGAGTGGCCAATTGAAATGGCACGAGCCCGCGAAGCCTCCGCTCGATTGCTTTGGCCTATGGGTGACACAAGAATTGCTCGCCGTCTCCATCGCATCATCTGCCCAACACTAATCATATGGGGTGCGGATGATCGTGTGATTCCAAGGAGTTATGCGAAAAAATTTGCTGAAGCAATTTCTGGTCCCACCGAGCTGGTTGAAATAGCAAATGCTGGGCATCTAGTTGACCTGGATCAGCCCGAAGCCCTAGCCGAAGAGGTTTTGAGATTCCTTAGATGACTTAAAGTCCTAGCGACCGCTTTGCTAATATATCTTTCTGAATTTCGTGACTTCCGCCTGCTATACTCATCGCACGGCTTTCAAAATAATCGGGTGTCATCCGATACATATAATCCGGGCCAACCCAATCGTGATTGCTCTCAGCACGGATATGGCTGGTTTCCCATGGCATAGCGTAGTAGGCACCTGCCTCCATCATAAGTTCGTGGCATAATTTTAGCGCGTCCATGACGCGGATCTTAAGAATAGACGCCTCAGCACCTACCGGTTTGTCAGCAGCAGCCGTTGCCAGTTGCCGCATAGCCATGGTTGTGGTTGTCATTATTTCAACTTCAAGTTGCGTCATCTTAGCTGAGAAATCTGGATCATCAGCAAGTTGCTTTCCATCTGATCGCTGCGCCCGCGCAATTTCCTTTAATTTTTTCAAGTTCCGCTTGTTAATTGAGACGTATGAGGCGTTAGAACGCTCATGACCTAGCAGGAACTTAGCAATCTTCCATCCTTCTCCCTCCCCACCGACGCAATCTGATACAGGAACGCGAACATTGGTAAAAAACTCTTGGTTAAAGTGGTGTTTCCCGTCGAGGGTGATGATTGGCCGGATTTCGACCCCAGGGGTCTTAAGATCAATCAAGAGGCACGTAATGCCCTCTTGTTTTTTTGCGGTTTTGGCCGTGCGAACTAGGGCAAACATCCGGTCTGCGCAATGAGCGTAAGAGGTCCAAATTTTAGTGCCATTTACGACATAGTGGTCTCCGTCCAATACGGCAGAACACTGCAGCTGTGCTAGATCAGAGCCGGCCTGAGGTTCTGAATAACCCTGGCACCAAATTTCCTCACTTGAGAGGATTTTTGGGATATATTTTGCCTTCTGTTCATCTGTTCCAAACGCCAGGAGAACAGGACCCACCATGCGCGTTCCAAAGTGCACGACGCGAGGTGCACCCTCAGTAAAAATAGCTTCGTCGGCTAAGAATTTTTGTGCCACCCCCCAACCGGGCCCGCCGTCCTTTGCATCCCAATTGGTAGCAATCCAGCCCTGACGAGACAGGATCCGCATCCAGCGTGAAAAATCATCTCTGTTAAGCTCTAAACCCCGGTCTACTTTCTCTCTAATGTCGACTGGAAGATGTTCCCTAGTCCAATCAGCAACTTTTTTTTGGAATGCCAGTTCTTCGGTTGTGAATTTCATATCCATGACAATAAAACCCCCAAGGCAGATAACGGCGTCATTTAACCAAAGGTAATCTTAAGGTTGTCTCGTCAATTCTATAAAACCTGAGCTGGGAAAACCTCTGGAGGATTTGCTAGCGCATCTTGTGCTTTGATAAGTGCCAGTTCAAGGCTACCACTGAGAGCCGTTTCTCTAAACACTGAAAATACGCTAGAGGCTGCAAGTGAAAGAGCGCGGTCCAGCGATATTTTTTCCAAGTACCGTGCTAGGAAAAGAGCGCAGAATAAATCGCCAGCGCCAAACGCAGGTGCATCTATCCGTGGTGTGCAAACCTGCCATGCCTGCTCGGGAGTTATAGCAACTGTTATGACATCGTTTTGCAAATGTAATCCGGTTGTTACTACTATTTGTAATCGGCTCTGTTTCAAAAGAACCCTTGCTGCCTTGATAGCATCTGAGGGAGATTGAACAGTTAAGCCTGACAGGACCTCCAGTTCAAAAGCGTTTGGCGTAATAATATCAGCAAGCGGCAATAGGTCAGATGCAATGGCCCTAGGTATGTCCTTGGCAACGAACTGCCCCTTTGGATGATCTCCTATCACAGGGTCGAGGCAATAAATTGAGTCAGGGTTACTTTTTTTTGTTTGTAGAACGGCGCGCTTAACTGCCTGTGTGTTTTCGAAAGTGCCTAAATATCCTGACAATACAGCAGAAATTCCAGCAAGGAAGCCGCGCACCGATAAGCCAGAAATCAGCCCATCAATTTCGCTGGCGCTGGCAGGTTCGCCGGAGAAACCGCCATGGGCAGGGTGGTTCGAAAAACGAACAGTGTCGATACGGATGACATCACGGCCCAGTCGTTGCAGTGCGAAAGCAGCTGAGGAATTTCCAACATGCCCATACGCAACACTTGACTGGATAGTAAGGACAGGTTGAACCGTATCGCCTCCCATTAACCGTCTTTCTTAACCTTTGTCGTCACGCTATCAGATAAATTCTAACATATAGCGTAGGAACCTTAACATGTCCCAAACGGTGGAATTTGCCCGCCCGCGACGCAGCGTCCTCTATATGCCTGCATCTCGCGCGTCAGCCCTGGAAAAGGCGAAAAGCCTACCAGCTGATGCACTCATCTTTGACCTAGAAGATGCGGTTGCCCCAGATGCAAAAGCTGATGCCCGAGAAAAGGCTGTAGAGGCGGCTCTTTCAGCCGCTTACGGCCGGCGGGAGGTAGCGATACGAGCTAACGGTTTGGATACACCATGGGGTCGTGAAGATCTTCAGGCCATTGCTCGATCAGGGGCTGATGCTGTTGTAATTCCCAAGGTTGAATCTGAAAAAATGCTCGAACAGGCCACTTCAATTTTAGTAGAAGCAGGCGCGCCAGCTAGCATGATGCTTTGGGCAATGATTGAGACGCCTTTAGGTGTTCTTCGAGCCGAGGAAATAGCAGCAAATCGACGGCTTGCTGTTATGGTAATGGGCACATCCGATCTCGCCGTTGATTTGATGGCAAGCCATACCCCTGAGCGAAATCCATTTTTGGCCAGTTTTGGTCTAGTTCGTTTGGCAGCCCGCGCCTACGGCAAGGCAGCTCTGGATGGTGTTCATTTAAACCTCAGCAATGATGAAGAATTTGCTGCTCACTGCCGACAAGCAGCCGACATGGGCTTTGACGGTAAAACTGTAATTCATCCTAAGCAGCTTGAGCCTGCAAACGCCTGCTTTGGGCCGGATGATAATGCCATCCAAAATGCTGAGAAGATTGTTCAAGCTTATGAAACAGCTATCGCAGCAGGCCAAGGCGTGGCAACTCTAGATGGAAAACTGATTGAGAATCTGCACGCCGCTCAGGCGCGTCGCACCCTCGCACAAGCTGCTGCCATTGCGGCGCTAAGGGGTAATTAGGTTGCGAGTTCACATTCTCGATGATTGGTTTGATACCCTTCGTCAATTGCCATGTTTTAGGAAGTTGGAGCACCACGAAACCACGGTATGGAATGATCATATCGAAGATGTGGATGTCCTTGCTGAACGTCTAGCTGATGCAGAAGCTCTTTGTTTGTTCCGAGAAAGGACAGCTATTCGTAAGCCGCTAATTGAACGATTGCCAAATCTTAAGATAGTTAGCCAGAGGAGCGTTTGGCCTCATATCGATGTAGATGTACTTACCAAGCGGGGCATTCTTCTCTGCTCTAGTCAACACGCAGAAACCCCTTCCTTCGCTACCGCAGAGCTGACTTGGGCTCTTATTTTAACGGCTATGCGACAAATTCCAGCACAGCAGGACTCGCTCAAAGCTGGCTGCTGGCAAATGGGAGTAGGCCGTTCGGTTAGAGGCCGAACATTGGGTCTTTATGGCTATGGCCGCATTGCAAGACTGGTTGCTGACTATGCTAAAGCTTTTGGCCTGAATGTAGTTTGGTGGGCATCTGAGGAAGGTCGAGCGCGAGCCGAGGCCAATGGTGAGCGGATAGCCAAAAGTCGAAGAGCCTTCTTTGCTGAGCCTGATATCATCAGTATTCATGTGCGCTTAAACTCTTCGACGCGGGGCCTAATAACGGCTAGCGATCTAGCGGCTATGCGCTCAGATAGCCTTTTTGTGAATACATCACGGGCTGAGCTTGTTGAACCTAACCAACTACTGGCGGCTCTTAATGCTGGACGTCCAGGTGGCGCTGCTGTTGACGTATTTGAGAATGAGCCTCTGACAAATAGAGATGACCCGTTGGTTAACCATCCCAATGTCCTCTGCACGCCGCATATTGGTTACGTAACAGAGGACGAGTACGAGCTCCAATTCTCGGATATTTTTGATCAAGTAAACGCTTTTGCGCGGGGAGCCCCGATAAACGTCATAAATACGGAAGCGTTGGGCTTATTAACCTAAGTCAGGGTTGTATACTTTTAGAGGGCGGTGGGTTTTGTAAGCTGGCTTTTGGTCTGCCCAGAAAACTCCGCTAGCACCTGCGCCGTCTACGACAATTGCCTGTCCCGTAATGAAGCTTGAGCGATCGCTAGCGAGAAATAATGCCAACTCTGCAATGTCTTGAGGAATACCTGGCCGTGGGATTGGCTGTTGATGGCGATATCCCTCTATTCTTTCCGCTATAAGGGAATCAGGTCGGCCAACTGTGTTTGCCGATAATGGTGTTGCTATCGCACCGGGGCATATGCAGTTACATCGTATAGAACTTTCACCAAGGGGCATGGCCGCAGTCTTTGTCATATGGATAACGGCTGCTTTGGCAGCAGAATAGACCAATGGCCCCCGTCCTGCTGTTACTCCAGCTATCGATCCAGTGTTAATTATTGAACCAGATCCCTGGCTTCGCATGACTGGAGTAGCGTGCTTGATCCCAAGGAATACCCCCTTAACTAGAACGTCAAATGTCATATCAAATTCTTCTACAGGGATATCTTCTAGGGGACCAAGGGCGCCTCCAAATCCAGCATTGTTAAACATACAATCAAGCCGACCCCAGCGTTCCACAGCTAGATCAATTGCTCCCTTAACCTGATCTTCCTGCCTAACCTCGCAGTACATAAAGGTTGCGGCTTCACCCAGAAAAGAAGCAAGAGCTTCCCCTCGCTCACGCTGCATATCGGCAATCACAACGCGAGCACCCTCCTCAACAAAAAGTTTAGCGGTTGCTTCGCCAATACCACTTGCAGCTCCAGTTATAACTGCAACCTTCCCTTCTAGTTCTGACATAACTGCTTCCTTTTCGTTTGCTAGCGAGAGGAAGCCTGCACGGAGAGGTTGATCTGTGCAATGCAACGGCTAATTGCCGGTACGTTCGAAAGCGGTCACTCTATGGGTTCACCCGCTTCGGAGGACAACAATGCTTAAGCCAAATGACGACTTTCCTGCTGGTGCGGTGCTAGTCACAGGAGGTAGCGGCGGTATCGGGAGGGCGATTTGTCTTCGACTCGCTCAAGCAGGGCTGAATGTTGCCTTGACCTATCGCAGAAACCAATCATCCGCTGAAGAAGTTCTCAAAGCGGTGGAGGCATTAGGCCGAAAAGCAGTGACTTATGCCTTAGATACGATCGATGAGGAGGCGTGCAAAACCTGCATCGATGATGTTGCGACAAGGTTTGGTGGACTTCACACTTTAGTATACGCATCAGGACCAGACCTGGAGATGACGCATATAAGTCGAACCTCTCCTGCGGAGTTCCGAGATTATATGCTTCAAGACGCTGTTGGCTTTTATAATCTAGTCTTTCCATCCATTAAGTATCTGAGGGCCTCGAAGGGAGCTATCGTTGCGGTGCATACAGCTGGTTTAAAGCGATATCCTGCCAAAGATATACTGTCGGTAGCGCCGAAAGCCGCTGTGGAGGCAATTGTTCGCGGCGTGGCCAAGGAAGAGGGGCGTTTTGGCATTCGAGCCAATGGTGTTGCTGTAGGCGGTGTGGAAGCCGGAATGCACTGGCGTTTGCGTGAAAGTGGGCACTACAACCCTGAAATCCTTGAGCTTGCGCGGAAGAATCGCTCACTTCCGTATGGTGGCCGAGCCGAGGATGTAGCGGAAGCCGTTCTTTACCTGGCTTCCCCAAAAACAGGGCGATATGTAACCGGCCAAAGTATCAGCGTTTGCGGTGGTTATGCCCTTTAAAAAATAAGAATTTTTTTCAGTTAGTTTGATCATCAATATCAAAGGGTACCCTCATGCTACATAACGTTTTAGGGCAAGGAGTTTAGAAGCGGGCATGATGGGCTTCACCGGCAAGCAATGGCTAACGCTGGCAACTGTCCAAGCATGCACCGTTCTGTTCGGGGCTACGGTGACCAGTGTTACCGTCATTCTGCCGCAAATGAAGGGCGCTCTGTCGGCAACCCAAGACCAAATTGCTTGGGTACTGACTCTCAACCTGGTTGCAACTGCTGCAGCAACACCCCTCACTGGCTGGCTAGCAGCGAAGTTAGGTTGGCGGCAGTTAATGCTAGGTTCAGTGATTGGTTTCACACTTGCCTCCGTTGCCTGCGGTTTTGCAGAAAACTTGGAGACACTCCTTGTATTCCGAGTGATACAAGGAGCTCTTGGGGCACCAATATTTCCCTTAGGTCAGTCAATAATTCTTGCGCGCTTTGAGCGGCCACAACATCCAATGGCACTTATGATGTGGGGAGTTGGTGGTGTCATGGGCCCAATACTAGGGCCTACATTTGGTGGTGTTGTGGCGGATTTGATGGGTTGGCGATGGTCTTTCTACATGATTCTCCCCCTTGGAATGCTTGCTTGTCTGCCTGTAATTTTATCGCTTGGTAATGAAGAGAAAGGAGCGGCCCGGCGATTTGATTTTGTTGGGTTTTGGCTAATTGCCGTAGCAGTAGGGTGTCTGCAGCTTGTCTTTGACAGAGGGCAAAGAGAAGATTGGTTCGATTCCTCTGAAATCGTGATCCAATCGTGCATCGCGGCAGCCTGTATTTATTTCTTCGCTATCCATGCTCGCACTTCCAGGTCCCCCCTTTTTGAAGGAGCGGTTTTTAAGGATCGGAATTTCGTGCTTGGCGTATTCTTCGCGATGGTTATGGGAATGATGCAGTTCACGCCGATGGCGCTATTTCCTCCGCTACTGCAGGACCTGCGCGGCTATCCCGAATCAATCATTGGGGTTCTGATTGCGATGCGCGGCGTGGGCAATTTTTTGAGCTTTTTCATAGTTGCCCAGCTCACTCGGCTTAACGCTAAGGCAACTCTTGCTGCTGGTCTGTTGATCCAGGCTGCGGCTGGCGCCTGGATGGGGCAACTCGACATGAACATGACCGAAAATGAAGTCATGTGGACAAATCTTTTACACGGTTTTGGTTTTGGTCTTGCTTATACACCAATGGCTGCTTTGGCCTTCTCAACGCTAGAAACACGCTTATTAACCCAAGGCAATGCAATTTTCAGTCTCTTGCGAATGATGGGAAGTAGCCTTTTCATTGCTATTACTTTTGTAGTTTTTCTTAATTCAGCGGCTGAGACCTACTCAAATCTAATTGGCTACGTATCAATTTTTAACGCAGAGCTGCTTGAGCCATGGGTTAAGCGATTTGGTGCCATTGGTAGCAAGGGATTTGCGGTGGTGGCACAGGAAGAGGTCCGTAGACAGGCTGTGATGGCTGGTTACATAAACGCTTTCCATTTAATGACTATTGTGCCTGCACTGGCTGCACCAATTGTCTTGTTTTTTGGATCAACTAGACGTTAGCAGCATAAAAAACATAGTTTATTTGGAAACCATTAATGAGGTTTCAGAAAACTATTCTTCGATCTCGCAGTAAGTATGGAAGATATTCTTTTCGAGACTTTGCATATGAACCAACTCAAAATTATTTATCCTTTCGTCGGACGGATTTAAATTTAATTCGGAAAGGCTTGAACTAGGGAACCGTTATCCCGATATCATATAGGGATGCATTGACACGGCCCTCAGGTCTGTGAAAATGGTCTTAAAAACGAATGGTTTTAAACAGGGATATTCGAATATGGCTCTTCAAGATCGTGACTACATGCGAACAGGCAGTTCAGTAGCCACCGATGGCTATGATGCTGGTCTTCGCGCCCACATGCTCCGCGTATACAATTACATGTGCGCGGGCCTAATTTTAACAGGCCTCGTCGCCTTTGGTATCGCCAATAGCCAAGCAGCTGTCGAGTTGATCTTTTTCACGCCTTTGAAGTGGGTGGCGATGCTTGCCCCGTTAGCATTTATTTTAGTGCTAAGTTTTGGTGTCCATAAAATGACCTTTTCAACTCTGCAAATGGTCTTCTGGGCTTTTGCCGCTGCGATGGGTGTCTCAATGGCGTCGATCTTTTTGGTCTTCGCCGGTGGGTCGATTGCTAAAGTGTTTTTCATAACTGCGGGTATGTTTGCCGCGACAAGCCTATATGGCTACACAACCAAGCGCGACCTGGCAAAAATGGGTTCATTCCTGTTCATGGGCCTCATTGGACTGCTGATCGCCATGGTGGTAAACATTTTCACACAAAGTTCGGCGATGCAGTTCGCTATCTCAGTGCTTGGCGTGCTTATTTTCACAGGTTTAACCGCCTGGGATACCCAGCGTATTAAAGAACAATACTATGAAGGGCATGGTTACGAGGTGGCAGGTAAGATGGCGATTATGGGCGCTGTCACGCTTTACCTTGATTTCGTGAACATGTTCCAGTTCTTGCTGGCGCTTCTCGGTAATCGCGAGTAATCCGAGACAGTTCTCTGAATTAAGAAAGCTCGGAAGCATAGCTTCCGAGCTTTTCCCTTGCCTGGTGGTGCTTAATTTAACGCTTGCGATGATAGGAACAAAAGAGGTTCCGTCCTTTGCTTCAATGGATACACTTGTTCGGATCGTCAAGTGTCTCTCTGCCCCCTGGATAGCATAGGGAGCGGTTTTTGTTATTTCGGGCAATCGGATTGTCTAAAATTATCGGCTAGGGCTGTTTTGGATCTTCGTTACTAAAATTTAACCAAAAACCTGGTTGGACACAGAGTGACTACCCTAGTAAAAGCGCCATTAAGCGCCATATAAAAGTGCCAAAATCACGCGATGTTCATTGATGGACTAGATTTTGGTCAGGCTTGGATTTGGGTGGTGCTAAGCAAGGTTAAGACGCCTAAGGGAGGCGAATGCCATGACAGATATGATCGTGGCCGATCAGCTTGTGAAGGACTTCGGCGAAAAGCGCGCTGTTGACCAAGTATCGCTGACGGTAAAGCGAGGTGAGGTGTTGGGCTTTCTGGGGCCAAATGGTGCTGGTAAGTCAACAACAATGAAAATGCTTACTGGCTTTTTGAAGCCAACATCCGGGCAAGCATCGATCGCTGGCCATGATGTGAGTACAGCTTCAATGGCTGCGCGAAAAGTGTTGGGCTACCTCCCCGAAGGCGCGCCGCTATATCCAGACATGACGCCATGGAGTTTACTTCACTTCTGTGCGGAAGTGCGAAACGTACCTTCTGAGCTGCGTCGCAGGAGGGTGATAGAGTCTATTGAACGCACAAACTTGCAATCGGTTGTAATGCAGTCAATCGATACCCTTTCGAAGGGTTTCAAGCGTCGCGTTGGACTTGCTCAAGCTCTATTGCATGATCCAGAGGTGCTAATTTTGGACGAACCGACTGATGGGCTCGATCCCAATCAGAAGCACGAGGTGCGGGAGTTAATCCGGGAAATCGCGCCAGATAAGGCGATCATCATTTCGACACATATTTTGGAAGAGGTTGATGCTATTTGTTCGCGTGCCGTCATTATCGCCGATGGCCGAGTAATTGCGGACGGAGCACCAAGCCAGCTGGCGGAGCAATCTCCGCTTTTCAATGCGATTTCGGTCGTACTGTCCACGGATAAGGTTCAGCAGGCACGGTCAATACTGGAGGCACTGGATGACGTTCAGGAAGTTCGTGTCCAGTCTTTAGCAGGTGGGTTGGCAAAGTTGACAGTGGTGCCTGCTGCTAGTCGGCTGATTTTGAATCCAGTTATCAGCACCCTTGGCGAAGCTAAACTAGAGGCCATTTCCATTCGGCCAGAGGCATCTGCGTTAGAGGATCTCTTCCGCCAACTTACTGTAAGCCCGGATAAGCAGGAGGCTGCCTGATGGGAACCCTTTTCACCGTCGCTAAGCGAGAATTTTCGGGGTATTTTGCAACTCCAATTGCAGCAATTTTCCTGATAATTTTCCTTGCTGTAAGCGCAGCGTTCACATTTTTCGTCGGTTATTTTTTGGAACGAGGCAACGCGGATCTTCAGGTATTTTTTAATTTTCATCCTTGGCTTTATCTTTTCTTTGCACCCGCCCTCTCAATGCGTCTATGGGCGGAAGAGCGGCGCCAGGGAACCATTGAGCTGTTCTTGACGCTGCCTATTCCACTGTGGGCTGCGGTGTTAGGAAAGTTCTTGGCGGCATGGCTGTTCCTTGGGGTGGCGCTGATACTTACGTTTCCGATGTGGGTGACCGTAAATATTCTCGGTCAACCCGATAATGGTGTCATTTTGGCAAGCTATTTAGCATCGTTCTTGATGGCTGGAGGATACTTGGCCATTGGCTCTTGTCTTTCTGCAGCAACAAAGAACCAAGTTATAGCGTTCGTTCTCACGGTCACGGTTGCGTTTGTTTTCACGGCTGGTGGTGCCGGTTTCCTTACCAACCTAATTTCCGAATTTGTGGGTAAGTCGGTTCTCGATGCCATCGCCGAAATTTCAGTGCTGCCCCATTTCAATCAGATCGTAAAAGGGGTGATTGCACTTAAGGATCTTGCTTATTTTGTTGCCCTGATTTTGGCCTGGCTCCTCGGTGCTATGGCAGTCATAGATTACAAGAAAGCCGGATGATGGCTATGTCCCAAACCAAAAAACGTAGTGGCGTTGTTACTGCTTTAACTCTCACCTTGCTTGCTATCGGTTTCGTGGCAACGGTGATGCTCTCGAATAATGCTCTCAGGTCAAGTCGTATCGATTTGACGGATGATGGCCTATTTACGTTGTCCCAGGGTACGCGCAATGTCCTTGCTAATTTGGACGAGCCCTTAACGTTGCGGTTCTATTTTTCTAGCCGCTTATCACGGGAAATTCCACAGATTGGCATCTATGGCCAGCGAGTCCAGGACATGCTGGAGGAATTCTCTACGGAAAGCAGAGGCAAAATCCGTCTGGAGGTTTATGACCCGGAGCCTTTCAGTGACGTGGAAGATCGTGCCGTAGGTTTTGGCCTTAAGGGCGTCCCGGTCGATCAGACAGGAGAAACGGTTTATTTTGGGTTAGCGGGGACAAATTCTACAAATAGCCAGCTAGCAATTCCGTTCTTTGATGAGCAGCGTGAAAAATTTCTCGAATATGATTTAGCCCGGATGGTTTATGGACTTGCTCATCCTGATAAGCCGCGAATTGGGGTTATTACTAAATTACCAATTGCTGGTTCTCAGCGTGGTCGCGCCATGGCATTGCCAGGCGGCGGTCCAGACGATAGCTGGATGATATGGGCTCAAGCACAAAACCTTTTCGATGTAATTGAGTTGCCGCCTCAAGCTGAGGAGATGCCAACGAACTTAGATCTTCTTGTTCTGATACATCCACCAATCCTCTCTGATCTCTCTCTTTATGCAATCGACCAGTATGTCCTGAATGGGGGGCGTGTACTGATATTTGTCGATCCACATTCTGAAGCGGATGCGAGCCGCCCTCCTGGCATGGGTGGCAATCGGAGTGGCATCTATGGATCTACTCAAAATATTCAAAAGCTCATGGATGCTTGGGGCGTTGATATACCAGCAGATGAGGTTGCTGGTGATTTGAAGAATGGTCGTAAGGTCCGGGCTCCGGATGAAAGTCGGACTCGAATGCAGGCGGTACTCTATCCGCTTTGGATGGAGCTCCGTAAGGGCGACTTTTCCGAAGATGATATAACAACAAGCCAGCTTGAGGCATTTCGCATAGCCTCGCCTGGCCATATCGTTAGTAAGGAGGGCGGCTTAACGATTGAGCCTCTTATCCAAACATCGGAGCAGGGCGGCACGGTAGATGTTGCTCGCATCCAGGGCCAACAAGCGGATATTCTCGGCATTGCCAATGATATGAAGCCGACTGGGCGAAAAATAATTTCAGCTCGTCTAACTGGCAAAGCCAAGACAGCTTTCCCAGATGGCCCACCTAAGCCCAAAGCACTTAACCAAGATGATATTAACGCCGAGAAAAAGGCCGAAGCTCAAAAGATTTGGGCGTTTCGCAAAGCAAACCACATCTCTGATGCTAAGGGTGACATTCATGTTGTGCTGACAGCGGACGTCGACATGCTTGCTGACGGCCTATGGGTGCAAGTCCGCGATATGTTTGGTCAGCGGATCGCGGTGCCAACCTCGAACAATGGAGCATGGTTTCAGAACCTTCTCGACAATATGACAGGATCAGCAGATCTCATAAGCCTGCGTAGTCGCGGAGGCTTTCAGAGGCCTTTCACACTAATTGAAGATATCCAGCGTGAGGCTGAGAGAGAGTTCCGGGCTAAGGAACAAGAGCTTCTCGTAAGCCTTGCATCAACAGAGAAACAGCTGGGTGAAGTTAGGAAAGCCACTGATCCTTCGGGCGATGCTCGTATTGTTCTATCTGATCAGCAGAAAGCGCAGATTGAAAAATTTCAGGAGGAGATGCTTCGAATACGTAAAGAGTTGCGCAACGTTCAATTTGCACTGCGTTCAGATGTTGAAGAGCTAAACGGCTGGATAAAGGTCGCTAACATTGCCGGCATGCCCTTAGCGGTAGGTGTTATTGCGATTATTGCCGCTCTCTGGCGAAGCCGAAGGCGGAAGGCTTTCGCAGCCGACTTTTCCAAATCTTAATGCATAAGGTTGCTTGAGGAGCACGCAATCCAATGAATATGCGTATTCTAATTGCCCTGGTTTTCGCCGTTGCTGTGATTAGTGTTGGTGCATACTTCTTCAGCCAGGAACGGCAAGCACTTCAATCTGAAGCCTATACCGGTGGGCCTCTTCTGCCAGACCTGCAAGCGCAAGTTAATAATGTCGATGCTGTGCGCTTGCAAAGTCAGGAAGGTGGCGTGATAAATCTGGTGCGTCAGGGAGGGATTTGGGTAGTCAAGGACCATTACAATTACCGCGCAAATCCAGATCGCGTTTCGATTCTATTGAAGCAGGTTGCAACCCTAGAAAAGATAGAACCTAAAACAGCGAAACCACAAAACCATGCCCGTCTCAATTTAGACGATCCGGCTGGTGAAAATGCTCTTGGCACCCGTATAACTCTAAAAGCCAACGGTGAAGAGGTAGCAGACGTAGTCATAGGACTTGTCAGTCCACCCGATCATGGTGGCGGTACTTTTGTTCGTCTATTTAGTGAAGACCAAACCTGGTTAGCTAAGGACGAGGTAAAGCCCCGTCGTCGGCTACTCGATCTTCTCGATCGGTCGGTAGTGAATGTAGATGGACGCCGTATTCGCTCAGTCGATATCCAACGCTCAGCTGTAAAAAATGATGAGAAAGAGTCCATCACTATTTCAAAAGAAACACCCAGCCAGGACAAATATAATTTAAGCGCTTCAATTCCAGCAGGTTTTCAGCCCAAAGCGGACCATGAGTTGTCCAGCATAGCGCGGGTGCCGGACTTCATGGTTCTTGAGGATGTAAAACCAGCGACAGATCTCAAGTGGGATCATCCTGTAGAGACAATTTTTGAAACCTTTGACGGTCTGCGCCTTACGTTCCGGTCGGCGGTTCAGAAGGATGGTAAAGTCTGGTCAGCGGTTGCTGTGGCCACGACTAATCGATCGCCGAAATTGGATGATTACATAGTTGCAAATAAGACAGCTGATACGGAGGCAGGCCGCATTGCTGGACAAATGAAAACACCGGAGGAGTTGGCTGAAGAAGTTAAGCTCTTGGCTAGCCGTTTAAATGGGTGGGCATATCGGTTAACAGATTATAAAGCAAAGCGCCTGACGGCCACATCAGAAGAAGTAATAGAAAAACCAGAAGCGGCTGAACGCAGTGGCACGGTACCCCGCCAATAGTTATTTTTAACCTGGTATAGGCTGAACGATCACTAAGCAATCTTCGCCAGATTCTCGAAGAACCTGACAAGCGAGCTGAGCCTGACGGCCTGTCAGGCCAGCTATTCTGGCTCGGTATAAGATTTTACCATTATCCAGAGTAAGTGGCTTTACCTGCACTGAACCGCCTGCTGTGACATGTGCAAGGTCGGATAGCTTAGAAACTGCGAGTGTATAAGCAGATTCTTGTGAACTTAGTGCTCCCAATTGAGCGGCGTAGACCGTGTTGTCACCAATATCCGTGTCCCCCTCGGAGATTATAGAAGGAGGGTAGGACGTGGAGGCTGTGTTTTCCTCGGGTGGAAAATTACCGGGGCGTTTTGGTGGGACAGCCGGCTGGCCAGTTTGAAAGTCTAATGAGACTGGAGCGATCCCAGCATGACGCGGGTTATCCAATTGGCCAGCCAGCTGGAAACCGCTGTCCATGATGTTCATCATCTCACGGTCGCGCTCAACGCCCGTATCGCCACCTACTATTATTGCTATAAGGCGCCGACCATTTTTTACAGCTGAGGCAGCCAGATTAAAGCCAGACGCACGTATGTAGCCGGTTTTAATTCCATCCGCCCCTTCATATTGTTTGAGAAAATTATTGTGGCTCGTGACAGTTCTGCTGCCATGCTTGAAACTTTCCGCATTGAAGTACTTAAAGTATTGTTGGTGCTTATATAGAAGCGCGCGACTGAGCATTGCCAGATCCCGCGTGGTGGTGATTTGTGCCGGGTTATGTAGTCCGGACGCGTTTACGAAATTTGTACGTGACATCCCGATTGCGCGAGCCTTTTTATTCATTTGAATGGCAAAACGCTTTTCGGTTTGTGCAAGCTGTTCGGCCACAGCAACCGCGACGTCATTCGCTGATTTAACAGCAAGCGCATAAATTGCCTTTTTTACCGTGATACTTTGACCAGCGCGGACTCCAAGCTTGGATGGGGGTTGACGCTCTGCATTGTTTGAAAAATGTATAGGCGAGCCCAGCTTTAACCGCCCTGTATTGAGGCCATCAAATAGCAGGTAAAGCGTCATCATTTTGGTTAGAGATGCTGGATATATCTGGAGATCTGGCGACTCTGAAAGAAGTTCTTGGCCCGAAACGCCGTCGATGGCGACATAAGCCTTTGCCGGCTTCTCATTTGCTAATACAGCAGTTGGCAGGCACCAAATGACAGCTAACAAAATAAGTGCCAGAGAAAGATGCTTTACACGACAATTATTAGTCATCTTGGATTGTTAGCAGCGTTAAGTACTGTGCTGCAACCACCTGCGCCAGACTGCTGCAATTCCCAAGATCAATCCTGCAACACAGGCGATCCCTCCGGCTGCGTTTACTGCACTTGAAGCTCCCAGGGCGGCTGCGCCCCATACGGCAAGGCAGTAGCCTACTATTGCTGCTGTTGTTGCAAAGAAAAGGCTGGCCCAAATCTGAGAGCTGAAGCGATTGGTAGTCAGTCTTGCTGTTGCAGCTGGGCAGATCAGCATTGCTATCACCAATATTGAGCCTGCGGCGTCAAATGCTGCCACTACGGCAATTGCTACCGCGCCATTGATAGCCAATTCTGTAACCCAGAATGGTAGGCCTAGAGTTATTCCAAAACTTGGATCAAATGTAACTAGGGTAATTTCCTTCGCTGTAAGAAGGAACGCTGCGGATAGGATGGCAAAAGTGCCGGCGAGGAAAGGAATTTCTTCTGGAAGGTGTCCCCATCCATCAGGATTTAAAATGTCTACCCAAGTCATCGGATGAGGCCAAATAACACTTTCTATGCTTCCGTATAGGGCATGTTCAACATCGAGGTGAACGCCTGCTGTGCCTGTTGTTTCAATCATAAGCACACCAGCGGCAAACATTGCGGTCAGGACTACTCCCATCGCTGTTGCCATATCCAAACGGCCAATCTTTCGGATCAACGCAACTACGGCGGCACCAAAAAGCCCAGCCACTAGAGCACAGGCAATTGTCACCCAGGTTTTGGGGTGGCCGCTGATCAGATATCCGGCGACTATGCCTGGTAAGACCATGTGAGACAGGGCATCCCCCATCAATGCTTGCCGTCTTAGAATTAGTAGGTTCCCAACTAATGCAGCAGTTAATGCTGCGAGGATCGCAACGGATATTGCAGGCAGGTCAATCTGTAGGAATGTCATACTGAACGACGCTCGAGATCAGCGATGACATCTCTTGGAAGTAGCCGTTTAAGTGGCAAAAGGCTTCCACCAATTCGGCTGGCTTCCTCAGGTCTGTCGTCTAGATATAAGGATCTAAGCCGTTCTTCTTCAGCCCAAGATTTGGCAGCCCTTTCTCCAGCAGGGGTTGGTCGACCTTCCGAATCAGCCCACCCGCGGCCACGGGCAATTTTCAAAAGTTCTGCCAACGCAACGCCGTCAGCAATTCGGCCTAGAGCACGGAGGTACTTGAGATTGCGGGAAAGCCGTCGCCGCCGGACAGCAATTGCAATAACTCCTCGCTTTGGCGCAAAAAGGACGCTAATGGTAAAAAGAACACTCATAATCACGACGATAAGCGCTCCAGTTGGCAGACCAGAAGTTGCTGCGGAAATTCCTCCACCAAAATATGCTCCAGCGCCACCAAAAAGAGCAGATAAAAGAGCCACACGCGGTAAACTATCCGTCCAATAACGTGCAGCCGCTGCAGGCGTCACTAAAAGCGCTAAGATTAAAATTAGTCCTACTGCTCGAAGGCCCGATGCCACTAAGAGGAGCATCAAGGCTGTGGTCAAAAGGTCGAGTGAGCGGACAGGTAAACCAAGGGCTGCGGATCCAATTGGGTCGAACGCTGACAGTGCGAGCTCTTTGAAAAATATCAGAAGCATAATCAGTGAGCACAATCCTACAACCGCCAGTATCCAAGCCTCTTTTTGAGTCATGGTTGCTGCCTGGCCAAGGAGATAGGCGTTTAGACCTGCTTGACCGGCTGTTGGCAAGGTTTGGATTAAGCTAAGCAGAACTACGCCAATGCCGAAAGAAACACTTAAAGTGGCGGCCGTTGCTGCATCTTCGCCAATCCGGCTTCCATCTTTTAGAAGGTGCATAACACCGGCTGCTGCTACTCCGGCAAGCGTCGCTCCGGATAAAAGAAAGACTGGATTCCGCCCATCTCCAGTTAAAATTAGTGCTATTAAAAAACCTGCTGCAATGCCTGGAAGCGTTGCGTGTGCGACCGCGTCCGCTAACAATGGCCGGCCTTTTAAGATCATGAACGTTCCTACTGGGCCAGCTGCAGCACCAAGTAAGCCAAGTCCAATCATTACAATAGTGCTGTTGTAACCGCCCTCAAGCAGTAACGCTTCAATAAGCATTCCAAACATCGGGGAATCAGCCTAGCGCAGCTCGGAGCTGCGGAGGTGCTAGGCGCCCACCATAGGCGCGCTGCAATGTCTCTTCGGTAAGGGCTTGACCAACCGGTCCCGAGGCGATGTTACGTACATTCAATAGTAGCGCTTGATCAAAGTATTCTTTCACCGTCGAAAGGTCATGGTGCACTGCTATTACTGTCTTTCCTGAGGATACTAGGCGCTGCAGCAGTGCTACTATGGTTCGCTCTGTGGCTGCGTCTACACCGGCTAAGGGCTCATCCATCAAATACAGATCGGCGTCTTGGGCAATGGCTCGCGCCAGAAAAACACGCTGCTGCTGCCCTCCGGATAATTGACCAATCTGGCGGTCTGCGAAGTCAGCCATCCCCAGTTCAGCCAGTGCAGAAAGGGCGATTTCCTTATGTCGACGTCGGATTGGACGAAGCCACCCTATTTGGCGATATAGCCCCATAGTTACAACGTCGATTGCTGTAGCGGGAAATTCCCAATCTACGCTTTCCCGCTGAGGTATATATGCGATCCGTTGACGAACTTTGGGAATTGGCAGGCCGTAAGATCCAATCCGTCCATCAATGGTCGGTACAAGTCCGAGCGTACCCTTAAGGAAAGTAGACTTGCCTGCCCCATTGGGACCTACTATGGCAACCAAAGTTCCCGGTAATGCTTTAAAGTCTACGTTCCAAACAGCGGGCGCACTCCCATAGGCGACTGTCAATCCTGACACATCAAGGGGGGATTGACGGTCAAGAGGCGCGTGAAGCTCCTCACTCTGGAGTAGGGCACGAATTTCTGGACTCATCCGATTACCTCTCTCCTTTAGGAAGAAAAGCAAGAAGAGCCTGCATGCCATTTCTTGGTGCGTTGCCACCCAGTCCACGAACTATTGTCGTGACATTGTGATCAATCATACCGATGTAGCTGCCCTCATAGCTGTCTGGAGACCCCATCGCATCAGAGAAAAGAGGTTTACCTTTTTTCACTTGGGCACCGAGGGCGCGGGCGCCTTCTATAACTGCGTCGACAGCCCTTTCTGGAGTAGATGTTTCAACAAACACTGAAGCAATGTTTCGATGGGCAATGACGGAAACCAGTTTCCGAATATGAGCAACTCCGGCTTCACTTTCGGTTGAAATCCCCTGCACACTCAACAATTCAAGCCCATACCTCCGACCAAAATAGCCGAAGGCGTCATGAGCGGTCACCAAGACACGGGCTTTTTCTGGCACAGTTGCTAGACGGCTCTCTGCATAGAGGTCGATGGCCTTTATTTCCGCAATCACGACAGATTGGTTATTGACGATGATTTGCTTGCAACTTGGCCAAATTTCTACAAAGCGGTTAGAGGTCATGCTCAAAACTTCGGCCCACAAAATAGGGTCCATCCAAATGTGAGGGTCGGCTGAGCGGCCGTCTGGTCTAATGATTTTGACATCGGGAAGCAATTCGGATGCAAGAATGACAGGCTTAATGGGGGCCAGTCGGCCAAACAAGCTCTGCATCTGGGCTTCAAGGTTAAGCCCGTTAGCTACAATTGCGTCCGCTCTCAAAGCCTTCGCTACATCCGTCCGCGTAAGCCTGTACAGGTGCGGATCTACGCCAGGCCCTAATAGTGTTTGAACGTCAGCGCATCCATCAAGAATCCGGCCAAGGGGTTCTCCAATTTGGGCGATGGTTGTAAGCACGTTTGGTCGTTCGGCAGCCATCGCAGACGATGTGGTTGCCAGAAATGCAATTAACGCACTACGCAACAATCTTGAAAGTATGGAGATGCTGTGTCGCATCTTGAAGCCTCTAGTTCCGATAGTAGTTATATTTTTTTTCAGTCAATGTTTCAAGTCTTTGCTAGATAAAAAATAATATACATAGAATAAAAAGTTTAGCTAATACTAAACTTAGTTGCTGTGCTTGTTAATTTTGGTTATGGGGTGTAGAGGAGAAGTAGATAAAGAAGCGGTATGATGTCAGGGCACAACTCCTTTGAAAGTCGATTGCAGGATGTGACTAGCCAGGCGGCTGGTTTTGACCGTCTGCGTAAAGCACGCCAAACAGAAGTTGCTGAAGATTATGTGGAGCTGATAGCCGACCTTCTAGCTGAGCAAGGAGAGGCGCGAGCCGTCGATCTTGCAGAACGTTTTGGGGTTAGTCATGCAACGGTTAACAAAACTCTTGGGCGCCTTGCGCGAGAGGGTTTCGTTCAAACCCGACCTTACCGATCAATTTTTCTCACCGAAAAAGGAGCTGCGCTGGCATCACAGGCAAGGCGTAGGCATGAAATTGTGCTGGGCTTTCTGATGGCGATAGGCGTTTCACCAGAAACGGCAGCAATAGATGCCGAGGGTATTGAGCACCACGTGAGCAAGGAAACACTTAAAGTGTTCGAGAAGATTTTAGCAGGTAAATCCGCTTAGAATCCTTGAGAAATTTGGTAGATCCAGTCTCCAGGTTTTTAATTTAGAGCCATGTAATCCTGGTTTTAAATAAACTCATTTGTTTGTGATTGAAGATAGTGTCGGTGTGTCGTGCATTGTTAGGATCTGAAACACGCGTCTGCAGGCTGAAGGACGTTTGCTTTTCCAGGGGGAAATCTGCAGTCAACTTATCTTTCCTCTACAACCTGAATTTGCGCTAAGGTTTATGTCTACGGATCCAGGGGCCATTTCTCAATGACCAAAGTGCTACATCGCAATATGGGGGCGCCACCACCAGAGGCCGTGCGCTCCGAGGGTTGCCGCATATTCGATAGGGCCGGAAAAGCATATATCGACGCTTCTGGCGGTGCGGCCGTTTCATGCCTTGGTCATGGACACCCTCGTGTTATTGACGCCTTGCGTGAAGCCATTGGGAGGCTCCAATACGTACACACAGGATCCTTTACTCATTCTGCACAGGAAGAGTTAGCTGAGGTGCTTGTCGAGGACGCACCTGCAAATATTTCGCACGCCTTTTTTGTTTCAAGTGGTTCGGAGGCTGTTGAGTCTGCATTGAAGCTTGCACGTCAATATTTTTTAGAAATTGGTGAACCGAAGCGCCGGCACTTTATTGCGAGGCGGCAGAGTTATCATGGCAATACATTGGGGGCTCTAGCTGTTGGCGGCAATGCATTGCGCCGTAGCTCCTATCAGCCGCTTCTGATGAAGGCTAGCCATATCAGCCCCTGTTATGCTTACAGAGACAAGCTCGACGGAGAGTCCCTAGAAGCATATGGCCTGCGAGTTGCTAATGAACTGCAAAGAGAAATATTGAGCTTAGGCCCTGAATCCGTTGCTGGATTTATCGCTGAACCTGTTGTCGGAGCAACTTTAGGTGCTGCAGAACCAGCGCCAGGATATTTTCGTCGTATCCGCGAAATCTGTGACCAATACGGTGTTTTGTTAATAGCTGATGAAATTATGTGTGGTGGAGGTCGCACTGGCGACATGTATTCGATGGAGGCGGAGGGGGCCGCTGCTGACATTATCACTATCGCTAAGGGGCTTGGTGGCGGTTACCAACCAATCGGTGCCATGTTGTTGTCTAACAAAATTGCGGAGGCGATAAGGACGGGCTCTGGAAGTTTTATGCACGGTCATACTTATCTGGGGCACCCTCTCGCATGTTCTGCTGCCCTCGCAGTGCAAAAGGTCATTAGGGAAGAAAACTTATTGACTGCCGTTAGGGTTCAAGGAGCCCGTCTGATGAATGGCTTGAAGCAGGCTCTTGGTCAGCATCCGAACGTCGGTGACATCCGTGGCCGGGGTCTTCTAATTGGTCTGGAATTTGTAAAAAATAGGGAAACAAAGACTCCATTTGATCCCTCTTTGAAACTCAATCAGATAATAAAGAAAGAAGCCATGGAGAGAGGTGTCATGGTTTACCCCATGCCCGGGACCATAGACGGTATTAACGGAGATCACATTGTGTTAGCGCCGCCTTTTATCGCCTCTGACAGTGAGATTGATGAAATAGTTTCAGCCGTGGCTGGGGCCATTCCAGGTGCATTAGAGAGAGTTTTAGGCTGCTAATTCCTAGTAAAATATATTTTTATTTGGAAACTACCGCTTTGAAGCGGAGCGCCGAAATGCAGCGATTCTCTCCTTGATCCCAGGTACACTGACTGATCGGGCTAAGGCCGCCATGTCCGCGTCGCGAGTGTCTGGTCGAGTTACATCTGCGAGAGCCCTTGTGACGGTTGGCGATAGTCGACTATAGGCTTCTGTAAAATTATTGATAATGGGTTCCCAATACTCGAGATCTACAATTTGGTCGATTAAGCCAAGTTTTTCAGCCTCTTCGGTTGCAAGTGACCTATTCTCAATCTGGACTTGTCGAGCAGCAACGTTTCCTATTCTGTATGCTAAACGGCGCGTGCCAAGCACTACACCAAACCGGGGACCAGGCATTTGAAATTTTGCAGCAGGCGCGGCAACAACTCGCATAGCCGCCGCTGCAAGATCGGCACCTGCTCCAACTGCTTGGCCTTGCACTAAAGCCATTATTGGCATTGGCGCATGGAATACAGTTTGCAACATTTCTTCGACTTGTATGAATCTTAGGACTAGGTCGCCATCAGTTAGATTATCAAAGTCGCCAAAATCGAAGCCCGCACAGAAATGTTTTCCACTTCCACGGAGGATAATGACGCGCGATCCGTTTGCTGAGGCATCATTGATCGCCAGTTTAATGCCATCAGCCATATCTGCCGAAAGCGCATTCGCCTTTTCTGGTCGATTGAGGGTGATAATGGTCGCCTTGTCACGAGCATCTACAAGAACAGCGTCCTTCATCTACATCTCCGGGATCGGATGTGCTCGTCGAATACATGCCGCACGCACAGCATTCTCTATCAAACAGGCAATGGTCATTGGACCGACGCCTCCTGGAACAGGAGTGATCGCCTGCACACGTCCTACTGCTTCTTCAAAGGCCACATCACCAACTAGGCGGCTCTTTCCGTCTTCTTTACTTACGCGATTGATGCCAACATCGATAACAACTGCGCTCGGCTTAATCCAATCTCCGCGAATCATCTCTGGGCGGCCAACAGCTGCGATCAAGATATCAGCGGTCCTGCACCGCTCTCTCAAGTCAATAGTTTGCGAGTGAGTAATTGAGACTGTGGCGCTCTCTGCTAAGAGCATTGCGGCCATCGGTTTGCCTACAATATTTGACCGTCCGACAATTATAGCCTCCTTGCCTGCAATTTTCTGAACCACAGAGCGGATCATCCTCATACACCCAGTTGGAGTGCAGGGTGCTAGCGTTGGTGCGCCAGTCCAAAGGCGACCCACATTAGTAGGGTGAAATCCATCTACGTCTTTATCTGGGTTGATAGCATTCAAAACGCGCTCGGCGTTAATGTGAGCTGGCAGAGGGAGTTGTACCAGGATGCCGTCCACAGTGTTGTCATTGTTGAGCAGTTCAATAAGCGAGAGCAGTTTAGTCTCGCTGACATCTTCAGGTAACTTATGCTCAAAGGAATTAAGGCCAGCTTCTATGGTGGCTTTTCCTTTGTTGCGGACGTAAACAGCACTTGCTGGATCCTCTCCAACAAGCACCACGGCCAAGCCAGGTTTGAATCCAAGGCCCGAGACGGCTCTGGCTGCACTGGCTCGGAGGTTTGCCGCCATTGCTTTGCCGTCAATTAACCGGGTCATTGTATTTCTCCAATCTGGTTCCGTGCCTGAACTAGCAGATAGTCTGTAGGGCCTTTAACCTAAACTGTCTTTGAACGGGACTTCTGACCCCGAATTAATGCAACATCTCGCTTTGGAACTCCAAAAGATTTAGCAACCCAAGCAATTACTGTTGTGTTCGCGACACCATCAACAGGGCGAGCACTGATTTGAAGTTTTAGGCGCGTAATACCCATAGTATCAGTCTCAAAACCTACCACTCTAGTATTGGCCGCACCTGGCTGCACTCGTTGGTCAATCAATATAGAGTTGGGGCCCTCTGCACGGGTTATCAAAAACCAGACACAGCCCACTGTCTAAGAACGCTGCGGATAAAATAGATCACTAAAATGAGGATGACTGGCGATATATCAACGCTGCCAAATTGAGGAACAACACGGCGGATAGGACGAAGCATGGGCTCCGTAAGTCGATAAAGAAAATTGCCTACTGTTGATACGAACTGGTTGTGCAAATTAACGACATTAAACGCCACCAACCAACTCAGAATGGCTGAGATGATCAATGCCCAGACAACCAATCCAAGAACAATGTCGATCACCTGAAAAAGCGAAATTAGTATAGCATCCATTAATTTTGGTCCGTCATCAGCGGCGGTGTGGGATAGGGAAGCTAACCGCCACCGGTCTTAAGGGCAAGTTTTCATGCAGCGAGTTTTAGGATTTCTAATACATCCTCGGGCCCTTTAATCGGCCGAGGATTTGTATGTATCCAGCGGTCATGCATAGAGAGTTCCGCGCAGCGCTGAAAGTCAGCCTCTGTAACTCCAACTTCTTTTAAGGTGGATGGCATCCCAAGATCTCGGATGAAATCTTGAATGAGGTCGCTTGCGGGACGCTGCGCATCCCCCATTGCTTCCGAAACTAGGCGCTGACGCTTTTCCGTATCTTTAGAGAGGTTCCAGCGCATTACATGGGGCAACATTACGCAAGACGTGTGGCCATGAGAGACTCCAAAGCTACCTCCCAAGATATGTCCAATGGCGTGACTGGCCCCCTTAGAGACGCCAGCTTGAACGCTAGACATGGAAAGCCAAGCGCCCAATTGACTGTCGCTTCTGGCTTGAAGATCTGTCGGATCCGTTTTGGTGCCTTTCAGGCCAGTGGTTAAAAGTCTCAGGCCATAAAGCGATTGGGCGTCGCAATAGGCATTGGCGGTGGGGGAGCATATAGCCTCTACACAATGGTCAATGGCCCTTACGCCTGTGGAAAGCCAGAGCCACTCAGGTGTAGGTAGGGTCAATGCTGGATCAAGGATGACTTCGCTAGGAGCCATGCCTTGCGAGCGAATTGCCTGCTTTATACCTTTCCGAGGATCGGAAACCCCGGCTAGTGGATTGTATTCCCCGGCAGATAAAGTTGTTGGACAACATATCAGTGGTAAAGAAGGTGCCCGGTATTCTGGTGCCACTGTCGATCCATCCGCAGCAGTTCGTACAATGAAGGGATCAAAATCCGGAACCTCTTTCAGATCATGCTCAATCGCTAGGCACACAGCCTTTGCAGCGTCAGTGATCGAGCCGCCACCAATAGTGACAATCATCTCGGCACGTCCCTTGCGCGCACTTTCTGCTGCTTCCAAAACAGCATCCCTCGGTGTGTGAGGGGGCATTCCTGAGTAGATGCCACAAACTTTGCCATCGAGAGATTCGATTGCGGACTGAATTTCTTGATTGCGTACAACAAGGGCTCGACTTGCTAGTATAAAAACTCTTGATACCCCGGCTCTCTTTACTGCATCCGCGAGAGCTTCTCCCACTGACATCCCGTAAGTTACTCGTTCAAGTCGTGTGAATGTCACTGCTCCTGTTTGCATAGTTTTTACCCCCGAATACCATGAAGATAGGGACCAGCTTCCCTAAGGGGAGCCGCTGTATTGGCGAAGTCGACTAGATATTTCCTGGTCTCTCGTGGATCAATAATTTCCTCAATCCAGAACGACTCTGCTGAACGGAAAGGTGACCGTAACTTTTCCAATCTCTCTTCAATTTCGGTCAGCTTAGCTGCGGGATCAGTAGCATCATCAATATCTGCTCGATAAGCGGCCTCAATTCCCCCCTCAAGCGGCAGAGAGCCCCATCGGCCTGAAGGCCAAGCGTATCGCATATTAAATCGAGACCCATTTTGGTGGGCTGCACCTGCAACACCAAAACAGTTTCTGACTATTACCGAGCACCATGGGATGGTTGTCTGCCATATGGCAGCCATCGCTCGAGTACCTTCTTTGATAGTACCTGACTTTTCACTTTCCAACCCAATCAGGAAGCCAGGGCAATCAACCAGATATATCATTGGGAGATGAAAGGTCTGAGCCATATCCACGAACCGCTCTACCTTACGACAAGCATCGGCCGTCCAACCACCGCCGAAGTGATATGGATCACTTGCCATCACTGCAACTGGCCACCCGTCAACACGCGCAAGGCCCGTGATTATCGACCGGCCATACATTTTGCCCATCTCAAAGAAGGATCCCTGGTCAACTACTGATTCCACAATTGGTCGCATTTTGTAGACCTTACGGATATCTCTTGGGATCGCCTCGATAAGGGATGCGTCATTCCGATCGGGGGAGTCGGAGCTTTGGATTCGCTCAGGCAGCTCGTAGACGTTTTGTGGTAAATAAGACAGAAAACGGCGGGCCATTTCAAAAGCCTCTTCTTCGGAATCTACCGCTTCGTCAACTGCACCAGCACGCAGTTGAATTTTCCAACCACCTAGCTGTTGCTTGTCCAAGTCCTGACCTAAACGTTTCACAACTGGTGGCCCCGCAACAAATAGAGCGGATATATCCTTCACCATGACTGAATAATGTGCCGCTGCTTGGTGAGCTGCACCAAGGCCAGCAACCGACCCTAATCCAAGGGATACGCGTGGTATTGTACCCATATTGCGCACCACCCATTCCCATCCGGAAACACCCGGAACATTGGCCCGGCCTGTAGTCTCGATTGTTTTGACCGAGCCGCCCCCACCTGAGCCTTCCACAATCCTGATCAAAGGTAACCGGAGTTCATTGGCCATTTGCTCGCACTTTATGTGCTTCTCTTTGATGGTCGCATCTGCTGAGCCGCCGCGGACGGTGAAATCATCCCCACCAATCACTACTTGGCGACCGTTTACTCGCCCTCTCCCAAAAACAAAATTGGAGGGAGTGAAATGCTCGAGATCGTTTTTCCCGTCATACTGAGCCATACCCGCAACTTTTCCGAGTTCATGAAAAGAGCCAGGGTCCAGCATGGCATCGATCCGCTCTCTGACAGTAAGCCTGCCACCATCTTTCTGCCGCTTTATCTTGTCGGCTCCTCCCATCATCTCCGCGAAATCTTCGCGACGCTTTAATTCATCAAGTTCAGTCTGCCATGACATCGCCAGTGGCTCCTTTGGGAGGTGGTTTAATTAGTTCCATGGTATGACTGAGATGTGAGCGCGCCAATCCAGACTGAGTAATTTAGGTCCAGGATGAATTGGTGTTGGCTACACCTCAAAACACTTCCAAGGGAAAAGAATAAACAGGTCAAATTTTTTATAGAAGGCCAACCCATTAAACTTAGGGATTGCGTAATGACGGCAACCCGACTCCTACGGCGTCAAATCCACCATCTGCAGCCAGGATTTGGCCGGTGATGTAAGAGGCTTTATCGCTCGCAAGAAACACAATTGCCTCAGCAATTTCTCGCTCAGTACCGTAGCGATTCAGTGGAATTGCATCGTGATAAGCGTCAATAATATCTTGCGTGTGAACCTGTTTTGACATTGCAGTAGCAACAGGGCCTGGGGCGACACAATTTACACGTACGCCGTATTCCCCAAGCTCTGCTGCTTGCTGTTTCGTTAAGTGGATTACAGCAGCTTTCGAAGTCCCGTAAGCAACTCTTAGGGTAGATGCCCGAAGCCCAGAAATTGATCCTATGTTTACTATTGAGCCTCGTGTTTCTTTCAAATATGGAATAGATGCCTGGGCGCAGAGGAAAACCCCATCAAGGTTTGTCTCCATAACGCGCCGCCAGCGAGTAAAATCATGCTCCTCTAACGGCCCAAAGTCGGCAACTCCGGCATTATTGACGAGGCAATCGATTCGACCGAAAGACCTAATGGCCTCTGTCATGATACGGCCCGCATCTTGAGGGTTGGAAACATCGGCCGTTATAGCACTCACATGCGTTAGCTTAGACGCTTCGGCGTCAAGCAGCGCTTCGAGCCGGTCGACCATTACAACGCTCCAGCCATCAGCAAGAAATAAATCTGTTGTGGTGCGGCCTATTCCTCTTGCGGCGCCTGTAACTATTGCAACTTTTCTAAATTTCATGGTTTGGCGATGTCCGTGATTTCGGAGACGTCATCGAGTTCTGCAATTTTCCAGCTCAAGGACGATACTGATTCTGCTTTGTTTCTCGGCAAAACAAGCTCGGCTTGATCCATAAATTTCTTCTCAAGTGCCTCGATCGACATAGGTTGCTTGAGACTTCCTATGCCATGCTCTATCCGTCGATGGTGGATCCTACCGTCAGTCATCTCGATCGTGACATCCGCTCCATCGCGATTAACGCCATTGTCAGCCTGAACGACTATCTTACGTCGAGTCGCTACAACCATTGGGTTAGCTACCGCATCTTCCGTACCTTCAGAGATGCCAGCAGACTTCATAACGAGAGCTGCAGCTGTCCAATGCTGGAGGCTAACCTGAGCGAGTTGGGCGTTCGGAGGCTCAGGTCTATCTGTCAGTGTTAGACAAAGGGGGTTTAACCGTAGCCGAATTGCGTTCACTTTTTCCGCATTGAAAGAGGGATCGGCTGCGATTTCCAGGCAGGCATCAAGGATTGGATGGATAACAATACCGCATGGATAAGGCTTTGGCATATTTTCCCGCATCTGCCACTTATCACCTAATTCATCTGTGACATGCTGCAGGTGAGCCTTTGGAGCAAAAACTTCACCAAAACCCTTTGGGCCTTCGAGCGTCGCCGCGGTTGCTGTCACTCCCTCTGCTGCCATTAGAGCGGCTATATATCCAGCTCGCGATGCTTGGCCGGGTAAAAGGCTAGTGCACATAGACCCATGAGTTTGGCGGAAACCCATCGCCGCGGCAGCTCCAAGTCCCAGTGCATGCAGCGTCACTTCTTCATTAAATTGCAGTAGGTTAGCCATTGCTGCTGCGGCACCGATAGGGGTCGCTACGCTCGACATGTACCATCCAACCTGGGTCTCCGCTGGGGGAACAGTGAGTGCCATGGCAATTCGGCAGGCGACCTCTACGCCAACCGTGAAGGCCGCATGGAGATCTCGGCCCGATGTCACCCTTCGTTCTGCTTCAGCCATCAATGGAGCTGCTATTGGACCAGCAGGATGGAGAACGGTCGCGAGGTGAGTGTCATCGAATGCATGGGCTGCTGAAGCTTGTGCGTTCACCAAAACAGCGTCTGGTGCAGATAGCTTCTCATTTCGACCAAGCAGCGATGTCTTCACCCCTCCGGCAAACGGTAAAACAGTTTTAAATGTTCGCACTGTTGCATCATGGGTCATCCCACCCAGGGTGCAGCCGATAAAATTGTAGAACTGTTGTGTAGCGTCTTCGCATACTTCATTGGGTAGGTCCGCAGCCCGGACGTTGGCAACAAAGTTGGCTAACACTTGGGTGGTTTCAATCATTAATTTCAAACTCCCAAAAGTTCTGCAACGGCGTCAGAAAAGGCGCGTGGTGCCTCCTGAGCCACATTATGACCAACCTTTTCCAAGGTTCTTCGCTCATATCCTCCAATGAACTTTTCGGCTTGGCGATCTTTGGTAGGGACTGGATGTACGCCGTCCGCAAGGCCATGAAGATTAATAGTTGGAACAGATATTACTGGCATCTTGGAGAGTGCAGCTTCGATAGCTCCATACGCAGGATCTGGGTCAGCGTAGCCGTAGCGCACCCGATAGGACTGAATTACCACATCAACGAAATCCGGGTTTTCGAAACTCGGTGCAGTTTTTAGAAATTCAGCCTCGGTGAAGTTCCATTCTGGTGACCAGAGCTTCCAAAGCAATCGAGCTAACTCAGTCCGATTGGCCTCAAGACCCGCTCGTCCTCTTGGGGTGTGAAAGTAGTACTGGTACCAGTACCGATGTTCTGCTGCTGGGGGTGCTGGATGGATGGAAGCTGCTACATTTTGGATGTTATAACCAGCTCCAGTCACAAGACCCGTGGCTCTTTCAGGCCATAGCGCTGCAACAACATTAGCGGCGCGCCCACCCCAGTCATATCCTGCTAATACTGCCTGCTCGATTTCCAGGGCATCCATAAGGTCAAGGAGATCTGCTCCCAGGGCTGCTTGTTCTCCTGAACGTGGGGTATTGGGGTCGAGGAAAACTGTTTGCCCGTAGCCTCTTAGATAAGGTGTTATCGTTCGGACACCGCGGTTATTTAGCAAAGGTGCGACTTCAGTAAAGCTCTGAATATCATAGGGGAAGCCATGCAATAGAATGGCTACTCGGCCATCTTTTGGGCCAGTATCAAAGTAAGCAATTTCCAGCTTTTTAGTTCGAATCTTTTTCATCGCGTAAAATCCTCTAACGCGGTGTGGTGCCCATTGGCTTAGCCTGCAAAACAGCAACCAACGGTAGACAATATCGAGTTCTTATTACAGCCCCAGGTTCTGCTTCGATGTATCAAGTTCAAAAAAATCTATTGCGCATCTGAAAATTTATGTTGGAAAATTTGGGGCAGAATTGTTGGTGAAAACCAAGTGGGGCGCAGGTTGCTGCGCTTTTACACACTGTTACATTTTTTAGTCTTAGAAGAAGCCGGTTTCTGATAAATGTTTTGTATGAAAAACTTTAATACGAGCCTCAAGAGCCGTATCGGAGTTATTAGAGTTAAACGTTTCCAACAACCCGCTAACAACTTTCCATAAAAGTCGATTAGCGTAGTCAAACAAGCAAGAAATCAGCCAGGATTAGGATCAACAAGCGGATGGCAAATATTATAAAGATACCAGCGGATGTCGTTCGTAGTCAGCTTGAAGCGGTGTTTCAGGCCTGGGGTATGCCGAAGGAAAACATAGCAACAACTGTGGATGTTATGGTTGCGACTGACCTTTCAGGCGTTGATAGCCATGGTCTTGGCATGTTGCCAGGTTATCACCAAAGGCGTGGCCGCGGCATGATCAAAGATCAGCCAGATATTCGTGTGGTGCGAGATAAGCCAGCTGCCGCCCTGATAGATGCTGATCGTAGCCTTGGCCATCCACCGTCTGTTATGGCGATGAAACTTGCAATGGAGAAAGCTCGAGCCATGGGAGTGGGTATAGTTTCTGTTAGAAACTCAAACCATTTTGGAGCAGCGGGCTATTACAGCCGAATGGCCGCCGAGGCAGGTATTGTTGGTATGGCTATGACCAACGCGCCAACCCCTGCCATGGTACCTACGTTCGGTCGTGATCCGGTTCTTGGCACCAATCCGATTGCCTTTGCTGCCCCAGCCGAAAAGAATCCTCCTTTCAGCTTAGATATGGCAACCACAACAGTTGCTGTAGGTAAGCTCAACATAGCTCGTAGGCTTGGAAAGGCCATTCCCAATGGCTGGGCACTAAACACCGATGGCGAGGTGGAAACAGATGGTGCAGCTGCTTTCGCCGCCCGACGCTTGACACCCTTAGGTGGAGACCGGGAGCGAGGTAGTCACAAGGGCTATGGGTTGGCGACGATGGTTGAAATTCTTTGTGCAACCTTATCTGGTTCTTGGTCAGATGGGCCAGGCCCAGATGGTAAGCCGCAGCGCACTAAGACGAATGTTGGTCACTTCTTCTTAGCGATAGATCCTTCTAAGGTACGAGCAGATGGGGAATTCGAGGCCGATCTCGACCGAATGATAGATATGCTTCACGCAACCCCACCGGTAGATCCAGAAAATCCTGTGCAGGTTGCGGGTGATCCAGAAGTTCTGGCTACAGCAACACGTTTGGTAGACGGTATACCAATTGCTGACACTCTCATTGAAGAAGTCCGTAAGGTGGCAGTCGAGTCGAATGCCCCCTTCCTGCTTGCCTAATGATTAGACTCGGCCAGCTGAAACTCCACCGTCGACCATATACACGCCACCCGTGCAGAAGCTTGAGTCATCGCTAGCCAAAAATAGCATCATTCGTGCAATTTCTTCTGCCGTTCCATAGCGCTGCATTGGTGTACCTTGGGCCATAGTAGCGTTTACGCCCGCACCTGCCGGCACTCCACGCTTTGTCTCTATCTCAAAAATCATATCAGTTTCAGTGGCAGCCGGGTTGACCGTGTTGACCCTAATATCGTGGGCGGCACCCTCAAGTGCCGCGGAGCGCATCAGCCCTATCACTGCATGTTTCGAGGCCGTGTAGGGGGCGATATTTCTAGTTGCTCGAATGCCTGATGTTGAAGAGGTGCAAACGATTGATCCTCCCTTAGCGCTCATCGCTTGCATCACATACTTTAGGCCAAGCCATACGCCTCGCACGTTAATTGCCATTAGCCGGTCGAAGGCCTCTGCCGGATAGTCCGCGAAGGATTTGACTTCGCCTACGATGCCAGCATTTAGAAGTGCTGCATCCACGGCGCCGAAGTGAGCGATTGTCCGAGAAACATAGAGTTTGGTGGCTTCCTCATCCGACACATCTGCAACTACGTAAGCAGCTTTCTCTTTACCTAACTCGGCAACGAGCTTTGCCATTGGGTCTTCAAGCACATCAACAAGCATTACGCGCCCACCTTCGCTAGTGAATAACTTGGCCGCCGCTGCACCGATTCCCCTCGCACCACCTGTTATTATTGTGGTTTTACCCTCCATTTTGCCCATTATTTGCTCCTCTACGCCGATTTTCTATCCCAGCCCCACCAATCACAAATTGCATCACCCATAACAAGGCGTTGGTCATCTCCATTTAGCCATGGGGCGGCAGTAAACATGTCTATACATTCAGTCCAGGAACAGGGCATTTTCGTGATATCAGTCCCCCAGAAAGTTCGCTCTGGTCCAAAGGTTTCGAATACCTGACGCACATAGTCGAGCATTATGGGAAAGGGATATCCTTCGGCTGAATAACCAGGAGCACCCGTCGCTTTTACGGCGATATTTGGGTAACGGGCCAGCGCCAAAAGCTCAGGCATATGGGTCATGGCGGCGTGGTCTTTTAATGTTGTATTGCCACCGCGGCCTCCCAAGTGGTCGATGGTAATCCTCAAATCCGGGTGTTTTTCGGCAATCCTTGCAAAAGCAGATAGGCAGTCTGTGCAAAGGGCTGCCACTCGCACTTGGCCCACTTCGGCAGCTTCCCAGATCGGATCAAGATCGCCAGAGGAAAGCAGTTCGCGCTCCCGTCCAGCAAGGAATGTGTAGCGAATACCAAGCATACCCGGAGTTTTTCGCAAATTTCGCACTCGATCGACCGCTCCCGGACCTTCTAGAGGAGGTGAGGCCATGATTGCGAAGCGACCTGGATAGTCTGCAATCGCTTGAATAGCTAGCTGTTCTGACGTGGGGTCCCAGGAAGGAGGATGAATTACTGCACCGCCGACATTGGCTTCATCCATCAAAGAGATGGCTTCTGGAGCCAAAAAAGATGTTACCTGCCTGTGTGCCATATTTGATGGCAGACCCTGTCCCCAAAGATGAATTTGAGCATCAACGATAGACATTATTCATTGTTCCCAGCAGACATTGTTTGTTTTAACGCAGAACGCTTAAGGGTTATTTAGTCGAACATGATGACTGATCGAGCAATTTCACCCTTTTTCATTTCCTCAAAGGCGTCATTCACGTCCTCAAGAGCGATGTGTTGAGAGACTAACTCGTCAAGTTTGAGCCTTCGCTGCATGTAGAAATCTATGTAGCGGGGCATATCGACCCTAAAACGATTAGACCCCATCGTCGAACCTTGGATTTTCTTCTCTCGAAGAAATTCTGGACCATGCAGTTCAATTTTCGTGCCAACCGGAATCATGCCAATAATAGTGGCGGTACCACCTGGTCGGATCATTCTAAAAGCGTCTTCGGCAGTCTGCTTCAGCCCAATAGCCTCAAAAGCATAATGTACCCCACCTCCTCCGATCAGATTGCGCACTTGCTTTACAGGGTCGCCATCTTTTGGATTTACCACATCAGTGGCGCCAAATTCTTTAGCAAGATTGAGCTTTGTCTCGGAAAGATCTATCGCAATAACCCGGCTAGCGCCGGCGATTGCAGCGCCATTGATTGCGGATAAACCAACACCCCCACAGCCTATAACGGCAACCGTAGACCCTGCCTCAATACGTGCTGTGTTTTGAACAGCTCCAACACCAGTTGTAACGCCACAGCCTATTAGTGCTGCTTTATCTAAAGGCATATCCTCTCGGATTTTGACTGCGGCGTGCTCATGTACAAGCATTCGTTCCGCAAAAGAAGACAGCTGAGCAAACTGATGAATTTCTGTGCCGCCTTGAGATAGCCGTGGTTTTTCATTTTCACTTCTCATACGAGATGGGCTTTCGCAGAGGCTCATCTTTCCTGAAAGGCAATACTCGCAATTTCCGCAGAATACTGAGAGGCAGGTAATCACCGTATCCCCGGCCTTAAAGTCAGTGACCTGATCGCCTACAGCCTCGACTATGCCTGCACTTTCATGGCCAAGCACGGTTGGATAGCGCCAGGGGTAGGAACCCTCTGCCATGTGTAGATCAGAGTGACAGACACCGCAGGCTTTGGTCTTGATGCGAATTTCACGCGGACCTGGGTCATCGACGGTGATGTTTTCAATTGTCAACGGTTGGCCCGTTTCTCTTAAGATGGCGGCTTTGGCTTGAGCGGGCATTTGTATCTCCTCAAACTATCAGTTTTTTTTGTTGCCTGCATAGGTGTTGTAAGCAAGTCCAGCCAGCCACCCGTTATCTACGGGCAGTGTAGCCCCGGTAATGGCTCGAGCTGCATTGCTGCATAGAAAAACAATGGCGTCTGCAATTTCATCTGGTTCTACGATACGGCGAAGCGTTTTTTGATCTTCCATCACAGAAGTGTCCCGTTCGCCAGCCTCAACCCGTGCTCTTAGGGCTTCAGTCATAACAAATCCGGGGGCTACGGCATTAACGCGAACACCGCGGGGGCCTAAATCCCCGGCGAGCACTTTAGTTAACTGGTGAATAGCAGCCTTAGATGGACTGTAGGCTGGGAGTGGGAACATCTCAAAACCGGCTATTGAACCAATATTCACAATAGAGCCGGTTCCACGCGATGCCATAACTGGACCAAAGGCCCGACAACATAGATAAGTCCCCCGATAGTTAACGTCCCATATACGGTCATGCTCGGCTAGATCCATATCCTCAACTCTCGAACCGTTTTGCAGGATACCTGCGCAGTTCACTAGCGTTTCAACATGGCCTTTCGTTTCCGCGGACTGAACTAGGGCAGCAACGGATGCTTCGTCCGCTACATCAATTTTAATTGCGCTTGCATCGCCTCCAGAAGCTTTAATGCGGGCGGCTGTCTCTTTGGCGCCGACCTCATTTACATCAGCAATAACTACGTGATTGCTTACTTTTGCTAGCTTGAGGGAAGTGGCTCTGCCAATTCCACTACCTCCACCGGTGACGACACTAATTTTCTTCACTTTGAGGCCTTTTCTTTGAAATTTTGTAGAAGTGTAGCAGGCTGTTGTTGGAATTCTCTAGCTTAATGACAAAATATGGAAACCGTTATGCCCCGGAGTGATGATCTTCAGTTTTTCTTGGACGAGTTGAAAACTTCGATTGCAAAATGCCAACCCGCACACGAAATTCAATCAGCAACAACTTTGGCATTCCAACGACTCGAAACTCTCGGCCAAGAGAAATGGTCGTCGAACCACTCTGAAGCACCGGCAACGGCTTGGCTAGAACAGGCGATCAAAACTGCCAAGGCTGGTCCTACAGGTAAGCTAGCAGACGCTTTAGAAAATCTAGCCCCTAAGCTTTTTTGGCAGAGACGGATGGATCGACCTTCGATCCATCCCAAATGGCCGAATTCCCACGCAAATTCGGTTATCATTGGTGATACTGGCTTGGAATGTAGGAACGACGTTCGTATTGGGGTAAGTCTTCTGGCCCCTTACACCATTTATCCAAACCATCAACACCCACCAGAGGAAGTTTACATAGCATTGAGCAATGGATCTTGGCGACAAAACGATGGATTTTGGCAAACCCGTGGTGCGGGTGGGCTTATCTATAATCCGCCAAATATTGTTCACGCTATGAAGTCTAACTCAGACCCGTTACTCGCAATTTGGATATTGCCTCTCTCACTCCTGTAGGTTGCGTAAAAACCAAAAAATTTGTTTTTAAACCTCATTTTTTGGAGCGTATTTGGCATAGCGCACATCAGCAGTAATTGCGTGGGCAAGCATGCCTTCACTTTCGGAGATGCGACTTATTACGGGAGCTATATGCCGACTGGCTTCTGGGGTGAGGCGCTGCCAAGTCACGGTTTTCAGAAATTTACCAACCCAAAGACCACCGGTATAGCGGGCGGCTCTGCCGGTTGGTAAAATATGATTAGTTCCTACTCCTTTGTCGCCATAAGCGACAGTTGTTGCCTCCCCAACGAAAAGGCTTCCATAATTTGAAAGGTTGGCAAGATAATAATCGTCGTCTGATGTCATAACTTGCAAATGTTCTGAGGCATATTCATCTGCCATCTCGACAGCTTCTTCTTTGCTTTCGACAATTACAACTTCGCCGTAATCTCTCCATGCCTGCCGAGCGATCTCTCCTGTAGGAAGTGTCTTAAGTTGCGTTTCGACCTCCTTTAAGACTTCTTCGGCGAGCTTGTGAGAGGTAGTTATGAGCCAACAAGGACTGTCTGGGCCATGTTCCGCTTGGCCTAGAAGGTCTGTAGCAACTAGAGATGGTGAGACGCTGTCATCCGCTATTATTAGAGTCTCTGTTGGGCCTGCTAGTTGATCAATCCCACATACCCCAAATAGTTGCCGTTTGGCTTCGGCAACATAGGGATTCCCAGGGCCAATTATTAAATCTGACGCTGGCATGCCTACCAAGCCATAAGCCATTGCAGCAAGAGCTTGCACGCCCCCTAGGGCGAAAATCTCGTGCGCACCCGCTGCGTGAAAAGCATATAGGGTCTGCGGATATACCCCATCTGCGTCTTTTGGTGGGGCACATCCAATTATGGTTCCGACATTGGCAACTGCTGCCACCCCGGCTGACATGATAGAGCCTGCCACTAAGGGGTATTTACCCCCGGGCGTGTAGCAGCCTGCCACTTTAATTGGAATGTGGCGATGTCCCATTCGAGCCCCAGGTCGAAGCTCAATGTCAAGCTCTGCCATTGTTTCTCGTTGAGCCTTGGCAAAGTCCTGTACCTGACGTAACGCGAATTTAATATCTTCTTTGAAGGTTTCCGGAAGTATCCGTTCCACTTGACGTATGCGGTCTTCGGACATCCGAAATTCAGGATTTTCCCATTTATCGAGGTCATATGCATACTTCCGAATAGCATCATCGCCATTAGTGCGAATATCAGCCAACATTTTAGCTACTGTTGCTTCAACAGCTGGTCGGTCGAAGCCTTCTCTTTGGTTGGATTTTTTTAAATAAGTACGCATCAGTTCTTGGCCTCACGAGTTCAGAATAGTTTCAATTGTCCCATTGGACTTAATGACTTGGCCGGCTTCAGCAGATCTGGATCATTTTGGTTTACGTTGCCCACTCTTCTATCAACTTCAACTAACCTAAAACGATCCTCCGGAGCGGGTTGGATCAGTGACGCCGCATCCGTTGTAGATGCTTTTAGCCAAATATCGAATGCATCCGGCGGAATAACAACGGGCATCCGATGATGGACGTCTTCCAACAATTTATTTGCCTCTGTTGTGACTATGGTGAAAGTCTCCAAATTTTTTCCATCAGACCCCTGACTGGTAGCCCAAAGTCCCGCAAATGCTACTGTCTCGCCAGGGTCTGCAAAGAAAGCTTGTCGCGTGCTCCCCTTTCCTCGCCATTCAAAAAAACCGTCTGCTGGGACGAGGCAGCGAAAAAGGTTGAAACTTTCCTTGAAACTTGGTTTTTCGGCGATGGTCTCACCGCGGGCATTAATAAGGGGAGGACGGCCGGAATTGGGGCAAGCCCATTTAGGGACAAGACCCCAGCGGAGCTTTGCAAATGTCCTACTGTCATCTACAGCTCTTACCACTGGTGCTTCGTGAGTGGGAGCAATGTTCCAGCTTGGTGACAAGTTTGGGAGTTCGATGAAACCGAATAGTTTAGATAGATCACCGATGGGCGTTGTCAGCAGGTATCTTCCGCACATTTCGATTCAATCCTGGTAAGCTCGATTCTTTAAATAGGCCACTATCCATGGTGGATTGGGGAAGTTATTTACTCACAGGCTTTCTGGGTTACAGGCGTCCGACCAAATCGACAATCTATTTCTGTCTGGAGAGCCTCATGTCACAATAGGAACTCAAAGCAATCAAGTTCTTCATAGGACATCATGACAAAAGAACTTTCAGAAGCAGCGCTCGATCGGATTCATAATGTCATTGCTACGGGACCTTTCGGTCGGCATGTTGGCTTGTCAGTTGATGTCGTTGAGGTTGATCGAGTTGTTTGCCGTATGAAGGCTTCGGCCGAGATTATGAATGGACTTAACATTGTCCATGGTGGGGCTACGGCTACACTGATTGATACGGCCGCCACATGTGCCGCTTGGGCGACACCAGCTGCAAAGCCAACGACGCGAGGAACAACTGTATCCCTAACCATTAACTACATTGGTCCTGGCCTTGGACGAGATATTTTGGCTGAGGGAAAAGTTGTCAGTCGAGGTGGGATTCTTACCATCGTTGATGTTGTTGCAACTGATGAAGAAGGTCGTTTAGTTGCTAAGGCACAAGCTACCTATAAGCTTGATTTAGCCCGAGATCGGCGACTTGAGTCATAAAAATTAGTAGCTAGATGCTTAAGTCATCTTTGTTATAGTCCCATATGTCAGCGCGGGCCGCGTCGTCCCATCTGTATACCAGCCCGTCCTGAAGGTGTGGCGTGTATTGATAGGGCGTTTCATCAGGGAATCGCTGACGGCGCGCATCGATTGCATAGCCCAGCATTCGTGCCCTGCGCGTGATACGCTCTCCGGTATAAACCGCACGAGCGTTGTGGAGGCCACCCGCCTCGATATTCAATACCGATGACCGACGGTGAAAGCCCATGTTTACGGTAACTCTCCAGTCTTTGCTGGTATTAGCGAAGCTGCCATGGATTGCTTGCCGATTTGTCATTGCTACATCACCGGGAGCGCAAATAATTGGAACGGCATCAGGAAGGCGGTCCGAGCCTGCCTTTGCAGCCATCGCTGGAATATCAACGTGGCGCTTCTTGTGGCTACCTGGCACAACCCAAACCCCATTTGCCGCCGTGCACCCGTAAACCTGGCCCATAAAATTGAAACCATGCACACCTTCATCCCACTTAGGTGAGTCATAGTGGGTCAACCCATCCCGATGCCAAGCAACTGAAGCACCAAGGCCTGGTGCTTTGATAAACAAACCCTCATTAAAGGGAGTGAAATCTTCGCCGTTTATGGCCGCAGCGATACGAAGCAAATCTGGGTGGCCATAGGCGCGCAGACAAGCATCCGAATATTGAAGCGAGCCAATAATGAGATAAACTACTTCTTCAGGCACACCTTTTTCTGGCGTGGGTTCGTGCATTTTTACTGGATGGCGCCCCCCGGCCAAGTTGGTTCCCCCAAAAGGGTCTGCTAAAGGCTTTGACCAGAAAAAGTTTCTTCCACCCTGCTCGACCCCCATAGCTAACTCGCCTCTGGAGTCCAAATTTGCCCCTTGTGCCACTGGCAGTCTTGTTTGGATGAGATGAACGTCTTCCTCTAGGTCTTTGATTTCTTCGGGGCGGAGCACATTCTGGAAAACATAGAACCCAACGCGCCAGTAAGCTTCAATAATTTCGGGATGCAACTCACCTGTTTCCGTAAACCGCACAGGACCCCGGTTGCCAAGCTCCATAGCGCGCGCTTCACCCTCCGTCAGATATTCCTGAAAGGCTACTTCATCATCTTTAGGGGTCTTGGTGGAGGTTTTAAGCATCAATCTAGCTCCTTATCATTGGAGTATGATCAAGCTATTTGATATTTGGCAATAAGCACTCACTGCCTGCGTCACCAAAGTTTGTGGCAAGCTCGTTACCAACTAATTGCCCTTTAAGATCCCGATGCACAATCTACACAAAGAGGGGCGGCTGGGTCAGCTTGAAGTCGACCGACGGATATTGGGTGACTGCACTCTAGGCACCACCCGTATTCACCCTGATCAATGCGTTGCAACGCAGCCTCGATCCGAGCCAACTCTATCTGCCGTCGGCGATGTTGCTCCTGCGCCATCGCTTGTCCTTGCAAAGCATCAACACGAGACAGTCTTCCAACTCGCGTTTGGTCTAATTCAACAGGTTCACGCGATAATTTCGAACCTGCCTCTAGAGACCTAAGATCCAAAGCCTTAGCTAACAACACAGTCTTCTGAAGATCAACAAAATCTGTGTCATGAGCGTGATCTGTTTTGCTGGTCAGCCTTGACGCTCCACCATCATTTTCTTCACCTCAGCAATAGCTTTTGCCGGGTTAAGCCCTTTTGGACAAGTTTTGGTGCAGTTCATAATTGTATGGCATCTGTAGAGTCGGAATGGATCCTCTAATGCATCCAAGCGCTCGCCTTTAGCCTCGTCGCGACTATCAGCAAGCCAGCGATAGGCTTGCAGGAGGATCGCCGGGCCGAGATAACGGTCTCCATTCCACCAATAGCTCGGGCAACTCGTTGAGCAGCAGAAGCAGAGAATGCATTCCCACAGCCCATCTAGTTTTGCCCTCTCATCTGGGCTTTGCAGCCGCTCACCGTCAGGCGGCGGTGGTGTTACTGTTTTTAGCCAAGGCTCAATAGAAGCTAGCTGGGCGTAGATCTGAGAGACATCGGGGACAAGGTCTTTGATTACTGGCATGTGCGGCAGTGGGTAGACCTTCACGTCGCCTTTCACATCTTCTATCGGTTTAAGGCATGCTAGCGTATTTGTGCCGTCGATATTCATGGCGCAAGAACCACAAATACCTTCTCTACAAGAGCGTCGGAATGTGACGGTCGAGTCAACTTCGTTTTTAATCTTGATTAGGGCGTCAAGGACCATCGGTCCGCAGTCATCCATATCAATCTCAAAAGTATCGATGGCAGGATTTTTGTCATCGTCCGGTGACCAACGATAGACGCGGAAAGTTTTTACATTCTTAGCGCCTGCTGGGGCCGGGTGCTTTTTACCCGTTCCTACCTTGGAGTTTTTTGGCAGGGTAAACTCAGCCATAATTTTATACCCCCTACCTTAGTAAACGCGCTCTTTCGGGGCGATATACTCAATATCGTCCGAAAGGGTGTATGTATGAACGGGTCTATAATCGAGGCGTACTTTATGCTTCTCATCTACATACGCCAGCGTATGTTTCATCCATTCCTCATCATTGCGGTCTGGATAATCCTCATGAGCATGTGCGCCACGACTTTCATGACGTGCTTCCGCTCCCATAATGGTGGTAAGCGCACAATCCATAAGATTTTCGAGTTCCAGAGCTTCAACTAGGTCTGAATTCCAAATCATCGATCTGTCGTTGACCTTTATGTCCTCAAGAGCTCCAGCTTGTTGGTCCATCAATCTGCATCCTTCTTCAAGGACTTTAGCGGTACGGAACACGGCAGCATTGTTTTGCATAGTCCGTTGCATGCCGTCCCTGATTTCAGCAGTTGAGGTTGAGCCATCAGCATTGCGGAGCCGGTCTAGTCTTGAAAGAGCTAGGTCATCGCTGCCTGGTTTTAGATCCGGTTGCTTTGCTCCTGGGGTTATATTATCGCCGCAGAAAAGACCGGCTGCGCGACCAAAGACGACAAGATCAAGAAGAGAGTTTGCCCCAAGTCGGTTGGCGCCATGTACAGAGACGCTAGCGCATTCACCAACAGCCATTAAACCAGGAACGATAGCTGCAGGGTCATCAGCCGTGGGCCGAAGAACTTGGCCGTGATAGTTAGTTGGCACGCCGCCCATGTTATAGTGGACTGTCGGCAAAACAGGTATCGGTTGTTTTGAAGCATCGACACCAGCAAAGATCCTGGCTGTCTCGGTAATGCCTGGTAGACGTTCTTCCAGTACTTCTGAGCCCAAATGCTCTAGGTGAAGATAAATGTGATCAGCACCAGCACCAACGCCACGGCCTTCGCGAATTTCGACAGTCATTGAGCGCGCAACCACGTCACGGCTGGCAAGGTCTTTTGCAGTTGGAGCATACCGCTCCATAAAGCGCTCACCCTCTGAATTGGTTAGATAACCACCTTCGCCTCGCACGCCCTCAGTGATCAGACAGCCTGCACCGTAAATTCCGGTTGGATGGAATTGAACAAATTCCATGTCCTGATTAGGTAGTCCAGCGCGGGCAACCATGCCGTTGCCGTCTCCCGTGCAGGTGTGGGCGGATGTAGCCGAAAAGTATGCGCGACCGTACCCACCCGTCGCCAGGATTACGGTCTGGGCACGAAAGCGATGAATTGTTCCATCATCCAGGTTCCAAGCAACGACGCCACGGCAGGACCCATCATCATCCATAATGAGGTCGATCGCAAAATACTCTATAAAGAACTCAGCATTATTTCTGAGGCTCTGCTGATACAGAGTGTGCAGAAGGGCATGTCCGGTTCGATCCGCAGCTGCAGCAACACGTTGCGCTGGGGTTTCACCGAAATTCCGCATATGACCACCAAAAGGACGCTGATAGATTTTACCTTCGGGTGTACGACTGAAAGGAAGACCGTAATGCTCGAGCTCGATAACAGAAGGCACCGCCTGACGACACATATACTCAATGGCATCCTGGTCGCCTAGCCAGTCTGATCCCTTAACAGTGTCGTACATATGCCATTTCCAATTGTCTTCCGACATATTGGCAAGGCTCGCAGCAATTCCGCCCTGGGCGGCGACGGTATGGCTACGGGTTGGGAACACTTTAGTTACACAAGCGGTTTTTAAGCCCGCTTGGACGCAGCCAAAAGTAGCGCGTAAACCCGCTCCACCAGCACCGACCACTACAACGTCATAAGTATGATCAACAATATCGTAGGACTGAGTCACGTCCTCACCCTCCGAAGCTAAGTTTTATTACAGAGAACACGGAAGCTGCTCCAAAGAAGAAAGCAGCACCCTTCATGATCCAAAGAGTTGCCAGTTTCATGCCATGCCCGTGAATATAATCTTCAATTACAACCTGAAGTCCAAGCTGAGCGTGGTGAAAGCCTGCTATAAGGGTAAGGATCATCATTACCGCATTAAATGGAGATGATAACCAAGATTTAATGGCCGCTAAATCAGCGCCTATGAGGCTGATAAGCGAAACAACAAACCAAAGTGTGAGAGGCACTAAAGCCACCGCGGTCATCCGCTGAACAATCCAGTGGTGCGTGCCTTCTTTAGCAGACCCGAGTCCGCGGACCCTAGCAAGCGGGTTTGTCATAGACATCTCAATTTTTCCTTTAAGCCACCAGGGCCAGTATCCAAGCGATAGCTGTCAGCACACCTGAGGACGCAACGACAAGCAGACCGGATTTATAAGCATCCTCTAGCTCTAGATTGCGGCCAGTGTCCCAAGCTAAATGGCGAATTCCGTTCGCCAGATGGTAGAACAGCGAAAATGTAAAGCCCATGAAGAAGAGATTGCCGATGATTGATCCTGCAAACCATTCAAAGGTTTCGTAGTAGTCACCACCGGTTGCCGCGGCAGTCAACCACCATGCAATGTAAATAATGCCTATCGAGAGCACTATGCCGGTGCCACGATGCAAGATAGACAAAAAAGACGTCCATTGAGGACGGTATATCTGTAGGTGCGGCGATAGCGGACGATTGTCTGCTGCCATGGCTCCCCTCCTAAAAAGGCGTCTGCTGCTGCAAACTTTTATACGTTTTAATTCACTAGGCTTTAATAAGAAATAACCGAACTTTCTCGGAATGGTAGCCTAAATAAGATTTTAGCCTTCCACCATCAACAAAATTCAGCTGCTGGGCTGCGGCGCTGGCTCCCCACCTGGTTCTGGCCCGCGGCGTCTTTTTCCGCCTGGGATAGAAGAGCGTGGACCAGCACCCGTGGGCGCTCCCGTAGGTGGTTCAGTTGGTTTAGCCCGATCTATAGGGTCACCCCGTAAAAGGGCATCTATTTCTGCTCGATCGAGTGTTTCATGCTCAAGAAGTGCTTCAGCAATCATTTCAAGCTGATCACGGTGTTTCTCTAGAATCCGTCGGGCTTCGGCTTCGCCTTCTTCCACAAAACGTCTTGTCTCCGAGTCAATCACAGCGGCAGTTGCATCGGATACGTTTTTGCGCTGAGTGACTGAGTGACCGAGGAAAACTTCTTCTTCATTATCCGCATAGCGTAATGGCCCAAGTTTGTCCGAGAAGCCAAACTCTGTAACGAGCCGCCTAGCATACTGGGTGGCAACCTTTATATCCTGAGCTGCTCCCGTGGTGACGTTCTCTGCTCCAAAAATCATGTCTTCAGCTACGCGACCACCGAAGGCGCTCGCTATCAACGCTCGAATTTCAGTTATTGACTGAGAAAGTCTGTCCCGCTCTGGGAGGTACATAGCCAATCCAAGCGCACGGCCGCGCGGAATAATTGTTACCTTATGAAGAGGTTCATGTCCTTTTACATGCAACATCACAACAGCATGGCCGGCTTCATGATACGCAGTTAATTTCTTCTCATCCTCGGACATCACCATGGACCGCCGTTCTGCGCCCATCAGGACTTTATCCTTGGCATCCTCCATTTCCGACATAGTTACTGTGCGTTTATTGCGCCTTGCTGCCATCAACGCTGCTTCGTTCACAAGGTTGGCAAGATCAGCACCTGAAAATCCCGGTGTGCCGCGCGCAATTACTCTTGCATCTACATCGCTATCAAGTGGAATCTTGCGCATATGAACCTTGAGGATTTGCTCTCGACCTCGAATGTCCGGATTTGGCACAACAACTTGCCTATCAAAGCGACCGGGACGCAGAAGAGCAGGGTCAAGGACATCTGGACGGTTGGTGGCCGCAATAAGGATCACGCCTTCATTTGCCTCAAAACCATCCATCTCTACTAACAGCTGGTTTAACGTTTGCTCACGCTCATCATTGCCGCCGCCCAGGCCGGCGCCACGATGTCTGCCCACTGCATCAATTTCATCGATAAAAATAATACAGGGTGCGTTCTTTTTTCCCTGTTCGAACATATCACGGACACGGCTTGCGCCGACACCCACAAACATTTCTACAAAGTCTGAGCCAGAAATAGTGAAAAACGGGACGTTCGCCTCACCAGCAATCGCTCTAGCCAATAGAGTTTTACCAGTACCAGGAGGGCCAACCAACAGACATCCCTTTGGTATTTTGCCGCCAAGTCTTTGAAATTTCTGTGGATCACGCAGAAATTCAACAATTTCAGAGAGCTCACCTTTCGCCTCTTCAATTCCCGCGACGTCCTCAAAGGTTACCCGACCAGATTTTTCAGTGAGGAGCTTAGCTTTTGACTTGCCAAAGCCCATTGCTCTGCCGCCGCCAGACTGCATGCTCCGCATGAAGTAAATCCAAACCCCAATCAACAGCAGCATCGGAAACCAAGAGATCAGGACAGACAGCAGCCTGCTTTCTTCCTCGGGAGATGCCGTTACGTTGACGCCAGCATCTATTAAGCGCTGAACCAACTGAGGATCATCAGGGGTGTAGGTCTGAAAAGTTGTTCCGTCCGATAGGCGTCCAGAAACATTTCTGCCTTGAATGACAGCCTCTTGAACGCGCCCATCCTTTACCTGAGTAACAAACTCGGAATAGCGTAATTTGGTCGAGCCACTTTGAAAGCTTCCGCCCTGGAATGCTTGGAAGAGAAGAACAAGAGCTACAAAAATAGCAGCCCATATCAGCATGTTTTTGGAAATGCCCTTCACGAATTTTCTCTCTTTTGTTTTCTTGGCATGAGCGGAATCGATGCGTGAGTTATTTAAGTCACTATAGAGATAAGTCGCCAGTCTGTCTTAACAAGGTGTTATTGGCCTCGGTGGGTGGAACTGCACTTTTAAACAAATTCCATCAACTATAGAACTTTTAGACTGAAGTGATGGTCCCGCTATCAGCTTATCTTCTTTCCAAAGACCAGGAAGTGCGGCAAGCACTGCTCGCGGGGCAGTGGAGTCAAGGAGAATTCGTTTACCCATTGCTTCCATTTGTCTTAGGCCTTCATAGCTCATAAACCTTACTTCGGTGCCTTCAGGCCAAAATGGTTCTACGGTAACATCAAACCGTCCATCCCACTTGCCAGGCTGTTCTAAGTTTGGCGGGTGCGTTTTACCAGGCTCTCTCCAAACTGAAAGCTGTTCTTGGCGGCGAGTTACAATACTTCCTCCAATAGTCAGTTTTGCTTTTTTTCCCGAAAGGATCTGATCTAATGCGGCTTGGACTCGATCCTGTCTTGGGGGCATTTCACGACCACCTATTGCGTGGACTGTTCGTGCGAAAAGCCGGAGTGCAATCACTGAAGGAGCTTGAGCCATACTTGGTATTGATATCCTAGCCCAACCCAGTGGCGAAAAGGTGAGCGTGTTTGCCGCCAGCTCAGCCACGGTAATTTCAAGCGCGGCGTCTTCCTGTGCGAGCCTGGTAGTCGTCTCTGAGAGTCGATTGGCTCTGGCTTCAGTCATTTGTGCCCTTACCCTCGTGCGGGAATAGGCTAAATCAGCATTGCTGGGATCATAGGCTATCGGAACACCACGCAGGTTTGCTGTGGCCTCCAATTGACCTTTTGAAAAGCTTAAAAGGGGTCGAATTAACCTCGCCGCACCGATTCCCCGAGCTGATGAAATTCCAGAAAGACCTTTGATGCCGCTTCCTCGCTCCAGATTTAGGACCATCGTCTCAGCCTGATCGTCCCGATGATGGCCGGTGAGAAGATGAAGAGCTCCTAGTTGGCGGGTTACATTCCCAAGAACTCGATAACGTTCCCGTCTGGCCCAAGCGGGTTTGCCAGTTTTGGGGGCTGGACCGGATAGGCGTTCTGATGTGGTGGCTATTCCGAGCTTTTCTAAGGCTTCCGCCGCAACACGGATTTCATTTGCAGATTCCTTGCGCAACCCGTGATCAATTAAGATGGCGTGGGCGGAGCCGCCACATGCACAGGCCCATTCGTTTGCCAAGATGGCAAGTGCCATGCTGTCTGGACCGCCAGACACCGCTACAGCAAGCAAAGGATGCGGCTCGAAGGGGGCCAAAGTTTCCATGGCTTTGGCAAACGCCTCGAGCGACACAGGTTCAAGAGACCTGTCTGGTCCCAAACCCATCAGCCACAGTTCATGGATTGGCGTTCACGAGATGCGACACCGGTTATTCTGGGTGGGGCATCACTGTAATCGTTGAGTAGCTTTTTGAGGCTAATACACGCTTCTTTATTTTTACCCAACTTACTAAGGGAGAGGCTCAGCTTGAGAAGATTGTCGGGTGCTTTAGGCCCGCGTATATCACTCTGCCAGGCTTCGAGAAATGTTGTTGCAGCTTCTTGATATCGCTGCCGAGCGTAAAGGCTTTCGCCAATCCAGTACCGCGCATTGCCCGCAAGTTTGTGTTTCGGGTGATGTTGAAGAAACGCTTTAAAAGCCTGTCCCCCAGCTTCAAAGGAGCCGCGCCTCAGAAGGCCGAAGGCCGCATCGTACTCCACTTGAGCGTCTCCTACGGGCAATAAGCCAGGTGCGTTTTCCGTTTTGTCCATTTCCTGAGGTTGTGGTGAAGGGGCGGCGGAAGCTTCGTTCATCGCCGGCACCTGTGTCTGTCCCATACGAGCTGCCAGCTCTGCTTCTAACTTTTCGATGCGTTGGTCGGAGCTACGAAGCTGGAACTGCAGGCTTTCTATAGCACCGGTTGCTTCGCGAAGTTGACGATCGAGCCCCTGTAATCGCTCTTCTAGGCGCTGTCGGTAGTCGAGGTCAGTTGAAGCTGGCGCCTGTGCCGCGACGGGAGGCAAAACACGTTGTGTCGTTTGGGCTGACAAAGGCAACCAAATGGCAACTACCATTACACCAGCTGAAGCAATTATTTTTCGCATGCCGCCACGCTATCACGACATTACGCCAAATCTATGGCGCCTACTAGCGAACCACAGCGACGCTTCGACGGTTTTTAGCCCAAGCTTCCTCATTAGAGCCAAGTGCGTCTGGACGCTCCGTGCCGTAGGAAACTGTGCTTACACGATTAGCCTGGACACCTAGTGACGTTAGGTAATCTTTCACCGTGTTGGCGCGGCGTGCTCCTAATGCAAGGTTATACTCGCGAGTTCCCCGCTCATCAGCGTGGCCTTCAATTTCAATCTGAACGTTTTGGTGTTTTTTCATCCAATCCGCCCACGTTCCAGCCATTGCTTGCGCCTCTGGCGATAGGTCGTAGCGATCTGTTTCGAAGAAAACACGATCACCAATCGAAGCTTGAAGCTCCTCCTGACTGCCTGGAGCAAATGTAGAGCTTGTCGTTGTGGTAACATCCCGCGAAAGTTGGCCTGAGTTTGAGCCAGCGCTGGCTCCTGATGCAGACCCGCTAGAAGCGGCCTGGTCGTTTGATGCCGCGCAAGCGCTGATTAATAAACCTAGGCAAATTACGGCTAAACTCTTCAGCTTCATCTTTAGCTTCCCCAACATGCAGCGCTGACAATGTTCTTCCAACATTTATCCAGACGCTTTGGTCTCTTATGTAGTACTTTAACCTAACCGATACCTCAAGGGCAGTTTGTATAAGTTTGTTAATCCTATGGTGAAAGTGGTGACCAAGCAGGATCTGAAGCATCGCCTGGCGTCACAATCTCCCTGGGTTCTCCACCAGCTACATCAACAATAAAAAGGCGACTTCGACCACCACGACCCTTACGATCAGTTGGAGTGCGTCTGAAAAACATAATAACGCGACCATTCGGTGCCCACGTTGGAGACTCTTCGAAATATGACTGAGACAACATTTTTTCGTTGGACCCATCCGATCGCATTACCCCGATTCCGAACTGACCTCCTTCAATTTTCGTGAAAGCAATAAGGTCACCGCGCGGAGACCACACGGGGGTAGCATATCTACCGCCGCCAAATGATATCCGCCTGGCGTTACCTCCATCAGCTGACATTACATAGAGCTGCGGAGTGCCACCTCGGTCCGAGTTAAAGACAATCTCTCTCTGATTGGGAGAGAACGAAGGTGAGGTATCGATTGCTGGGTGATCAGTTAGCCGCTCTCTGCGTCGACTTCGAAGATCGAGGGCAAATACATCCGAATTGCCACGCTGTTCTGCTGAAAACAGCAGTTTGTCACCGTCTGGTGAGAAACGCGGGGCGAAAGTCATCCCGTCAATTGGTCCTAAGGTTTCGTCTTGATTAGTATCGACATTCAGAATTCTAACCCGTGGCCGTCGGCCGGCATAAGACATGTATGTAATTTCTTGGCGAGAAGGCGAAAAGCGCGGCGTCAGAACAAGATTTCTTCCATTAGTGAGATATGAATGATTTGCTCCGTCTTGGTCCATTATTGCCAACCGTTTTACCTTCCGATCGGCCGTACCGGATTCCGCGACATAAACTATTCGGGTATCAAAGTAGCCTTTTTCCCCTGTTAACCATTTGTAAACGGTGTCAGCGACCAAATGTGAGATGCGCCGCCAATTTTCCCGCTGTGTGACGTATGCTTGGCCAACAAGTTGGACTTCACCGAGTACATCCCAGAGGCGAAACTCAACACGAATTCGACCATCAGGTTCATTGCCCACTGTTCCAACAACTAGTGCCTGGGCGTTGATTTGACGCCAATCTGGGAAACGAGGTGCAATCGTCGCAGCTGCAGGGGTTTGTATGAATGCGGATGGATCGATGGCTCGGAAAAGTCGTGAGCTTTCAAGATCAGCAATTGCAACGTCTGCTAGATCCCGGCCCATGTTTGGCGACGCTCCGTTTTTAGTCACAAATGGAGCAAAAGCGATGGGCAGGGGTTCGCGAAGACCATCCTCTACAGAAACTCTCAATTGAGACATTGCTGGTTTGAAGGCACTCAAAATCAAAACCAGAGGGATGAGAATTTTAAGAATTCGTGCCATCCGAAAACTCCTAGCCTGTGTACTTACGGGGATCGAAGGTAATGTTCATTTCTCGCCAGTCGCGATACTTGTCTAGAGGCAACGTCAAGATACCAGCTTTATTAAATGGATCGCATTTCCGAATAGCCTGTTCGGCTCTTTGGGTTGCGACGTTGCCAAATTGACCCGGGGGCCTTTTCACTACTTCTACTTGGTCAACTTCAGACGTTGGCAATAATCGGATGCGCACCTCAACCACAAGGTCTTCTGCGCCTGGCGCTCCCTTGAGAGGAGTCCAACACATTCCGAGGCGAGATGCGATAGCTTGTTGGATGGTGTTGGAGAGTGGGCCTGTGGATACGCCAACGCCCAACGCATCAGCAATTGCACTCATTCCATCATTCTCAGGAACCGACCCTATCGCTCCACCAATAAGATTAGCGAATGCGTCATTTGGATTTTCCTGAGATTTAGGAGGCAAAGGAGTCTGGGTTTTTTGGGATTTTGTAGCCTCTTTCACAGGCGATTTGGTTTCAACCGGCCGTTGAGGTGGTGGCTGGGTTTTTTGAGCCTGAGCGCTAGGTTTTCTTGAATTCTGCGTCTTTACATCGCGTGGAGTTGGCGCCGGAGCCTTCGGTTTTGGTTTCTTTTGAGGAAGAAGAGAGGCAGTTGATAAGTCTTGCGCTGGTGCAGCTCGTTTTGGTGGCAGTGGCCGAGAAGGAGGCTTGGGAGAGGCTGTGCGCGCTTGGGGTTTTGTCGCCCGTTTTGGCTCTGGTACTTGAGGTGAGTCTAATTGGGATGCGGAGGCTGATTTTGCATTCTTAGGTTGGACGACCGCTGTGGATTTCGATTTGGCTTGGGCAGCCTTGCTGTTTTCAGCGTTTTTTGGTGCCGGTAATTTGCCCCTGGACATCTCTGCAAGCTGAACATCGCTTATGATGCCAATATTGTTGGCTGCAATGCCGTCGTCTTCTGGCTGAAAAAAACTTGGTAGCCCAAACATCATCACTAAAATCAGGGCACAATGGCCCAGAAATGAGACGAGTAAGTTACCATGCACTGGCTCAGCGTCCTGACCCGGGTGTTTCAGCTACGAGAGAGAGCTTTGTTACGCCAGATTTTACAAGAGCACCCATCACCTCCATGACCTCACCGTACGCTATACCCTTATCTCCGCGCACGTAGACCGTGCCGTCCGGTTTTTCCGCACGGATTGCTTTTAGTGTGGCTATTAGAGCCTCCAGGCTGCGCTCTGTCTCTTGAAGGAATATGCGACCCTCGCCGTCCACCGTAATTATCAGCGGCTCGTCTCGGTCAACAAGTTGTGCAGCGGCTGTTTTGGGTAGTTCTACAGGTACGCCAACAGTTAGAAGGGGTGCTGTGACCATAAAAACAATAAGCAATACCAGCATGACATCAACGAAGGGCGTAACATTTATTTCAGCCAAAGGTTTATGGCGCCCCCGCCGGTTTCCGATGCCACCTCCAATAAGGCCGCCTGCCATAGTTTATCCCTCCTCATCGATCTGACGGGAAAGAATTGCCTGGAAGTCTCCGGCAAAAGTTTCGAGCCGGCCTGAATAACGGTTCATGTCTGCAGCGAATTTATTGTACGCAAGAGAAGCTGGAATTGCTGCAAAAAGGCCCATCGCAGTTGCAAACAGGGCCTCTGCTATACCAGGCGCAACAACGGCAAGATTGGTGGTTTTCTCTGCGGCTATGGCGCCAAAGCTATTCATAATGCCCCAGACAGTTCCAAAAAGGCCAATGAATGGTGCTGTAGAACCAGTGGATGCCAGAACCGTCATGCCTTTTTCGATCAATGACATTTCGCGCGCAATAGCAACGGACATCACCCTGTCCAGTCGATCTTTCAACCCAATACCAAAGTTTTTCTTCGTTTCGTTTTTTGCAGCTCGGCGCCACTCCCGCATTGCCGCAGAAAAAATGGTTGTCATTGGATCTGACGGATTAGTGCTAACCCGGTCATACAACTCGTCGAGTGAGCCACCGGACCAAAAGGCATCTTCAAAATCAGAAGCCTCACGGTTTAGCTGAGCTACTAAACGCCACTTGGCAACAATTACAGCCCAGCACCACACTGAAAGTGCTAATAAGATTGCCATAACGGTCTTAACAATGAAGTCCGCTGCAAGAAACAGTTCTATCGGCGAGAGGCCGCCGGACTGGCTAATAGTCTCGGATACGATTGTATTATTCATGATTTATATGTCTCCAGCCAAAAAAGGGCGGAACTATGGCGTTGTGGTAAGAGCAGTTGGTAGCCTTACGGGATTTCCGACTGCATCTAAGCATGCCACTCGAACTTTCAGGTTAGCTAGGATTTGGTCTTCACGAGCCACCATCTGGTTAAAATTCACGCTGGCAGGCCTAACAAGGGCTATCTCTGTTGTGACTGTCAATCTGTCATCAAGATAGGCGGGTTTCAAATAATCTATCGAAAGAGACGTAACGACGAATCCTAAACCTAGATCACTTCGCATCTTCTGCTGATCAATCCCAAGGTTACGCACAAACTCAGACCTGCCGCGCTCAGCAAAACGAAGATAGGCCGCGTGGTAAACAATTCCGCCAGCGTCCGTGTCTTCATAGTACACGCGAATTGAAAGATTTTGAGGCGTGGACTTATTCATCAGCTGAATAGGTCCGACTCACCCGCGTCTTTTGGGGGAGCAATCCCTATCGCCTCGTAACCCTTGGCTGGCAGTATACGGCCCCTCGGAGTTCGCAGGACAAAGCCCTGCTGGATAAGAAATGGTTCTATGACATCTTCTATTACATCTCGCTGCTCAGCGAGTGCGGCGGCCAGTGCTTCTGCTCCCGCAGGCCCCCCGTTATAGCGCTCTGCTAAGCATTGGAGATAGCGCCTATCCATGGCGTCTAATCCCTCTGAATCAACCTCTAAGCGTCGCAGCGCCCGATCAGCCGCTGCTGCATCTATCGTTCCCGAGCCTTCAACTGCAGTAAAATCCCGAACTCGGCGCAGCAGGCGTCCTGCAATTCTTGGGGTGCCACGGGCCCGCCTTGCAATTTCTTCTGCTCCATCTGAAGCCATTGAGGCGCCAAGAATACCAGCACCACGCATAACAATGCGGGTTAATTCATCGACGGTGTAAAAGCCCAGCCTCAATGGAATTCCAAATCTATCTCGCAGTGGACCTTGAACCAAACCCGCTCGTGTCGTCGCAGCGACCAGTGTAAAGGGGGGTAAGTCAATTCGCACCGAGCGCGCTGCCGGTCCTTCTCCAATGATTAGGTCCAGGTGAAAGTCTTCCATTGCAGGATAGAGAATTTCTTCGACAGCGGGATTAAGGCGATGAATTTCGTCAATGAAGAGCACGTCGCGAGGCTGTAAATTGGTAAGTAGCGCCGCGAGGTCACCGGCGCGTGCAACTACCGGTCCCGAAGTTGCCCTAAATCCCACACCAAGTTCAGCTGCTACAATCTGTGCGAGAGTTGTTTTGCCAAGACCTGGAGGACCAATTAAAAGGACGTGGTCAAGAGCATCGCCCCTAGTCTTTGCTGCTTTTACGAAGACCTCCAGGTTCTCCCGCACCTTTGCCTGTCCCACAAAATCCGACAGACGTTCTGGCCGCATAGACGCGTCGCCTGGATCGTCATCATGGGCGAGTGCATCAATGAGGCGGTCTTCGGTCATGAGCCAGCTGCCTCTTTTAGAGATGCAGTTAAAAGTTCAGAGAGTGATACTTCAGATCCAATTTTACTAACGGCCCGGGAAACCGCGCTAAAGGCTTCTGACCGGCCATATCCCAAGTTAACTAATGCAGAAATTGCCTCAGCATGTTCTTTACCGGCTTGGCTATCAGTGTTCGAACCAAAATCTGCCTGGAAAGTTGGTGACGTCGTTCCACCTTCCAAAACTCTGTCTTTGAGGACAGAGATTATGCGTTGAGCTAGCTTAGGGCCTACGCCCTCTGCTCGTGAAACGGTCTTTCTGTCGTCAGAAAGAATAGCCGCAGCAAGTTCATCTTGGCTGAGCGCAGAGAGAATTTGTAAAGCCACGCGGCCTCCAACACCCTGCACGCTAGTTAGAAGTTTGAACCAAGTTTTTTCGCCAGATGCTGCGAATGCATATAGGACGATTGCATCCTCACGAACCTGTGTTTCAACCTCGAGACGCACTGGTTTTCCTGTTTCGGCGACTGCCAGCGTTTTTGATGAGCAATTGATCAGGTAACCGACCCCGTTCACGTCAACAATTGCCTGACCACTGCCTAAACTTTCAACAATTCCTGCGAGACGGCCTATCATACGTTAGATACCTGTGCCCATCGGTTCATCGTTTGGCTTGAATGGGCGTGGCAAATCGCGACTGCGATCGCATCAGCCGCGTCCTCATTTGCAAACTCAACACCGGGTAACAAGCGCGCCGCCATCGCGGCAACCTGAGCTTTATCAGCTGAGCCATAGCCAACCAGCGATTTTTTTACCTCTTTGGCAGCATATTCTGATACGGGCAATCCAGCCCTCGCTGGAGTTAGCAGAACGACACCGCGTGCGAGGCCAAGCTTTAAGGTTGTGCCTGGATTACGGTTTAGAAATGTTTCCTCCACGGCTGCTTCATCAGGATAAAACTCTCGAATTACTGCCGTTATGCCTGCATCAATCTCGGTCAAACGTTCCGGGGTTGGAGCTTTTGCCACTGTTTGGATTACGCCGTTGGCTACATGCGAAAGCCGATTGCCTTCGGCCACAATTATTCCCCAGCCTGTTCTTTGCAGACCAGGATCCAGACCAATTATGCGGCGGGACAATCCCATTTTAGTTAGCAAGCTCCGCCATCACATCGTCGGGTATGTCGTAGTTACCGAAAATAGTCTGCACATCATCGTGCTCATCCAGCACTTCAAGTAGCTTCATTAAGCTAACTGCCTTTTCGGTATCGATTGGAGATAAATTTTGTGGTCGCCAGGCCAGTTTAGCTGAAGATGGGGGTCCAAAAACCGCTTCAAGGCCCTCTCGGACGCTTGAAAGATTGTCTGCTGCAGTGAATATTTCATGCAATTCTTCGGCGGATTGCACGTCTTCAGCCCCTGCTTCAAGAGCAGCCTCGAAGACCGTATCATGGTCAATCTCAGAGCCCTCATAAACCACCAGCCCAACCCTATCGAACATGAATGCGACGGAATTAGTTTCACCCAGCGAGCCACCATATTTGTTGAAGGCTGCTCGAACGTCCGCCGCCGTGCGGTTCCGATTGTCTGTCAGGGTCTCCACAATTAACGCAACACCGCCAGGGCCATAACCTTCATAGCGAACTTCTTCAAAATTTTCGGCCTCGCCATCAGCTCCGGATGCCCGTTTGATAGCACGATCAATGCGATCGTTAGGCATGTTTGCACCCCGAGCGGCTTGGATGGCAGCTCTAAGTGCAGGATTCCCTGAGGGGTCTGGGCCTCCACCGGTTTTTACAGCAACCATGATTTCTCGCCCGATACGAGTGAATATTTTCGCACGTTTCGCATCCTGTGCGCCTTTGCGATGCATAATATTCTTGAACTGTGAATGGCCTGCCATGTTTGATACCCACCGCTGATCAGTCATCTTGGATTAGCATTAATCGGACCATACCCAAATTAGGGCGTCTCGCAAACGAATCGAATTTGAAATTTCAGGAAAACTGGAGCCCCAATATTTTGGAAGGCTTTGAACTGGATAGCGCATGGTATTAAGAAAACGAAAACTAACTGTAGCTGAGCTCATATTTTTTCAGGCGAGCACGATTCCGAACGTGAAATGCTTATTTTCAAGAAATTTCCAATCCAAATCCCTCTCTGAATGGTTTAATTTTTGACGCTAAGCCGGTTTTGCTATCAGTTTCTACAAACACGCCGGCCAAGGACCCGTCCCCATCAGCGGGTCCCATCCTTTCTCCGCGTCGCTTGGTTCGGAAAGTTTGGATTGATGTTTCCTTGCGCATGCCAATAACAGAGTCGTAGTCACCGCACATGCCAGCATCAGTAAGGTAACCTGTGCCGCCACGCATTATGTGGCCGTCTGCTGTTGGAACATGGGAGTGAGTTCCAACGACCAATGAGGCTCTTCCATCGAGGAAATGACCCATAGCGCGTTTTTCGCTTGTTGCTTCTCCATGCATATCAATCACGATTGCTGCAACATCTTTTCCGAGTACAGCCGTTGCCATCACTTTTTCCATAGCTTGGAAGGGGCAATCTAGGGGGTCCATGAACAATCGAAGCATCACATTGGCGATTAGAGCTTTTCCTGCTCTTTCAGTTTCGACTATCGCCCAGCCTCGACCAGGAGTTCCTGTCGGGAAGTTGATGGGACGAATCAATTTTGGATCATCACCAATATGGGTAAGAATTTCTCGATTGTCCCAAACATGGTTGCCAGTTGTGATGACATCCACCCCTGATTCGTACAGGTCTTTGCAAATTTTGGGCGTTATGCCGAAGCCGTGAGCTGAATTTTCGCCATTGACTACTAGAAGATCTAGATCAAAGCGTTCGCGCAGGCCTGGAGCTGCAGCAATAACAGCATCGCGGCCAGAACGTCCAACAATATCACCAAGAAAAAGTATTCGCATAAGAAACTCTTATAAATTCATATTAGCTAGACCTGAACTGCCTATAGCCTTGCTCGGTCAGAATGCCATCAAGCAGCTCGTCTAGAGCATTACTTGGCACCCGTTCTATTTCCTGTCCTGCAAAAGCTAGCCCGTAGGCTCTTACGGCTCGATCTTTACGAAGCTTAGCAAGTGTCCGGTCATAGTATCCACCACCATAGCCAAGACGTCGTCCTGCTGAATCAAAAGCTAGGAGGGGCAGAAAAAGTACATTTGGTTCAAGCACATGCGCACCAGGAGGCGGCTCTTGGGTCCCAAAAGGTCCTGGGCGCAAAGTTGTATCCGCAGTAAAACGTCTAAAAATCAATGGCTTGTGCTTTTCTCCGGTAACGGGCAGAACAACGCGACGTCCAGATTGCAGCAATTCTCTAATAAGAGGCCTACAATCCAGCTCCTCATTCATTGGCCAGTAAAGAGCTGCAACATCTTCCAGCCCTATAAGACCGTGGTTACTAGCTATACGAGTGACAGTTTCACCGGCATGTGAAGCAGCATTGAACATATCCCGACGGCGAGTTTGCATTTTTTTGCGAAGGGACCTCTTGGCAGAATCAATTGGGAGCATGTTCTTCTTCACCGTAAGGGTGCGTGGGGAGCCACTTGACCGTCGGACTGGAACGAATCCTCCGGGACCTCACCAAGTGAGGTGGGCGCCGTGTGTGGGAGACCACGATCCCCCGCAGTGACAGCTCCCTAGAGCTTCGATATCGGCCCCGGGATTTCTGAGGTCCTAACGCATCGCGCAGCAGACCCCACGCTAGCGCTATTTAGGCGTGCTAGCCGAAAATAGCTAGTGAGCTTAGGTGCCATTGCGGTCCACCTATTCGTTTGCGTAAAATTTTTGTCGAAGACCAATAGGGGATTGCCATGCGTGTTATCAGTCAACTTCCTACTAATGATTGGAAGCGGTCTTCTGTCCGTGCCAAGTGGGCTGAAGCGGCAGGTTATGATGGTGTTGCTAGTTCCGAACTTGCCCATGATCCTTTTATGCCTCTAGCGATCGCGTCTCAGGAAACACGAGACGTGCAACTCGGGACATCCATTGCTGTGGCTTTTCCGAGGAGTCCAATGGTTACAGCGAATATTGGTTGGGATCTTAACGCGCAATCTGGTGGTCGGTTTGAGTTAGGTTTGGGCTCTCAAGTCAAGGGCCACAACGAGCGCCGGTTTTCAACGCCTTGGCTCGCTCCAGTACCGCGGTTGCGTGAATATGTTCAGTCAATCCGCGCTATATGGCGTTGCTGGGAATATGGTGAGCCCCTCAAGTTTGAGGGTGAGCACTATCAATTTACCTTAATGACACCCGAGTTTTCGCCACCGAAGACTGGATTTCCGCTGCCACCGATTAGCCTTGCCGCAGTTGGTCCAGATATGCTTCGTATGGCGGGCCGGATAGCTGATGGTGTGCGCCTCCATAGTTTCTGCACTCGAAAATACATTGAGAATGTGTGCATGCCTAAAATTGAAGAAGGTATGGCTAGGGACGGTCGTAACCGCAAAACAATTGAAGTTTCTGGAGGGGGTTTTATTTGCACTGGCCCAGACGAGGAAGCGGTAAAAAAACGAGTAGACTGGGCGCGATATCGTGTTGGTTTCTATGGGTCGACCCGCACATACCTTCCTGTTTTTGAACAGCACGGCCTGGAAGATCTTGGTCTGAAGCTTCATTCAATGTCGAAAGAAGGACGATGGTCAGAGCTTGCCGGAGAGGTTTCAGATGACGTTGTAGGGTTATTCGCAGCTATCGGGACCTATAATGAACTGCCCAACGCAATTTCGGATTCATTCGGCGGCGTAGTCGATACAATCAGATTGGATCTACCTGACGATATAGATAACGACCAACATGCTGAGCTGATTGCGAAGTTAAAAACGATACCTACCAAGTTCCAGGCATTTGATACTGCTGCTTGAAAACCTTCACTTGTCAGAGTCGAGCGAACCTCTGGGCAACTCTAGGCAGGAACGATTTAAATTTGAGTGGTGCATCGGTTGCGACCAAGCATAAACACTCCTCTGTCCCCACGACATTAGGAGAATGTTCAACGCTTCCATCTACTTCTTGAATATCGCCGCGTTGGAATAATCTGTCGCCGTCAGCATAACAACCGGACAAAACTACCGTTAGCTCTTTTCCCCCGTGGCCATGATCAGGCACTGCTACTCCCGCAGGAATTCGAAGCAGACGCGCAACAGCTTTACCTTCGGTGGGTATAACAGCCTGACGCACTCCTCCGCCGACGCGCCGCCACTGAACTTTTTCTAAATTGCCGCCGGTATAGTGATGCAGAACACTCGGAAGAACGCTAGTTCTAGTAAGGCAATGTTGGATGGTTGCAGGGGTTTCCTCATCAAGCCGCTTTAGACACACAGCTAACGCATCGTCGTTGATTAATGATGCGGGGAGGTCGTCTAAGGTGACCCCGCCGAGAGCTTCAAACTCCATTGTTCGTGAGCGGCAAGATGGGCAAAACGACAAATGGGTTGCTATCGCCAAGCCCCAGGCTTCATCAAGTGAACCTGCGCCATACTCTAGAAGACAATCTTCATCCAAATGAAAGCCTGCGGCCATACTAAATCCCACTTGAAACTTTTTTCAAAAACGTTTGTTTTCGGCATCAAAACCGGATCAGGACTTATTTACGTGTGTTTTACATGAACGGATCATATTTTCTTTTGAAGCCAAGCAATAAAAAACCCGTCTGTTTCCGTGTCCGCTGGCGTTAGTGTGATGTGGCCGTTTGGTACTTGGATTGGAAAATCAATCTGCGGGGCATAAGAGAAATCCTCAGAACGTGTAAGAAAGGCATCAGTTTGAATTTGGTTTTCTTGCGGTAACAACGAACATGTGACGTAAACCAAACGCCCACCTGGCCTAACAAGGCGCGCCGCACGATCTAGAATGCTGGACTGAAGTTCAGTCAATTTTGCAAGATCTGGCTGGCCACGACCCCAGCGGGCATCAGGGTTTCGCCGCCACGCTCCAACGCCAGAGCAAGGTGCATCAATCAGCACGCCATCAAATTTTGCTACTTGACGCTTCAGCCAAGGATCTCTTCCATTAGAAATCGGACGTCGCTCAACAATATCAACCCCTGCTTTTGAGAGTCTTGGGCCAGCTTGGTCTAGGCGCCTTTTGTCGGAATCTAAAGCAAGTATGCGGCCTTTGTTACCCATAGCGGCGGCCATAGCTAAGGCCTTCCCGCCCGCGCCTGCACAAAAATCAGCTATTCTTTCTCCTGGTTTTGGTGCAAGTGCGATTGCAGCTAATTGAGAACCTTCATCCTGCGGATCAACCACACCTTCGAGTAATCCCGGAAGACGGCCCAGAGCTACGCGGTGGGGGAGACGAATGCCTGTGTTAGCTAGAGGTGTAAGCTCGGCGTCAAAGCCGGCTCGCTTAATAGCTGCCAGGGCACTGCGTCTATCTGATTTTAGAGTATTAACCCTGAGGTCCAAGGGTGCCTCTTTCAAAAGTGCGCTAAGCTGTAACTCGGTTCTGTCGTTGAACGCATCATAGAGGCCATCCCAGGCCCAGCTTGGGCACTCTAACCTTACAGCTGCCGGCATTTCAGCGGTTTCTAATGGAGAGGGGCCGATACGGAGAAGCCAACTCCACTCAGAGGTGTTTAGCTCTGGCGGTGCATGGCTTCCACCATTGAAAAGGGTGCTAATTTCATCTGGCTCTAAGCCGTCACAGAGTAATAAATCGGCAATAAGGAGTGCTCGCGGTGAGGTTGGTGCCCCGGCTTGTTCCAGCCTCCATCCAAGTCGAAAGTGTCGGCGAGCTAGCCCAAATACTCGGCTTGCCAGCGCGGAGCGATCTTTTGCACCGATATAACGCCGTTGCCGCTGGTAGCGCCCTACAATGAGGTCTAGAGGTCCAGGCCGCGTTTCCTGTTCTTCAAGGATCTCGATTGCTGCGGCCAAAATTGCGCTGGGTGTCATGGTTCGTTCTTTGCACCCTTGTTGCGCTTGAGGCGAACGTATAACGCCCCTTCTCCTCCATGTCGCTTATCTGCTTGGCCATATGAAGAAACAACGTCAGACATCTGGTTGAGCCACGAGGGTGTTTCCCGCTTGATTACGCCGGGCCCATTGGAATCAGGATTTAGGCCTCGTCCAGTAATAACCAGTACCGCCCTTCGCCCAATAGCATGACTGGAACTCAGGAACGCAGCAAGTGCGTGCTTAGCCTGAGCTGCGGTTAAGCCGTGCAAATCAAGCTTACCTTCAATTTCCATCCGGCCATTTCTCAGCCGGGCGAGAGTATTTCTATCAATTGGTTGTGGCTGAGACTTTGAATGGGCGGGGGGTAAATTTGAAGAAACAATGTATCTTCGGCTCACATGGGGCTTTGCCACTCGTTTTGTGGTGGTGGTGGCTATGTTTTTGTCCAAGGGAGCAGCATCTACGACTGCTCTTCGCCAGAGATCAATTTCCGCTTCTGTAGCTCGTCGCTCTTTCCGCTGGCGGCTCATCATTTATTTCTATCCACCCTGTCCGCTGCCTTTTCAGCTTCAGTTTTGGGTAACTGCCGAGCGAATGCAGTCCACTCCATACTAGGTCCTTTGAATTCTGCGCTATCATTGCCAGCAATTCTGAGTGAGATAGCGCCTACTTGCCAAAGTTCTTCAAAACTTAAATGCCCAGAAAGTGCATACTTCTCTGATCTTTCTCGTAGTCGCTTCATTACCGCGTAATTGATGGTGGTGGCCATCAACACAAGCATAGCCAAGACAGCTGCGGCTGAACCAATCCAGCCTCCAACGCGCCAACCACCGATAGCGAGCAAAAGCAATGCCATCCAAGGCAAAAGTGCGTCTCGCGCGCTAAATACTGGACTGCCTGGTTTATTTAAGAGCTTAAGGTCAAATCCAAGTTCAACACGTTGACCTTGAACACCATACCAGATGCGTTCGTAGAGATCTTGAATGTCTGGGTCTGCCAAGGTCCACTCCCACTGAGTAGGTAATAACTCAAGAAATCGGAATGGAAGCAATATTTTTTATATAAGCCGGCCGCTCACACATGCGATCATACAGCCTCTTTAGATTGGGAAGATCGGGTCTCTCAAAAGGTAAATTAAAGAAGCGGTGAATGTTGGGGCCAACAGGGAAGTCAGCCATAGTAAGCTCTTCGCCACCTATCCACTTTCTACCTTCCATCCGTGCATCTAGAATGCGCATTGCAGCTATTGATTGCTTCACTGCTGCATCGATAGCTGACTGGTCCCTTTGTTCCGGCGGTGTCCGAACAAGCCCCCAGAAAACTGGGGTGAAGGCCGGATTCTGAGTTGTTTGTTGCCAATCCATCCAGCGCTCAAGATCTGCACGGTTGGTTAATTCGCTTGGGCACAACGTTCCCATTCCGAATTTGGTGGCCAGATAACGCACAATCACATTAGATTCCCAAAGGACGAAATCTCCCTCAACAAGTGTGGGCACCCTGCCATTAGGATTCATCGCCCGATATTCTGCCGTATCTACAACGCCGAAAGTCATACCAGCATCGATGCGCTCGTAATCAAGTCCAAGCTCATCTGCAGCCCAAAGGACTTTCATTACGTTGCTAGAAGTAACACGGCCATAAATTTTCATTTTGGGCTTCCTTTAGATTTATCGAGGCGAAAGAAGATAATAGCGCCCCTTGCTAGCCATGTGACCGGCGTTTTCGCCAGCCGCCTTTCCTGTCCCCCAAAATAGGTCGCCGCGCTGGGGGCCTTTGATGGCGCTTCCTGTATCCTCAGCAGCCACTAGGCGTTGAAGACGAGGCATTCCTTCGCTCGGATGTGACGCGTCCAAATAAACGATACTGGCTAAAGGGACAAACCTAGGATCAACGGCGAGACTGTACCCTGGTGTTAAAGCTGTGCCGGCAGCTCCAATGGGTCCTGCACCGTGGCGCTCTTTAAAAAAGACGTAAGAAGGGTTTTTATTCATCAAGGCTTGGGAGCGGCTGGGGTTCGCACTTAGCCAGTTACGAATGGCCGACATCGACATCTTGTCGGAGGGTATTTCCCCCATCGCTATGAGATCTCTGCCGATAGCCCGATAAGGTCTTCCATTTTTCCCATCGTAGCCGACGCGCATCCAATCCCCTTCAGCCAAGCGGATGCGTCCGGACCCCTGAATTTCGATAAAAAAGCCATCAATTGGATCTGACAGCCAAACTAGTTCGAGTTCTCGACCCTGTAATGCTCCCTCAGCGATTTCGGATCGCTCGTAGTAGGGTTTAAGGGTTTTTTCCTCTAAGCGTCCCTGTATCAACTGTCCCTCCAGATTTTCACTAAACATGCCAAGATCAACTGAAATAATATCTTTAGGCCGTTTATACAGAGGATATTGATACCGACCGCCGCGCTGTCTCGCACCGTAGAACTCAGGTTCAAAATAGCCTGTGAACAACCCGGAATTTGCCGGGCTATTGACCTCATAGACTCTGAATTGGCTCTTCAGGAAGCTTTTGCCATCCGGTCCATCAACAGCTTTCGCCCTTTTACAAACCAAGGCCCAGTCTCCATTGGTGCCCAGCTCAGGCCAGGCCTTGGAGGCTTGCATAGATGGATCGAGACGAAAGAATCTTGAACAAGCTTTTTTGAAAGCGTTCAGCCCAGCTCTGACATCTGCGCTTTCCCAATTTGGCAATTTTGAAAAAGTTATTTCTTGCAGCTTTGGCGCACGATCTACATGAGGCGGTTGATGTTTTTTTTCTGGGTTTGCGCAGCTTGATAGCACCGCAACCATTAGCATAAGGGCCGCGTGGCGCCTCATTGGTTTACTCGCCAGGTTCGGTGTCTATCAAATGCCAGTTGGGATCGCTATTGGACAAGTCACGCTCAAAAGTCCAAAGATCGATAATTGTTTCAACTTGATTGGGCACACCGTCAATCGGCTGACCCTCAGAGTTGCGAGTGACATTAGTTTGTTCCGACTCAAACCGGACGGTTATCCGAGCAGTGGAACCCACTGTCTCTACAGCGTTTATTGATGCAGATTGGATTCCAATCAACGTCGCGTCGAGTGATTCACCCAGCTCATCTCGCTTTGAAATGGCATTATCAAGCTCTTGGTATACTTCATCGTTTGAAAGTGCGCGCAGCGTCTCGCGGTCTGATCCGGCATAAGCAGCTAAAATCATTCTAAATGCCTCTCTAGCACCTCCAAGGAATTCTTCTTCGGAGAAGTTGGGGTCGAGAGAATGAACTTTGCTAATCTCGCCGTTGGAAGAAGGCGGCTCTGCATCAATGCGTGAAGGAAATGGAGTTATATTTTTCTCCTCTTCCTCACCTTTATTCTTAGTTTGTTGATCGCCCTCTTCATAGCGCTGCCGCTCATGACCGTGGCGTTTACCCAACACACTCCTGAGGCGTAGGATAAGGAACCCAGCAACGACCGCTAAGATGATAATTTCGATTAGGGCGTCACTATTGCCCATCCGAATTACTCCTTCTGGACCTATGTTACAGAGGCCCCGGCGGCCGGTTGAGCCGCTCCAAAAAGTTGTTCAAGCCCAGAAAATACTTTTATAGGCTTAGCGAAATGCTTACTTGGGTAGTGAAAAGAGAAATCGCTAGCCCGATGCAGCACCTGCGTCATTTCTCACCATAACGCCGGAGCCACTTAAAGCAACTATGACTTGGTTAATCTTCCTCTTATTTATAGGTATTCCAATTGCTGAAATTGCAGTTCTAATAAGCGCTGGCGAGGCAATTGGCCTTTGGATGACGATAGGTCTTGTTATCCTAACTGCCGCATGTGGTGCGTCGTTGGCGCGTGCGGAGGGTCGGGTAGCGATGCAGCGGCTTGCTACGGCGAGTTCTTCTGACGCTCCGCTGGCGGTGATTGATGCAGCGGCAATCTTTATCGGAGCTGTCCTGCTCTTGACGCCTGGATTTATTACCGATGCCTTTGGATTGTCTCTAGTTTTCCGCCCAACCAGATTACTTTGGGCACAGCTGTTGTTAAGATATCTGCGCAGCCGTCGCAGTAGAGGTTATGAAGAAGTGATAATAGAAGGTGAATTTTCCGAAACTAGCTCACATGATGCAGCATCGATTCAAAAAAACCACCAGTCAGCAGCAAAACCTGATCAGCAATGATCCTTCTTCGTCACGGACAAACAATTTTTAACCTGCATTTCAGCAAAGGCAGAATTGACCCAGGTATTCCAGACCCTGAATTAACATTAGTCGGCCGCGAACAGGCGGCCCAAGCAGCAGCCCTGTTGGCTTCAGAAGTGATTACTAGAATAGTCTCAAGCCCATACACCCGAGCGATTGAAACGGCGCTGATAGTCGGAGAATATTTGAGACTAAATGTCGAAATCGATCCTGATATTCGCGAAAGGGCCGGTTTTTCCTGCGATATAGGCAGCACTCCAGAGGATCTAATGGCTCGCTGGCCGAGCCTTGATTTTTCTGGCCTAGAGACTGAGTGGTGGGCGTATTCGGGTGATCCCTTAAAATCGGGTCTGGATGAACCAGAACCATATTTTCTCGCACGCATAGAGAAATTCAGAAAACGGCTATCGCTTCAAAGTGATTGGAAAAACACATTAGTAGTGTGTCACTGGGGCCCGATCCGAGCGATGACTGGTCAGCAAATAGAAAATGGCTATTTCGTCAAACACGACCCCCGCTCCAGCATGCAATCGGCATCATAAATTAGGTTGTTTTTTTAACCACGAATAAATAACTGGCGTAGCAGGCTGCAAATTTTTCTCTGTTGCTGATACAAAACTGAGCACTTCACATTTTAGGAGACAGCCAGAATGGCTGAGACAGAGTCCGCTTCCAATACAAACGCCCAGCCTGCGCCCATAACTCTAACGGTCCAGTACCTAAAGGATCTTTCTTTTGAAAATCCAAACTCGCCGCAAAGCTTAGCTAATTTAAATCCGCCACCGTCGATTGCTGTTGACGTAGATGTTGAAGTCCGGGAGCTTGGAGGTCGATATTTCGAAGCCGTGGTCCATATCCGAGCGACAGCATCCAGAGATGAAGACACATTCTTTGTAGTAGAGGTTAGTTATGGCGGCGTCTGCGCAATAGCAGAAGGTGTTGCCGAGGAGCATGTGCGACCCCTTGTCATGATCGAAGGCCCCCGGCTTCTCTTTCCATTCGCGCGCGCAATTCTGGCGGACGCTGTGCGTGATGGCGGATTCCCACCGCTGCTCATAAACCCCATTGATTTCAATGATTTATATAAAAATATGCAGCAAAAGGGGACAGATGCTTCCACGACGGGGTGATTTCATTGACCGCACCTGCTTATAGGATTGGTATCCAACCCACGACCCACCACGTTGGTGGCTTCATCAAGGTGATTGCAAATAGTATTTAAATGGAATGTTTCTGACCAAGTAATGGCGCGCCCGAGAGGATTCGAACCTCTGACCTTTCGCTCCGGAGGCGAACGCTCTATCCACTGAGCTACGGGCGCTTGATAACTTATTCCTAGCTGAAGCAAGCGAGTGTGGAAAGCTGTTTGTATGCGACCGAGGTGACTGACGTAGCATCTAGCCTTCGATTTATGGCATTCTTTCCTATCCTTCGGTACTGAACATAAAAAACTTTTTAGCCCGGCATGTTTAAACTAGTTGGCAATAACATAATCCGAGACAATGGGATCAAGCTAAGGGTTGCGCTTTGCCGCTTGTTAAAACTAATTGTTTATAAAATTAGGGAGAGGTCTCTATGCGCTTCGATGTACAAGAGCTGAATGGGGCTGAGACTGTCGTTGAGGTCAATGTAACAGATGTAGTGATTGGCGGTTGGACCGGACGCGATCAGGCTGCGGTACAACATCATATTGATGAGTTGGCCGAGATTGGTGTGCCTGCTCCATCTAAGACGCCTTTATTCTATCGCGTTGCTGCCGAACTTCTCACTCAGTCCCCCTATATCCAAACCGTAGGTAATGACGGTTCCGGTGAGGTCGAGGCGGTTTTGGTGGGAACTAGTTCAGGCACTTTGGTTGCCGTTGGTTCCGATCACACCGATCGTAAGGCAGAAGCTTGGTCAGTAGCGCTGTCTAAGCAGCTTTGCTGCAAGCCGATCTCATCGCAAGCGTGGCGGCTACAGGAGGTGTTAGCTGTCTGGGATAATATCCGACTACAGTCTGCTCAGGAGCAGGATGGAGCTACAGTTGATTATCAGGATGGAACCCTCAGTGCTTGCAGGCGGCCAGAGGAAATGATCAAGCTTTTCACAGGAGCGGAAGACTTACCTGAGGGTACAGTTCTCTTTCTCGGCACCATTCCAGTGATTGGTCAGATCAGGGGTGGTGATGCATTCGCTATGAGGCTTTTTGATCCTGCTCATGACCGATCCATTGGACATGCTTACAGGGTTGAGCCGCTCCCGGTAATTTCGTGACAACATATGAGCGAAAAGTGAGCTAATCGAGAGAAGCGTAGTTCGACATCGGAGTAACACACTCAATGCGAAAGATTTTTGTACTTGCCACGGTTGGTGTTGTTCTTGCTGGGTGTTCGAGGGAGCCTACGGGGCGCGATGTTGGTTCATTTGTTGGGGCAACTGCCGGGATTTTATTGGGTTCCCAAGTTGACTCCAGTGTTGGACGTGCAGTCGCGATGTTGGGTCTCGCGGCCGTGGGCAGCTGGCTGGGCGGAGAGCTTGGAGAGCATCTTTCAAATGAAGATCGCAAGATAGCCGGAATGGCAACTCAGGAGGCATTAGGCGATTCTGAAACTGGAAAGACTACGGTTTGGTCTAATCCTGACACAGGTGCTTCTGGCAAAGTTACGCCCGGCCCAACCTATCTTGCAAAAAGTGGCTCTCTAGAAGGGAGACAATGCCGAGATATAAAGGTAGCCGTTTCACCTAAAGATCATCCAACCCAACAGGCAAGTCGCACCGCTTGTCGTAAACCTAATGGTGATTGGGAAATTTTAGGCGCGTGAGATTGGAACATGGCTGATCCCTATGCTTTGCTTGGACTAAAAAAGACTGCGAGCCAGGCAGAAATAAAATCTGCCTTTCGTAAAGTTGCCAAACGCCTTCATCCCGATGCCAACCCGGGTGACAAGAATGCCGAGCGCCAATTTAAAGAAGCAAATGCCGCATATGATCTCCTATCGGATCCGGTAAAGCGTAGGCGCTTTGATGCTGGTGAAATTGATTCTGAAGGAAAGGAAACCTTTCGTGCTTCTGGCTTTGGAAGGGGTGGACACCCAGGAGGAGGTGGTTTCAGTGCGGGATTTGGCGAACAGGGCGCCAGACGTTTTGCGACTGATGACCTTTTCAGCGAGCTTTTTGAAAATTTCGGAGGGCGCCGCCAGAAGCAGTCATCGCGAGGGGGGGATATTCGAGTTAATCTGACGGTGAGCTTTCTCGATGCTGCAATGGGGGCCTCCAAGCGGGTGCGGTTACCAACTGGCCGAACAGTTGACGTGCGAGTCCCGCCAGCAACGGAAAGCGGACAAGCTCTAAGATTAAGCGGCCTCGGGCAGGCTGGCATTGATGGCAATAAGGCGGGCGATGCCATCGTTGAAATTACTGTTTCCCCTCATAAATTCTTCCGCCGCGAAGGTTGGGATATAAGGATTGATCTCCCTATAACCCTGAAGGAATCAGTTCTGGGCGCTCGGGTTTCCACACCGACAGTTGATGGACCTGTAATGCTGACAGTTCCTGCGGGCGCTCAATCTGGCGCTGTGCTCCGCTTAAAGGGTAAGGGGCTTGCTAAGCCGGGCAATCTGAAAGAGCGGGGTGATCAATTGGTATATCTTTCGGTGAGATTGCCGGAAAAAATCTCTGATGACCTGCGCCAGATCGTTCAAAGCCTCGCGGATGATGGTGACGAGTTACGCCGTAAAGTTGGCTTGAACTGAGGCTGGTTAACCACTTTTGGCAGACAGCATTAATTTTTATGTGCTCACAATTTTTGATTTTAACCGATTTCAATAGCAGAGAGGAATTTATGATGGACACTTCCAAATATAACGCCAATGAGGCTTTTCTTGCTGGTTTGAAGGTTAGAGAAGAGGTGCTTGGTTCAGAGTACGTTGGGAAATCAGTTGAGAATGGAGCAAAGGACGAATTCACACGAACTTTGCAGCAGTTCGTTACTGAAACAGCCTGGGGTACTGTTTGGTTGCGTGAAGGCCTTGACCGAAAAACTCGCAGTATGCTCAACCTTGCTATGCTTGCCGCAATGGGCCGCGAAGGTGAACTTCGTTTACACACCCGTGGCGCGATAAATAATGGCTGTTCCAAAGAAGAAATTGCGGAAGTATTTCTCCAGGCTGCGGTCTATGCCGGTGCGCCATCAGCCGTTACCGCTTTCAAGGTAGCCAAAGAAGTTTTTGACGATATGGGCGTCTAATTAGAGTAGCCGGTTCCGACCGGGTATTTTTGGCTAAAGGGTCAACGAGCTGAGTTGACCCTTTAGCTATAATTGTTTTGCTGATTGGGGGCCTAAAGTTGAATCCCCTTTAAAACAGCGTTTTGACTAAGGGGCGCCCAATGGCCGTTACTGGTGTTTTTTTAGCATTCGACGAGCAATGACCATCCTGTGCACTTCGGTTGGGCCCTCGTAGATGCGCGATAGGCGAAGCCTTTGGGACATAATTGCGAAGGGGAGTTCACGGGTCATTCCCATTGCACCAAAACTTTGCATCGCGTGGTCAACCACCTCGGTAGCCATTTCAGTAGCAAAAACCTTGATCATAGATGCTTCAGTTCGAACGTCTGCCCCGGCCTCTTGCTTTGCGGCGGCGTCCATCACCATTAGGCGAGTGGCGTGAATTTTAGTTGCTGCGTCAGCAATCCACCATTGAATGGCTTGTCGGTCTGAGAGTTTCTGTCCGAAAGTTTCGCGCTGCTGCACGTGTTCACACATCATTTTTAATGCGCGCTCTGCCATACCGACGCCCATTGCCCCCATTTCCAGGCGCCGAACTGTCAAGCGTTTTTGCATTGGAGCGAAGCCATTACCAACCTCACCCAATATTGACGAATCTGGCAAACGAACGTCATCGAATACCAATTCGTAAGTTCGCGCACCCGCAAGCATTGGAATTTCACGCTCAATGGAAAACCCTGGGGTATCGGTATCCATGATGAAGGCAGTTATGCCGCCACGAGCCCCTTTTGAAGAATCCGTCGCTGCCATTACAATGAGAAAATCGGCCTTAGGAACGCCAGAGACCCAGATCTTACGGCCATTTATTACCCAATCATCGCCATCTTTAACTGCCCTGGTTTTCATATGTGCAGGATCACCGCCTGCGCCTGGCTCGGAGATTGCAATATTGGACTTTAACTTTCCTTGGGCGTACGGCTCCATGTACTGCTTCTTCTGCTCAGGCGATCCTACGGCCATAAGCATGTGCAGGTTTGGGCTGTCAGGAGGAAATATGAAGGGGGTTACAGTGCTTTTCAGCTTCTCTTGAATGGCAAGCATGACGGAAGTGCGGATATTTGATCCACCAACCTCCTCAGGCGCATCAAGAGCCCAAAGGCCAAGCTCCTTACACTTTGCTAGAAGTGGCTCTGCCTCCTCTGGAAGCAGGGCTACCTCGCCCCCCTTTGCTTCTCGGGCCATCACAGCTTTTTCGAGGGGCATCAGCTCATTGTCGACAAATTTGTCAACCAGATCGAGCAACATCCGTTCTTCTTCGGCGAACTCCATCATTAACTCAGGTCCTTATTCGAGGGGTAATCCGGGATGCATGGCTCGGCTATCGCCCATATTGACGAAACCTGTCTGCAAGGCTGGCATGCCGTTTTCAGCTATTGTTTCAGGGGTCCAGCCGTGATTGCGATGTACCATTCTGACAGGTCTCATCGCACCGTAAAGCGTTAACTCCGCTCCACGCTGATGAAAAACTTGACCGTTTACATAAGAGGCGCCTTCTGAAGCTAAGAAAACACATAGAGGTGCGATCGCGTCAGCGGGGCTTAAACGAAGTCGCTCCTCCCGAATACGCGCTGCATCGGGATCTTTTGGTGTTGGAACTGATCGGGTCATGCGTGTATCAGCTGAAGGCAGAATAGCGTTTGAGGTTATTCCTCTATTAGCATTTTCCATGGCGACAATGCGCGTCAAAGCGACGATGCCCATTTTGGCGGAACCGTAGTTTGCCTGTCCAATGTTTCCAAGTACGCCAGATGTGGAAGAGACCATAATCATTCGACCATATTCTTGCTCTCTGAAAAGGTTAATGGCGGCGCGATTGATGTTGAAGTGTCCGTTAAGATGAACGTTGATTACATCCTTCCAGTCTTCAGGGGACATCTTGTGGAACATGCGATCACGCAGAATCCCAGCTGGATTGAAGACTACATGACAGCCGCCTAGCTCGTCGCGCGCCTGTTCAACCATCCCTAGACAATCTTCGAAAGATGTGACCGATCCAAAGTTAGCAACTGCCTCCCCACCAGCAGCCTTGATTTCATCCACGATTGACTGAGCCGGCGTCGTATCTCCGCCCTCACCACCTCCGCCGACGCCTGGATCATTTACAAGCACTTTTGCCCCATTTGCGGCCATTAACTTCGCCACTTCTGCACCCACTCCGCGGCCAGATCCCGTGCAGATTGCTACTTTTCCTTCGAGCATGCCCATTGGTAATTTCCTGCTTAAATTTTGTTTCTGTGCTCAGTGTCAGTCCGGGACTGGTTTTGGTCAACTTATTGGCACAGTTACATCTATTCTTTCGAAAAGAATTTTATTTTTACGACCTTAAGGCTGGTGCCAACGAATTAATTTTTGGGCTAACTAAACCTCAGGTTTCTATCAAAAATTAGCTGATAGACATTCTTCAATCCTTGCATAAGTGCAAACTTTCTTGCAGCTTCTTCCTTTGGTTCGATCAAATAAACAATCCTTTCGATCAGGATGTGACATCGCATGAAATTTAGTTTTTCAGAGGAACAAGAAGAGTTCCGAACGGCTCTGCGGCGCTTTTTGCAGGCAAAATCTCCAACAACGGAAGTTCGTAAGCAGATGCAGACCGAACAAGGCTACGATCCGGCTGTTTGGCAGCAGATGTGTAATGAGTTAGCACTGGCTTCTCTTCATATCCCCGAAGAATATGGTGGTGCTGGTTTCGGCATCGCGGATCTCTCCATCGCCTGCGAGGAGATGGGGCGAGCCCTGCTGTGTTCGCCCTATTTTGGTTCCGTTGTGTTGGCTGCAACCGCAATACGAGAGGCCGGTTCCGAAGATCAGAGACGCCAGTTTTTGCCTGCCTTTGCTGCAGGCGAAACTATTGGCGCTCTCTGCGTAGTCGAAGGCCGTGGCGGTTGGGCAGCAGAGGCAATCTCAATGGTTGCTCAAAAGGATGGCAATAGCTACCGGCTGTCCGGTGACAAGAGCCATGTAGTCGATGGATTGATGGCGAGCGTTTTAGTTGTGGTCGCGAAAAAGCCAGATGGGGAGCTAGGTTTATTCATCGTGAAAGCGGAAGCTGATGGCGTGTCGCGTAAGGCTCAAGCTTCGATGGATCCAACTCGCAAACTCGCTGCTGTTTCGTTTTCCAATACGCCCGCTGAATTGCTTAATGGCGATAATGCTAGTGGGGCCTATGAACGTACTCTTGATATCGCCTTGGCTTGCCTAGCGGGAGAAATGGTTGGTGGGGCAGAGCGGCTTCGTGAGGACGCGCTAGAATACGTTTCCATGCGGATGCAATTTGGTCGTTCGATAGCATCATTCCAAGTTACCAAACACAAAGCAGCTGATATGCTCTTGGATGTGGAACTTGCAAAATCTGCTGCCTATTACGCGGCGGCTGCGGTTGACGAGGGAGATGCTGACGCCCGTGGGGTGGTCGCATTGGCAAAGGCTGGTGCCTCTGATGCTTATATTCAAACAGCTGTTCACGCTGTCCAGATGCATGGTGGCATAGGGTTTACCTTTGATAATGATACCCATCTTTGGTTTAAACGCGCGAAGGCAAGTGAAGTATTTCTAGGCGACGCAAACCAGAACCGGGAACGAATGCTGCAAAACTGGGGTGACGATTCATGACTACTATGACTGAGGACGAAGTTCGCTCCCAGGTCCGCGATTATTTGGAAGCAAATTGGGATCCCAATCGTGGCCTTGTTGAATGGCGCGGCATGCTTGCTGAGTCTGGGTGGGGAATGCCGCACTGGCCAAAGGAATGGCTAGGCCGTGGTTTGCCACTTGGGATGACGGCAATTGTGGATGAAGAATTTAATAAGTTCGGTGCGATAGGGGCTGCAAAAATGGGCATACGCGTGCTTGCAGCAGCAACTATCCTGGAGCACGGCACAGATCTGCAAAAACAAAAATATCTCAAAGGTATAATGACTGGTGAGGAAACTTGGTGTCAGCTGTTTTCAGAGCCGGGGTCGGGTTCTGATCTAGCTGGTGCTGCAACCAGAGCCGACTTTAAGGACGGTAAGTGGATCATTAATGGACAGAAGGTATGGACGACAAGTGCCCATCATGCTGACTATGCGCTCTTGCTTGCCAGAACTGATTGGGATGCCGTCAAGCACAAAGGTCTAAGCTATTTCATTCTCGACATGCATCAGCCGGGTGTCCAAGTGCATCAGCTAAAACAGATGAATGGGCATGCATCCTTCAATCAAGTTTTCATCACAGACGCCGCGATAGAAGCAAACATGCAGGTGGGCGAACTCGGTGAAGGCTGGAAAGTTGCAACTACAACCTTGATGAATGAGCGTCGAGGAGCCGACTCTGCCCGTCGCTATGAAAGTGGGACAGATAGGCCAGAGCGAATTTACGAGGAAGAGCGTCAAGAAATAGCTACAGTCATGGCGCCTTACACCTGGTATCCTCAACGCACCGGCCGGGTGGATTTGTTGATTGACCAAGCGAAAGCTATGGGGGTGTGGAATGACCCCGACATTCGTCAAGAAATTGCCAAAACACTAACTATTGCTAAGTCTGCTGAGTGGACGGCCAGACGAGCCCGTGCAGCATCACAGGCTGGGAAACCTCAGGGACCAGAAGGCTCCATCGGCAAGCTTGCGGCTTCAATTGTCGCTCGCTCAGCAAACTTAACCCACACTAAAATAGCAGGCCCAAACGCTATGCTAACCGGTGAAGAGGATGGGGCTGGCGGCGTGGTAGCGGAAATCTTGGTATCCACACCAGCTATTTCTATCGCTGGCGGCACTGACGAAATTCAGCGAAATATCATTTCAGAGCGAATACTCAAAATGCCCAAGGAAAACCGGACAGATACTGACCGTCCCTTCCGTGACGTTCCCCGAAATCAAGTCGGATGAGACCTAAAGAAACTGCAGGATATTTAGAATGAGCGAAAAGGATCTAGTCCGTTTCGAGAGGCACGGAGAAATTGGCGTAGTCGTTGTCGATAACCCGCCAGTCAATGCGTTATCTCCCGGTGTGCCGGAAGGTATCGTGAAGCATATCGATGCTGGGGCTGCTGACCCAACCATCAAGGCATTGGTGGTTATTGGAGCAGGCAGGAGCTTCATTGCCGGAGCTGATATAAGGCAATTTGGTAAGGGGCGCCCTCCTTTAGCTCGTAAGCCCTATGATGCCTATGAAGAGTCACCCAAACCAATCGTTGCGGCTATACATGGATATGCCCTTGGCGGTGGTTTGGAGAATGCTCTTGCTTGCCATTACCGGATTGCTGTTGCATCGGCCAAAGTGGGGCTTCCAGAGGTACTGATTGGCCTGCTTCCGGGTGGTGGTGGTACTCAGCGCCTGCCCCGGTTGATTGGGCCAAAAGCAGCTCTTGATCTCATCGTTTCAGGGCGCCATGTACCGGCGCCAGAGGCACTTGAGTTGGGCATCTTAGATAGGGTTATCCCGTCTGATGATGATCTCAAAATAGAAGCCGTAAAGTTTGCCAGTGAGATTGCTGATAAGCGGCCACTTCAACTGATTCGCGATAGAGAAGCCAAACTTCCTGAGGGCGAGGACATCTTTGAAGCGAAGAAAAAAGAAATTGCTCGACGTGCTCGCAACCAGATAGCGCCTTACAATAACATCAAGGCCGTCCAAGCAGCTGTGGAAATGCAATTTGAAGATGGCTTAAGGCGAGAGCGCGAACTCTTCGAAGAACTTGTAAGTTCGGACGAATCTAGAGCACTTCGCTATGCTTTTTTTGCCGAGCGAGAGGCGCAGAAGCTCCCGGATGTTCCGAAGGGAACCCCTGTAAAAACGATCAAAACTGCTGCTGTTGTTGGAGCTGGTACCATGGGCGGGGGCATCGCAATGTGCTTCGCTGATGCGGGTATCCCTGTTCAAGTTTTGGAGGTTTCTGAAGACGCACTAGTCAAAGGTTTCCAACGCATTCGCAATAATTATGAGGTCAGCGTCAAGCGTGGATCTTTAGATGCTGATGAGATGGAGGCTCGTTTTGCCTTGATTTCTAGGGCAACAGCCTATGAAGAGATATCAGAAGCCGATGTAGTGATTGAGGCAGTATTCGAGGAGATGGGCGTCAAGCAGCAGGTTTTCAAAGAAATAGATCGGGTCATGAAGTCAGACGCGCTGCTTTTAACTAACACCTCAGCTTTAGATATTGATCAAATTGCTGAAGCTACCTCACGTCCAGAAAAGGTTGGTGGGGCTCACTTTTTTAGTCCAGCTAACGTTATGAAACTGCTTGAAGTGGTTAAGGGCAAGAAGACCACTCCTGAAGTCACGGCATCTACTATGGCTCTGGGGAAGTTGATAGCGAAGGCTCCAGCTGCGTGCGGCAATTGTGATGGCTTTCTAGCTAATCGCAGCCGCGCACCGTTCAATTCCGAAATGGTCATTATGCTTGAGGAAGGCTGTCTACCTGAGCAAGTTGATAAAGTTATGGTCGAATTTGGTTACCCAATGGGGCCATTCGCGGTTGGGGATTTAGCTGGACTGGACATAGGCTATGCTGGTCGCAAAAGACGAGCAGAAGCTGATCCCAATTACCGAACTTTACCCATCGCTGACAAATTAGTGGAGATGGGGCGCCTTGGTCAGAAGACTGGAGCTGGTTGGTTCAAATACGAAAAAGGTGATCGCACTCCATATCCTGATCCAATCGTGACGGATCTCATAATCAGCATGTCAAAAGAAATGGGTAATGAGCCACGCAGTTTCACGGACGACGAAATTCTTAAGCGATTATTATTTTCCTCTGTAAATGAGGCATGCAAAATATTGGAGGAAAAAATATCCTACAGGGCCTCTGATGTGGACATTATGTGGCTCTATGGATTTGGGTTTCCACGTTATCGCGGTGGCCTGATGTACTGGGCCGACAGCATAGGTGTTCAGGATGTCTATAATCAGATTGCTGCTTGGCACCAGGCCTATGGCAATCGGTGGGCGCCATCGAACTTGTTGCGTCAGTTGGCTGACTCAAACACATCATTCCGAGAAGCCCATACATTAGTAAATTAGGAACTGGTGATGACAAAACATGTGCTAGTCACAGGTGCGTCGAGGAATATTGGAAAAGCGATTTCCTCGCGGCTAAAAAATGATGGCTACGATATTCTTATGCTGGACATCATAGAGCCCGAAGACGCCTCTTTGGGCGAATTCCGGAAGGTTGATCTTTCAAATTCTGCGGATGTCTCACAAGCGATGGCATGGGCACTGGATGGAAGGGAAATTACGAGGGTTGTTAATTGTGCGGGCCTTGTTGCTACCCACGATTTGGAAGAGGCTGATGCAGCAACGTTTGATCGACTGATGTCGGTTAACGTCCGTTCATATATTGAAATTACTAGTGCCCTCGTACCTGGAATGAAAAAAGCAGGTTTTGGCAGGATCGTAAATATAGCTAGCCGTTCGGCCTTGGGCGCTGCAAGGCAGACAATATATTCTGCGACCAAGGCCGCCGTTGTGGGTATTACTAAGACCTGGGCAGAAGAATTAGGGTCTTACGGCATTACATCTAACGCTATTGGACCTGGTCCAATTGAAACCGACATGCTCAAGGAAGTGTATGGAGAGGGGTCTCCAGCATGGGAGGCTTACAGGAAGCGAATTCCAGTACAGCGCTTTGGAACACCTAACGACATTGCCAATGGTGTTGCATTCCTCATCGATGATCGCTCTAGCTTCGTGACAGGACAGGTGCTGTTTATTTGTGGTGGGGTGACCATTGGGCGTGCTAACGCCACCTGAGATTGGTTGGGTTCAGCTTTTATTAGAAGAATTAGCCCTAGCTTCCTCGATAGCCGAACGAAGTTGTTGAAGCGGAACTGCGCCGGGAATAATTTTGTCGCCTATAATAAACGCTGGCGTGCCGCGGATATTTAATGCCTCAGCAATTGCGCGAGCATTCTGGATTTGAGAGTTCAGGGATTTATCGGTCATTGCAGCCTGAATCTTTGAGGGATCGTAGCCAGCATCTGCTGCAATTGCCAGTAATGTTGCCTCGTCGTAGGGGCCCTGATGTTGCATTAGACGATCGTGTAAATCACCGTATTTATCAGGATTTACCATGTTCGAGGCCAACGAAATAATGGACGCTGTCAATGAATCTGGGCCTAGAATTGGGAATTCCTTCATCACGATACGGAGTTTTTTGTCAGACTTAGCCAATTCCATAACACTTGGAAGTACCCGCTTACAGTAGCCACAACGGTAATCAAAAAATTCCACAAGGGTGACGTCGGCTTCTGCGGCGGTAGCGCCGAGAGAGGGATCATTTGATTGGTTAAGCAAGGCATCTTTAAGACTGCGTAAGGTATTTACCCGCTCAACTTCCGCAATCTTCGCCTGGTTTTCCTGGTATTTTTCGAGGGCAGCAACGACGGCTTCGGGTTTTTCGTTCAGAAATTTAGAAACCTCTATGGAAATAATGTCCTCCAAAGAACTTTTGTTAGTAATTCCTAGATCGGAAAGCTGCATAGAAACTGCATCTTTAGTGTTGGTTTCCTGAGGGGGGGAGCTTGTTAGACTGCCTGCGTACTCACTTGCCGCGAAGCCGATAACACCTCCAACTGCTGCAGAAAGCAGTATTTCTGGAAACCGCATCGATACTTTCTCCTAAAATTTTAATCTATCGTCATGCCCTGAACTCAGCCCGCGGACAAGGCCCCCTTCAACCATGTGACCGCATGAAGGCTGTATTGTATCCTAGATCAGTGGTTCGATTGGGAGGTCAAAATGGCTGGCAGGGTAGTAGTAGTCACAGGTGGTGGTCGTGGGATAGGCGCTGCATCGGCGAGGATGTTAGCTGCTCAAGGTTGGCGAGTTGTTATTAATTTTCGAAACGATCAGGTAGCGGCAGAAGCGACGGCTTCTACTATTCAAGCCGCGGGCGGCGAAGCAATCACTATCCAAGCTGATACAGGTGATCCGGCAGCTGTCCAAACAATGTTTGAGACATTAGATCGGACCTGGGGCCGACTTGATGCTCTAGTCAATAACGCTGGTATTGTAGGCCCACGAGGGTCTTTTTCAAATGTAAGTCTCCAAGATATGGAGGATGTGCTGAAGGTTAACGTCATTGGCTACATGATGTGTATTCAGGCAGCAATTCCGCGGATGCTGAAGGTGGGGGGTGGAGCAATTGTCAATGTATCGTCAGGCGCCGCTACTCAGGGTGGGGGCGGGGAGAATGTTCTCTACGCTGTTTCAAAAGGCGCCGTAAACTCACTGGGAATTGGCCTTGGCGTTGAGTTGGCCCGGATTGGAATTCGAGTAAATACTGTTTCGCCAGGTCTAACTCGCACCGATATGCCGCCTCTAGAAAAATTGGAAAGCCAGGGGCCGGGTATACCGATGGGAAGGGTTGGCGAACCCGAAGAGGTAGCAGCGGGGATTGTGTGGTTGTTGTCTGAACAGGCGTCTTGGACAGCAGGTGCCAACTTAAGAATTTCGGGCGGCAGACCGTAAGCCTATCTTATTGGTGAAAAGAAAATCTTCAGTAAATTCTGGTTTGGCAGGGTTGGAATTAAAGGCTGCCAAAGGGTGATTAGCGTTTTGATTCAGAAACTCATTACAAAATCATATCTATTAGTTGCTCTTTCCGGATCAAATTTGGAAAGGTTTTGTTGTGAGGCCATGATTAAGGGGGCCGTGTCCTGCGCCTAGGCCTGGCGCTGTCCTGATTGCTTCTAGGACGTAAGCAATAGCTCTACCAACCGCTTTGGAAATTTCCATGCCGTCTGCAATCCCTCCAGCTATAGCAGAGGCAAGTGTGCAGCCGGTGCCATGAGTGTGTCGCGATTGGATCCGGTCATTTTGAAAGGAGGTTACCGTTTTCTTTTCTATCAGCAGATCTCTGACTGTATGACCCTCAAGGTGTCCACCTTTTAACAGCACGGCCTTTGCGCCAAGGCTGCGCAGAGCTTCTATGGCAGCTTCCTGATCTGCAGCTGTCAGAATATCTCGTCCTGTTAGGACACTGGCCTCGGGAAGATTGGGCGTCATGAGAGTTGCCATCTTGGGCATCACGGCCTTGTATGCTTCAATAGCTTCGCTCTCTAATAAAGGGGCTCCACCTTTCGCAACCATTACTGGGTCTAGGACAATAGGTATTTTTGCAGCATATGCTTTCAGGGCACCGGCTACTGCTTCTATAACTCCAACATTGTGCAGCATTCCGATTTTGATGCAGTCGGCACCAATGTCGTCAAGGACTACACGGATCTGTTCAGCCACAAATTCGGGCGGGGGTGCGTGAACTGCAAAGACGCCTTGTGTATTCTGTGCAGTCAGAGCAGTTATGGCTGTCATGGCATAGCCGCCAAGGGCTGTAACGGTTTTGATATCGGCCTGGATTCCAGCGCCGCCTCCGGAATCCGACCCTGCTACTATGAGAACTCGACCAGTCATCTGCGCTAACTCCGTTGGATTGTGTCTGCGAGTTCTTCAACAACCTCTGATATTAGTTTTTTATCCTCTCCTTCGGCCATAACTCGGATAAGCGGTTCAGTTCCTGATTTCCGAATCAAAAGACGGCCTTTCTTGCTTAGGCGATTTTCGGCATCCCTAATTGCCTCTTTTACGGTTGCCAGCTCTAAGGGTTCGTTCCCTTCATACCGAACGTTTTTCAAAATTTGAGGAGTTGGTATGAAGCGATGAAGTACCTCACTGGCTGGCCGGTTAGCCTGCTGTATAGCTGCTGCTGCCTGTAGGCCAGCAATCAGACCATCGCCTGTCGTTGTGAAGTCTGACAGAACAATATGTCCTGACTGCTCGCCTCCGATGTTGAATTTGTTGGAGCGCATGTGTTCAACAACATATCGGTCGCCAATCTGGGTGCGTTCAAGAACAAGCCCCTGCTCTGCAAGATGCTGCTCAAGCCCAAGGTTAGACATAAGTGTAGCGACAATTCCACCGCCTCTCAGTGTTCCAGCTGCTGATGCAGAGTCTGCGATCACCGCTAGCAACTGATCACCGTCAACTAAACTCCCTTTTTCATCAACTAGCTGCACGCGGTCGGCATCGCCATCTAAAGCAACACCTAAGTCGGCGCGTTGACGAAGTACTTCTTCTGCTAAGTTGCTAGGGTGCGTAGCGCCACAATTTTCATTGATATTCAATCCGTTAGGTTTATTTCCAATAACGATTATTTCTGCACCTAGTTCCCAGAATGCAGCTGGTGCCGCCTTATATCCGGCTCCGTTTGCACAATCTATAACAATTCGCATTCCGTTTAACGTTAAACCGCGCGGAAAAGCGCTTTTGGCGTATTCAACATATCTGCCGGTCAAGTCTTCTGGGTGGCGTGCTCGGCCGAGCTGCTCAGATGGGGCAAGGTTTTTTGCTGACGTATCTAGTTGGGCTTCAATTTTCGCTTCAATTTCATCAGAAAGTTTGTAGCCATCTGGTCCAAAAAATTTGATTCCTGTATCGGTTGCCGGATTGTGGGAGGCAGATAGCACGACGCCAAGGTCTGCTCGAAGTGACCGGGTTAGCATTGCAATAGCAGGGGTCGGGATTGGGCCTGTTACAACAACATCCATACCCATTGCAGTAAAACCTGCCAGCATGGCGGATTCCATCATGTATCCCGATAGCCGTGTGTCTTTTCCGATCACGACAGTGTTTTGCCCGCCGGGATGGGCAAATACACTTGCGGCGGCCATGGCTAACCTAAGGGCTGTTTCGCCAGTCATGGGCTCGATATTGGCCCTGCCTCTCACGCCGTCTGTACCGAATAGTTTGCGTGACATGATCTGAATCCTTTACAGGCGAGGCCTCAGGGGCTGTTACACTATCATTTTGATATAAAATAAAAAAACTCAACAACCAATCATTGAGGTTATTGATGAACGCCAAGGCTGGCTAGCATGGAGGCACGAAGTAAATAAATGCGACGCTTTGCCGGGTTCATTGTGATTTCTTTAAGCATCGCACGAAATGCTTTTTGCTCGGCCAAATCGTTTGTTTCCAGATTGCGCTTGTTACGTATCGTGATTTCATTGACATATTCGAGCGCTATAGGGCGGCGTTCAGGCTCGTATGTATCCAGAACAGAGGGTTTGGCGGAACCAGTCATAACCGCTGCTAGTTTGCTGCCCAGATTGAATGCATCATGGATTCCACCATTCATGCCCATTCCGCCTAATGGATTGTTTATGTGAGCTGCGTCTCCTGCAAGAAAGACGCGACCTTTGCTGTATTGCTTGGCCACTCTCTGGTGAACTCGATAGAGAGTGGTATGTGCAACTTCATATTCAGCAGCAGTTTTAAAGACTCTTTGTAAGCGCAATTGAATAGTTGAAGGATCGAAAATCTCAGATTCTGTGGTATTTGCGTCGACAGGAAACATTACGCGCCAGAAGTCGGGAGCTCTTAGCAAAAAGAACCACTCTTCTGGGTCAGCAAAATAATTCACCCAGCAGAGGTCATCCATCTTTTCTTCAAATGGAAAGGTGGTGGAAACCACTAGAAATGCTTCAGGCCACGTAAAACCTTCGAACGGGATGCCAAGAGCATGGCGTACGACGCTCTTCGCCCCATCCGACCCCAAAAGATACTGTCCATCTAGCCTTTCGCCAGAACTCAGTGTCGCTGAAACACTATTCGAGGATTGCTGGATACCTGTAACTTTCGCCCCGAAGCGAATATCCACCGTGCCTTTGCTGTTGATGTAATCTACGAGTGCCAGGTTAAGTTTATACTGCTCGCATTGAAGCCTAAATGGGCGAGTGCAAACGTCTGCAAGTTCGGTTAAATCAAATTCCGCCAACTTACCAACAGAGCGATCTCGGAACTGAAATGTTGGGGCGACCAACCCTTGTGAGACTAAAAGGTCTGTGACACCGAAACGATCCAGCATCTCAAGGGTTGGCGGGTGGAAAGTAGATGCCCGAAGATTCGTCGGAAGTTCCGGCTCAGCTTCAAGGACGGTAGCGAAAACGCCAGCCTCAGCCAGAAGTGCTGCAGCTGTTAATCCGGCGGGGCCTGCCCCAACTATTAATACTTGTTCGGTGCTTTTTAGCTTCAATTTGCGAAACGGATATCACGGAGTTCGTAACGTCCAGCACTTGTACTATCGAACATGTCTTTGATCCGTGGATGCCGGCACGGCTCACCCGTTTCGTCTGGGAGCAAGTTCTGTTCAGAGACGTAAGCAATGTAAGTTGTCTCAGAATTTTCGGCGAACAGGTGATAGTACGGCTGATCTTTACTGGGGCGCATTTCTGGAGGAATCTGCAACCACCATTCCTCAGTATTCGAGAAGATAGGATCTACATCGAATACGACCCCCCTGAATGGGTGACGACGATGGCGCACCACGTCGCCTATACCGAATTTGGCCTCTCTGGCCGCCATTAGCTTTTTCCTGGTTCGCGGAAATAACGCATATGGATAACCGAGTGTGGGTCACTGACGCAAGCGGTCAAAATTATCATCTCGTAGTCAAATTCTAAGTTATTCCCTGAAAATAACTGGAAACATCGGGCCTTGAAATGGAGTTCCCGGTATGTATTCCAAATCTGGGAAATATGGTGATGTTTTGCCGGGGCGCGAAGCAAAGCAAGCATCGTCGCCTACCCAACGCAACGAAATCACTCTGCGCCGGATTGACGAAGCGTTAGCGGCCGCTGCGTGCAGTATCCGAAAGGAAAACACAATCGCGTCACCAGGCTCTGTCCCCCAACTGAGAATATCGAGATTGGAACGTTCTCTATCGACATCCGGAACTGAGTCTGATGAATCATTCTCAAAGAGAGGAGTTCCGTCAAAACGGGTTGGACGAAAAGACTTATTCCAATTGTGGGATCCTGAAACGAATTCTATCGATCTGTCCTTTGGAACTGGGTCAAGCGGAACCCAGAACGATGCCGATTGCATGCCCTCTACCAGATAGTAAGGCTGGTCTTGATGCCACGGCGTAATATTCGAATTTCCAGGTTCTTTAACTAAAACATGGTCATGGAAAAAACGGGCGGTTTTTGAGTTCATTAGCTGTGCAGCAATCTTCGCCATGGGTGATGCTGTCACCAGTTTTCGGTAGCCGTCGAAATTGTCCCAAACACAATAATCTTGAAAGAATGGTGAACTGCCATCTTCTGGCCGGTAGGTTCTTTCCCTCCATGAGGGGTTAGCCTGATTTTCTTCGATTGCCTGACGGGCATCTTCAATAAATTCGTTAAAGATGCCCTTCAGGAGCACGGCGCCGTCACGCTGATATGCGGCGACTGTTTCTGCACATACTTCTACCATTAGGTGTCTGCTCTTCGGTCCTGTTTTAGGATCAGTTTACACCATCAGCTAAAAAATACTTATGCAGCGTTTGCAGCGACATTTCCGATCACAAGTCCACCATCCCCCGCAATGATGCGGACGGTTTGACCATCAGTTATTTCGCCAGCCAACAACTTGGATGCTAACGGATTTTGCAGTTCACGCTGTATTGCACGTTTTAAAGGCCTTGCTCCATAGATTGGATCAAAGCCTACCTCGGCCAGCCAATTGATCGCCGCTTTGTCGATATCAAGGTAAATGTTCCGCTCCTTTAGAAGCAGTTCTAGCCTTTGCAGTTGTATCTTCACTATTGCCGCCATGTCAGACCGCCCTAAACGACGGAAAATGAGGAGGTCATCCAGTCGGTTTAAGAACTCTGGGCGGAAAGATTGACGAACTGTCGACATTACAAGTTTAGCAGCCGCTTCATGGTCCCCACCCTCTGGCAGAGAAGCCAAGTGTTCAGCCCCTAAATTCGATGTAAGAATGATCAGTGTGTTCCGAAAATCTATCGTCCTGCCTTGCCCATCGGTGAGGCGTCCGTCATCTAAAACCTGCAAAAGTACATTCAAAACATCTGGATGTGCCTTCTCCACCTCATCAAACAGAATGACTTGGTAGGGGCGTCGGCGGACTGACTCGGTTATTGCTCCTCCCTCTTCATGGCCTACATAGCCTGGCGGGGCGCCGATAAGACGAGCGACTGAATGCTTTTCCATCAGTTCCGACATGTCGATGCGCAGCATTGCTTGCTCGTCGTCGAACAGAAATTCTGCCAAAGCTTTGGCTAATTCAGTCTTCCCAACGCCGGTTGGTCCTAAAAATAGGAAGGATCCAATAGGTCTATTTGGATCTTGTATGCCAGCTCTGGCACGACGGACCGCTTCTGATACTGCTTTAACAGCAGCTTCCTGGCCGATAACACGGGAGGAGAGATGTGTTTCCATTGCAAGCACTTTTGTGCGCTCACTCTCGAGCATTTTCTCGACAGGAACCCCAGTCCAGCGCGAGACGATGCTGGCAATGTGTTCATCCACTACGGCTTCTGGCAACGCTTCAGTGTTGCTCGCTTCCTCCGCTTTTTTCAGCTTCCGTTCGAGCTCAGGAATGATGCCATAAGCAATTTCTCCCGCACGAGCGAGATTGCCGTTTCGCTGAACGATTTCTAGTTCAGATCGCGCAGCGTCTAGCTCTTCCTTTACCTTGTTGGCAGATGCAAGTTTATCTTTCCCAGCCTGCCAGATAGCAGTTTGCGTTGTGGATTGTAGCTCAAGCTCTTTTAGTTCAGCTTCAAGGTTTTTTAACCTCTCGGTAGACGCAGTGTCGGTTTCTCTTCTCAGAGCCTCTTGCTCTATCTTCAATTGTACTATTCGCCTATCCAGCTCATCTAAGAGTTCTGGTTTTGAATCAATCTGCATCTTCAAGCGGCTGGCTGCCTCGTCGATGAGGTCAATAGCCTTATCGGGCAGAAACCGATCAGTGATATAACGGCTCGATAGGGTGGCTGCTGCGACGATGGCAGAGTCTGCAATGCGTACGCCATGATGCAACTCGTACTTTTCCTTGAGGCCACGCAGGATTGAGACTGTATCTGTAACGGTTGGCTCAGTTACAAAGACAGTTTGAAAACGACGGGCCAGAGCGGCATCTTTTTCAATGTATTTCCGATATTCGTCGAGCGTAGTAGCTCCGATGCAGCGAAGTTCTCCGCGCGCAAGTGCGGGTTTCAGCAGATTCGAGGCGTCCATAGCCCCATCCGCTTTACCGGCACCAATAAGCGTATGCATCTCGTCAATAAAAAGAATTATTTCACCGGCGGCGTTTTGTATTTCCTGAACAACAGCCTTTAAGCGCTCTTCAAATTCCCCGCGATACTTAGCGCCGGCAACAAGAGCGCCAAGATCGAGAGCTAAGATACGCTTTGATTTTAGGCCCTCAGGAACATCCCCATTGACAATACGAACAGCAAGACCCTCTGCGATCGCTGTCTTCCCTACGCCAGGTTCACCGATTAAAACCGGATTGTTCTTTGTTCGGCGCGATAGAACTTGGATCGTGCGACGAATCTCTTCGTCTCGACCGATAACGGGGTCGATCTTTCCGGCTCGTGCAACCTCGGTGAGATCACGAGAATATTTCTTAAGGGCTTGATACCCCTCCTCGGCGGAGGCGCTGTCGGCTTTACGGCCATTGCGGATTTCTGAGATGGCCCTGTTAAGCTGCTCTAATTTTAGTCCGGATTTAGCTAAAATCTGAGAGGTAGAAGACTTCTGCGTTTCAGCCATGGCCTGCAGCATGCGTTCCACGGTGACAAAGTCATCACCTGAGCTTCTTGCAAGCTCTTCAGCATGGTTTGTAACCGCCAAAAACTCTCTTGAAATGTTGAGGTTCGCCTGACCACTACCTAGGACCTTTGGAAATTGTCCAATGGCTTGATCAGTGAGAGTAAGGGCTTGGTTTCTGTCTGCCCCAGCTGCCGCAATTAGACTCGCTGCAAGACCTTTGCCGTCGTCTAACAAAACCTTTAGCAAATGTTCGGGCATTATTTGTGGGTGCCCCATTCTTAGGGCAAGACCTTGCGCACTTTGAAGAAAGCCACGCAGGCGATCCGTATAGGATTCCATACTCATTTTAATCTCCTCATAGGCAAGCGGCGTATTTGGGCCCCGCTAGGCGGCAACCCGGCGCCCTGTCAGGGCAAACCGATTCCTCAGGAAGAGATATGGTGTGACTTTTGCGCCACACAAGATGCAAACTGGTTTTTAGGGATCATTTTAATCTGGGTAAAAATGACCATCCGAGAGGTAACGCTTTGTCAGACGAGCATTAACTTCAATGCACAGTAGCGGAGCGGTACTTATTGCACTCGAATCACAAATTGGGCCAAGTGAAAGCTGACAGCCGTATATCTTTGCTCAGGACGTACTTGATCCAATATGCGCAATTGCATCGATCTCAACTGTGACTTCTGGCGCTGCCAGCTTTGATACCTCGACTAAGGTGGATGCCGGAAAATTTCCGGTGAAGTACTCAGCCCTAGCCCGCCAGACATCCTCTCTACGACGAATATCC
>JAURGE010000020.1 GCA_030833925.1 Alphaproteobacteria bacterium
CTGAGGCTGGGGGCCTTGCACCTGGATCTAGCGCTGACGCTTCTTTAGATGCCAACCAAGCTGAAGATAAAACTCAGCTTGATGCGACCGCTCCGCCTCCCGAGCCAGAGCTATCTCCTGAAGAACGAGAGCTTTTAGAGCTTAAAAGAGCTGAGGAAGAGGAGCGTGAAAAGCAAGCCATTGCGCAACGTGAGGCTGCAGAACGAGCTCAAGCTACTCCTCCAAGCAGACGTCCAGAAGGACGTCGTCCTGGTGGCCCTGCAGATGGGCGCCGTCCTGGTGGCCCTGCAGATGGGCGTCGTCCTGGTGGTACTGCAGAAGGCCGACGAGCTGGTCCAGCGCCCGGTGGGCGCACTGGTCAGAACCGTCCGCCACCACGCAGGCCGGGGCCATCTGAACCATTGATTCCGATTGATGTTCCGCTTGAGGGCAGAGCCGCCCGGGATGAGGATCGCCGTCGCGAGCGCATCACTCCTGAAGAAGAGCGCCGTGCAACTCGTCGCGGGGATCGTGGTGATGCCCGCAGGCGAACTGGAAAGCTCACAATTTCTCAAGCGCTCGACGATGAGGTTGCAGAAGAGAGAACGCGTAGTTTGGCATCTATGCGACGCGCGCGTGAACGTGAACGTCAGCAGCGTCAACAACGTTCGACAGATGAAGGCTTTGTCGTGCGAGAAGTTGTATTGCCTGAGGTTATCGTTGTTAGCGAATTGGCCAATCGAATGGCCGTTCGAACAGTCGATGTTGTTAAAAAGATGATGCAGCTTGGCGTTATAGCAACTGCTAATCAGTTAATCGATGCGGATACGGCTGAGCTCGTAATAGGAGAATTCGGTCACCGCATTCGCCGTGTTTCAGAGTCTGATGTCGAGATTGGCTTAGATGCTTCTGTTGATTCGGGCGCAGACTTGGTCGGACGTCCACCAGTGATAACCATCATGGGGCACGTGGACCATGGTAAAACTTCTTTGTTGGATGCGATCCGAAAAACTAAAGTAACCGAGGGTGAAGCTGGTGGGATAACCCAGCACATCGGCGCATATCAAGTTGATGTGAATGGGGCGAAACTTACATTCCTTGATACCCCTGGACATGCGGCATTCTCCGCAATGCGCCAGCGTGGAGCAAAAGTTACTGACATCGTTGTGTTGGTTGTTGCGGCTGATGATGGTGTTCAGCCTCAGACGGTTGAGGCTATTAATCATGCTAAGGCCGCAGAAGCACCAATGATAGTTGCGATAAACAAAATTGATAAACCGGACGCCGATCCAAGTATCGCGAAGCAGGGGCTTCTGACGCATGAAATTGTGGCTGAGGACTTTGGTGGTGACGTTCAGATGGTCCCAGTTTCGGCCATAACTGGACAGGGGCTTGATGATTTGCTCGAGGCCATTGCTCTGCAGGCTGAGTTGTTAGAGCTCAAGGCTAATCCAGTTCGTGAGGCACGTGGAGCTGTCATTGAAGCTCAACTTGATCGTGGCCGGGGTGCTGTTGCGACCGTGTTAGTTCAGTCTGGTACGCTCCGTCGAGGCGATGTTTTGGTTGCTGGTGCCGAATGGGGCCGGGTGCGAGCTATGCTGAACGAGCGAGGTGAGCAGGTGGACGAAGCTGGGCCATCAACACCTGTTGAAGTTCTTGGGCTTTCTGGTGTTCCTATGGCTGGTGACGAGGTTGTTGTTGTTGATAGCGATGCTAGAGCTCGTGAAGTTAGTGAGTATCGTCAAAGGATTGAGCGGGATAAGAGGACTGCTACGGCTCCACGCGGAACCATTAATGAAATGTTTGGTCGGATTGCGTCGGGCGCGAGCAAGGAATTGCCTGTTGTAGTCAAAGCTGACGTGCAAGGCAGTCTGGAAGCAATCGTCGGCTCTCTTGAAAAATTCCAAAACGACGAAGTGTCAATTCGTGTGCTCCATTCTGGGGTTGGAGCGATTAGTGAATCTGACGTAACACTGGCGTCATCCTCTGGTGGGTTCCTGGTTGGCTTTAATGTTCGTGCTGGGGCATCAGCTCGAAACCAGGCTCAGCAAGATGGTGTAGACATTCGTTATTATTCAATAATTTACGAGCTTCTGGATGACATGAAGGCAGCCGTGGAAGGTCTGCTGGCTCCTGAGCAACGTGAGAAATTCATCGGCAATGCGGAAATCCGCGAAGTGTTTAACATCACTAAAGTCGGTAAAGTTGCGGGCTGCAGAATTATCGATGGTATCGTGAAGCGCGGCGCAGGTGTGCGTTTGCTGCGCGATAATGTGGTCATTCATCAAGGTAAACTCGGAACTTTGAAGCGCTTCAAAGAAGAAGTCCGGGAAGTTCGCGAAGGTTTTGAGTGTGGCATGGGCTTCGAAAACTATCAGGACATCAAAGAAGGCGATGTCATAGAGTGCTTCGAAGTCGAAGAAGTCGCTCGCGTGCTTTGATCGGCGATTTCTATGGCGGTGCGAACTCAATCTAGGCGCGGTGGTGCGCCTACTCAGCGTGCGCTTAGAATGGGCGAAGTCGTTCGTCATGCGCTCTCCGAAGTTATTTCGCGTGGAGACCTTCGTGATCCTGAGTTGGCAGGGCAGGTAATAACGGTGACTGAGGTGAAGCCTAGTCCCGATCTTAAATCTGCAACGGTATTCGTAACCCCGCTAGGCGGTGGGGATGCCGATGCAATCGTCAAGGCTCTGAAAAGGGCGCGCGGGTATCTCCGCGCTGAGCTTGGTCGAATGATAGAATCTAAGTTTACTCCTGACCTACGATTTGTGGCCGATAGGGCTTTTGACCAAAGCCAGCGAATATCTCTTGTCTTGCGCGAATTGTCGGATGATGAGGACGATAAGGTTTTTATCGATGGCGCGTAGAAGACGGAAACCTGCCCCGGACGCTCCGAACGGATGGTTGGTTATAGATAAGCCATCTGGAATGACCTCTACTGCAGTGTCTAATGTTATTAAACGCATAAGCCTTGGGGCGAAGTGTGGTCACGGTGGAACTCTTGACCCGCTGGCAACAGGTGTTCTGCCAATTGCCCTTGGTTCTGCAACCAAAACTGTTCCGTATGCAATGGACGGAAGAAAGTCGTACCGTTTCACCGTGCAGTGGGGTATCTCCACAACAACAGATGATTCAGAAGGTGAGCCGATCGAAACCTCAGACTTAAGGCCAAGCCGAGATGATATTTTGGCGGTCTTGTCGCAATTTCGTGGCTCTATTATGCAAACCCCTCCTCGCTACTCCGCAATCAAGGTGGAGGGTAACCGAGCTTATGATCTTGCCCGTGAAAATGAAAGTTTTGAGCTAAAGGCTCGTGAGATTCAAATCTTTAAATTTGACCTTGTCGAAATTCCCAGTGTCGATTGCGCCATCTTTGACGTTGAAAGCGGAAAGGGTGCGTATATGCGTGGCTTAGCCCGTGACTTAGGGATGGCGTTGGGTTGTTTTGGCCATATAGCGGCTTTGCGCCGCACACGTGTTGGTCCGTTTAACCTCGACCAGGCACATGATCTCGAATACTTGACATCCCTTGGGCGCATCGACGATGTTTGCCCAGCGGTACTGCCGGTTAAGACCGCGCTGGACGACATCCCGGCGCTGGCCGTTTCCGACAGTGAAGCAGCGGACATTCGCAATGGGCGTAGTGTCCGTCTTTTACGTAAAGGCGATCTCGATAGAGTTGCTGCCCTCCCAGAGGGTTGCCAATTCCGCGTAGAGGCGCATGGCAATCTGATAGCGATTGCGCGCATCGAAGCGAATGAGGTCAAGCCAGAGCGTGTTCTCAACTCTTAACGAATAGGAATAGATCGATGTCGATCACCAAAGAACGTACTGAAGAGTTAGTTAAGGAATATGGTAAAAGCGAAGGCGACACTGGCGCGCCAGAGGTACAGATAGCGATTCTAACTGAACGCATCCGCAACCTTACCGATCACATGCAAGATCACAAAAAAGACCTGCATTCGCGAAGGGGCTTATTAGTGATGGTTGGTCAGCGGAGACGTCTGCTTGATTATCTTCGTCGCAAGGATGACGCTCGTTATCAGGATGTCATTCAGCGTTTAGGCCTCCGCCGCTAGCTTCAGAAGTTGTGGGGCGATGGTCGCCCCCAACTATGCCGTGGATAGGCAAAAAAACAGAAGTGGCGCCGGGGGTGCTGCAAAAACAGCGGAGCACAACATGATGGCCAGGGGCCGTGCTCCGTCGGAAGGATTCTGAGTTATGTTTAATATTGTCCGTAAAGAGATCGATTGGGACGGCCGCAAACTTGTCCTGGAAACAGGACGTATGGCGCGACAGGCCAACGGTGCGGTGCTGGCTACGCTTGGTGAGACGGTGGTGCTTTGCGCTGTTACGGCAGAGAGGGCTCCTCGTCCAGGATTAGATTTTTTCCCGCTAACGGTTCACTACCAAGAGAAAACCTATGCAGCAGGACGAATTCCAGGGGGCTTTTTCAAACGCGAATCTCGGCCTTCCGAAAAAGAAACGCTAACCTCTAGGCTCATTGACCGTCCAATTCGACCATTGTTTGCACCTGGCTTTAAATGCGAGACGCAGGTGTTGGCAACGGTCCTGTCTCACGACATGGAAAATGATCCAGACATCCTAGCGATGATCGCCGCTTCGGCCGCGCTCACAATATCAGGTGTTCCATTCATGGGCCCGATAGGCGGTGCCCGGGTTGGCGAGGTAAACGGTAACTTAGTACTGAACCCCACATTAGATCAGATGGAGGAATCCACGCTTGATCTAGTCGTTGCCGGCACTCAAGAAGGCGTGTTGATGGTTGAGTCTGAGGCTCAAGAGCTTTCGGAAGAACGGATGCTTGAGGCCGTGATGTTCGGTCACAAAGGATTCCAGCCCGTCATTGACCTTATCATCGACTTGGCGGAGGCCGCTGCTAAAGAGGCGTGGCCTGCTCCTGAGAAACCAGAGGCTGAGGAGTCAATGCGCTCTAAGCTCGAAGGACTTGTTGGTGATGATCTAAAGTCGGCATATGCAATCGTTGCTAAACAAGACCGCCAATCTGCTGTTGGCGCAGCTAAAGAAAAGGCAATCGCCGCAATTGTGGCAGAAGAAGGTGATGAAGGTCTGGCTAAGAACGTCTTGAAAGATCTGGAAAAGGATATCGTTCGCGGTGCCATTCTAGATACCAAGTTGCGTATCGATGGTCGTGATACTGAGACTGTCCGCCCAATTGTGGCGGAGGTAGGAGTGTTGCCACGAAGCCATGGCTCAGCCTTGTTCACGAGAGGTGAAACTCAAGGCCTGATTGTCTGTACGCTTGGTACAGGGTCCGATGAACAGATTTTGGATCGACTGGAAGGTGAAACCAGAGAGCGTTTCATGCTGCATTACAATTTCCCGCCATTTTCAGTTGGCGAGACCGGCCGAATTGGTGCGCCTGGTCGTCGGGAAATTGGTCATGGCAAGCTAGCTTGGCGGGCGTTGCGTCCAATGCTGCCTAAGCATGAAGATTTTCCCTACACCATTAGGTGTGTTTCGGAAATTCTTGAGTCGAATGGTTCATCATCAATGGCCACAGTCTGCGGCGGCAGTCTTGCCATGATGGACGCTGGTGTCCCTTTAAAGAAGCCAGTAGCAGGCATCGCTATGGGCCTTATTAAAGAAGGGGATCGGTTCGCAGTTCTCTCAGACATATTAGGTGACGAAGACCATCTCGGAGATATGGACTTTAAAGTTGCCGGTACTGCCGATGGCATTACCAGTCTTCAGATGGACATCAAGATTACCTCAATCACCGAGGAAATCATGAAGGTCGCTTTGGCCCAAGCTAGGGATGGCCGCAAGCATATTTTAGGGGAAATGGACAAAGGACTAGGTCAAGCACGTACAGAAGTTTCTAGCCACGCCCCCCGAATTACGACCATGACAGTACCCAAAGAAAAAATTCGGGAAGTTATAGGCTCTGGCGGCAAGGTGATCCGTGAGATCGTAGAGGTCTCTGGTGCTAAAGTAGATATCGAGGATGATGGAACGATCAAAATCGCCTCGGTAGATTCATCTGCTGCTGAAAAAGCCCGTCAAATGATTGAGGCAATAGTTGCAGAGCCTGAAGCTGGCAGGATCTATGAAGGTAAGGTGGTGAAGGTACTAGACTTCGGTGCCTTTGTGAATTTCCTGGGTCCGCGCGATGGATTGGTTCACATTTCTGAGCTAAGGCCAGAGAGAGTTCGCGCCGTCACTGATATTGTTAACGAAGGCGATATAGTGAAGGTAAAGTGTCTTGGGTTCGATGATCGTGGCAAGGTACGCTTGTCCATGAAGAATATCGATCAGGAGACTGGTGAGGAAATTATTATTGAAGAAGCTGATGACGAATAAAAATGCTAGGTCCTGGTATTAAAAACCAGGACCTAGCGTTTTAAATCGGCTAAACTGCCCAGCTGCGTCGCAGAATGCGTTGCTGTCTTTAGGTCATTTAGCATAAAAAGCGAGGCTTTGGTTCAGTTGTCTAGCTGGGTCGTGCTACGCTTAGGAGATAGCAGCTCGCATGATTGTACAGGCAAGGAAAATGTCGGGTGCTGAAGTTTTGCCACTTGTTGAAGGTGGTAAAGGAGTATCGGCGACTAACGGTGTGAGCGCGGGTGCATGGGCTAGGGCAGGTGGAATTGGAACATTCTCGGGGGTGAACGCCGATAGTTTCAGTCCCAACGGTGAGCTTATTCCGCAAACATATTATGGGCGAACTCGTAAAGATCGCCATGAAGAACTGATTGCTCATGGCATTCGCGGAGCAATTCATCAAGCCCGGGTGGCTTGGGAGACGGCTGGGGGCAATGGCCGTATTCATATGAATGTCCTATGGGAAATGGGTGGCGCGGAGCAGGTTCTGCTGGGTGCACTTCAAGGTGCCAAGGGTCTTATTCATGGTGTCACTTGCGGTGCGGGTATGCCTTACCGGTTAGCCGAAATCGCTGCATCTTTTGGAGTTTACTATTATCCAATTGTTTCGTCCGCTCGGGCTTTCCGGGCACTTTGGAAGCGTTCGTACCACGGTTACTCAGAATGGCTGGGCGGAGTGGTATACGAGGATCCATGGCTTGCCGGGGGACACAATGGCCTCTCTAACAGCGAAAACCCTGTCGAGCCGCAATCGCCTCGGGGAAGGGTAGCTGACCTTCGGAGAACTATGAACGAGGTTGGCCTCAGCAATGTTCCCATTGTTATGGCGGGTGGTGTCTGGCGGCTAGACGAATGGGAAGACTGGATCGAAGATCCTGACCTTGCACCGGTAGCATTCCAGTTTGGTACACGACCACTGCTTACACAGGAAAGTCCAATACCCGATGTTTGGAAAAAGAAGCTTCCAACATTGATGCCTGGTGATGTTCTCCTTCAGAGGTTCAGCCCTACCGGGTTCTACTCATCAGCAGTCAGAAACACCTTTCTTGATGCCCTTGAGGCGAGGTCTCAGCGTCAAATTGGATATTCCCTAGGGCCCGAGGGTGATCAAGTTGCTGAACTTGTAGTGGGAACACGCGGTCGAAAAATTTATGTTACGTCAGATAATAAAAAACGCGCTGAACAATGGATAGCTTCTGGCTATACCGAAGGTTTGCGAACGCCAGACTCCACTATGGTGTTTACTACACCGCAGGAAGCAAGGCAGATCCATAAAGACCAAGTAGGTTGCATGGGGTGCCTGTCTCAGTGTCGTTTTTCTAATTGGTCTCAAGGAGAGTCAGGTTCGACGGGTCGAAAGCCGGATCCAAGATCATTTTGTATTCAAAAAACGCTTCAAGCCATTGCTCATGGAGATCCGCCTGAGGATCATCTGATGTTTGCTGGCCATAATGCGTACCGGTTTGGACAGGATGATTGGTATGCAAACGGGTTTGTTCCTACTGTTAAGCAGTTAGTGGAGCGCATCGCTTCTGGTCAATGATCAATCTATTTTTTTAAAGAATAGTTTGATATCTGAATTAAGCGCGTTATCTCTATTAGCAATCGAGTTCAATTTAACAGGGAGCAACGTCTAAAAATGGGGATTGAGACAGTTATCTCTGACGAAGTCCTCGAACAACGAATTCGCGTTGCAGGATTAAAACCAACTCGTCAGAGATTGGGTCTGGGTAGGTTATTGTTCAATGGGATTAGCCGTCACGTAACAGCCGATGAACTTTTTGGCGAGGCTGTCAATACTGGCGTCCCGGTATCTCTAGCAACGGTTTATAATACCCTTCGCCAGTTTGTTGACGCAGGTCTCCTTCGAGAAGTGCTTGCTGGTCCTGGTCGTTCATATTTTGATACAGATATCAGCCATCACCATCATTTCTACCATGTTGATGAAAACCGCTTAGAGGATTTGCCAATCGGGGTTGTATCGGTGGAAAGTCTGCCACAACCTCCTACCGGCTCCGAGATAGAGAGGGTTGACGTGGTAATCCGGTTAAGACGGCAGTAGAAACAGCATTAGCCCACAGTTCTAAATTTTTTTAATTTAGAATAGTTCTAATCCATTGACTTCGTGCTAATTGCCTCCACATTAGATCATGTAGACCAGCAATAGTGTTGGTCCCTCTGCAACCATTTGCAGAGGGCTAAATTCAAATTTGTGTGAGGGAGATTTCAATGTCGCTAAAGGGTAGCAAGACAGAAGATAATCTAAAGGAAGCTTTCGCCGGTGAAAGCCAGGCTAACCGTCGGTATCTATATTTCGCTCAAAAGGCCGACATCGAAGGTTATAACGACGTAGCTGCAGTTTTCCGTTCTACAGCTGAAGGTGAAACAGGCCATGCTCATGGTCATCTTGAGTATCTCGAAGAGGTTGGCGATCCTGCAACTGGCCTCGCGATTGGTGCGACCGCAGACAACCTCAAAGCTGCTGTTGCTGGCGAGACACATGAGTATACCGACATGTACCCGGGTATGGCTCGTACAGCTCGCGAAGAAGGCTTTGACGAAATTGCGGATTGGTTTGAGACGCTCGCAAAGGCTGAGCGCAGCCATGCTGGTCGTTTCCAGAAGGCATTAGACGATATCGGCTAATTAATAGCCCAAGAAGCTCGGGGGCGTTCAATAAGGGCGCCCCCGATTTTTTTTACCTGTGAAATGTTTTGGGAAACTCACCAATGAGCGAAGGCAGCTTAGAAGCCCCAACCAGGCACCCCATCGACTTTAATCATCCAGATTTCACTGACCCGGTTAAACTCGATGAAGAGATGCGCAGAATATTTGACATCTGCCATGGTTGTCGGCGCTGTTTTAATCTTTGCGACAGTTTTCCTCGTCTTTTTGACCTGGTCGATGCCGCTCCATCCGAAGAATTGGACACGGTAAATAGCGCCGATTTCAAAGGGGTCGTAGACGCATGTACACTTTGCGATCTCTGCTTCATGACAAAATGTCCTTATGTGCCGCCTCATGAGTTTGATCTAGATTTTCCCCATTTAATGCTCCGTTACAGGCATATGGAATTTAAGCAGGGGCACAGAAGCAAAATAGAAAGTCAGCTCACAGAGACTGATCGGAATGGTAAGATTGGTAGTCTGGTATCAGGTATTGCTAACTGGGCAACCGATACTGGAAATAAGGTAACCCGACCTCTTATGGAAAAAGCTGTTCACGTGCACCGGGACGCTGCCTTACCAAAATTTTCAGGCCAAACGTTGGTAAAAAAAGCAGCGCAGAATCCTGTGCAGTTGAACGCTGCTGCTCCCGCCTATGGGAGAAAAGCGGTAATTTATGCAACCTGTTTTGGTAACTATAATGAGCCGGATCTGGGGTTAGCTGCACGGGCTGTCTTAGCCAAAAACGGTGTTCAAACCGAGGTGACCTATGCCGGTTGCTGCGGAATGCCCCAAATGGAACAGGGCGATGTTGAACGCGTAGCGCAGCGCGCAAAATCAATTGCTGCAGACATGATGAAGTGGGTTGATGACGGTTTTGATGTTATCGCACTCGTGCCGTCTTGCGCATTAATGTTGAAATTTGAGTGGCCACTGCTTGTTCCTGACGATGAAAATGTCAAGCGCCTCGCAAACGCCACGCGTGACGTAGCTGAATACGTCGTTGATATTTCTAAGAAAGAGGGGCTCGCAGAAGGTCTGAACCCTCTGAGCGGAGACATAACTGTTCATCTTGCTTGTCATGCTCGCGCTCAGAACATGGGGCCAAAAGCAGCAGAAATGTTGCGCCTCATCCCTGAAACACGCGTAGCGGTTATTGAGCGGTGCTCGGGTCATGGTGGCTCTTGGGGTGCCATGAAAGATAATTTTGAGGTTGCACTTAAGGTGGGCAAGCCAGTGGCGCGACAGGCAGCCAAGGCAATCAACGAGGCAGCAGCAAAAGGTAAGATCCGTTATGTGGCGTCAGAGTGTCCGCTGGCAGGACACCACATTGTGCAGGGGATCGAACGTGAAGACCCTGAAGCAAAAATTTCTGAAGCCCCACATCCGATCAAACTGTTTGCCGAAGCTTATGGGCTAAAATATTGAGAGGCTTAGATAGCGTTATGACAAAACGTCAAATCACTTCCGAAGACATAATGGACTTAGATGCTTATCTCGCTATTAGGAAAGATAAGCGTCGAGAAATGTCATTGATTAAAAAAAATCGGCGGGTGGAGGTAGGTCCTTTCGCAACTTTCTACTTTGAAAGTTATGAGACGATGTGGCACCAAGTCCATGAGATGCTTGCCATCGAAAAAGGTGGCGCTGAACAGGTGCCCGATGAGCTGGAAGCTTACAACCCTCTTATCCCTCAAGGGAATGAGCTCATTGCTACTGTAATGTTCGAGATTGATGATCCCTTGCGCAGGAAAACTGTTCTGAGTCGCATGGGAGGCGTTGAGCAGAACATGTACCTAGAAGTTAATGGTGAACGTGTTTCAGGTCAGGCGGAAGAAGACGTTGACCGCACTGCTGCTGACGGTAAGGCTTCTAGTGTGCAGTTTGTTCACTTTCCTCTTACACCTTCTCAAGCTGTCGCCCTCAAGGGAAAGGGGGCTCGCGTGATAGTTGGTATAGATCACCAAAATTATTCGCACATGGCAGTTATGGCTGAACCAACCCGTGATGCAGTCGCTAACGATTTAGACTGAAGTTTGAGTTCATGACTCGGAGAATGAGGTTGCCGTAAGCGTCAACCTCAGCTCTCCACGCAGGTGGGATAACTGTAGTGGCCGTCTTTTCTGTTACGATGGCCGGGCCTATTATGTCTGTGCTAGGACCTATTTTTGAGCGTTCGTAGATGCTCGTATCAATTCGGGTTTGTCCATCAAAGCAAACTTTGCGTGTCTCAGTCGAATAGTTTGAAAAACCGCTTTTGTTTAAATGGCTTGGATTTGACTTAAAACCTGTTGCCGTAGCGATCACCCGGCAGTTAACAATTTCCACTTTGCGCGAACGTATTTCATAGCCGTGTTCGGTGTGATGAGTTTTGTGAAACCTTTCAATGAATTCTGAAAGAGTGTCCCCCTCACGGGTCTCAGTTGCAGCTTCAAAGCCTTGGCCCAGATAACGGGCTTCGATAATGCGTGAAATCTTATGTCTTGTTTGGTCGGGTGTTTGATTGTTAAGCCAACCTTTTGCTGATTTAGTCATGCGGCTAAAAGCTGTTTCAGTTGATTCCCAGCCATTGTCATCAGCTGGCGCAAGGACTGTTTCGACAAAATCTGTTGTTGGATCTGACATCAGAATACCACGGGCACATAAAGTTCCCGGTGCTGGCGGAATAATAACCACCGGGCAACCACATTCGTGGGCAACGTCCGCCGCTAAAAGCGGGCCAGCACCTCCGTATGCTACTAGCGCCATTTCTCTAAGGTCATGTCCTCGTTCCGAGGTGGCCGACCGGATGGCTCGTGCAATATTTGCGGTAGCTACAGCAAGTACTCCTGCCGCTGCTTTTTCAAGAGTAATATCAAGTGGGATAGCAACATTCTCGCTTAATGCAGATTCTGCCGCCTCTAAATCAAGCTTAGTAGTCCCTTCAACTAAACCAGAATTTGGGTCTAGCCGACCAAGAATAAGGTTTGCATCAGTAAGAGTGGCACCTTTACCGCCTAGTCCATAGGCGGCCGGGCCGGGGTTGGCTCCGGAGCTCTTTGGGCCAACGGTAAGGCCTCCAGCATCATCAACTTGTGCAAGAGAACCACCACCTGCGCCTATCACAGCGATATCGAGGCTGGGTGTCCTCACGGGATACCCTGCAACCTCACGCTCTGCAGCTATGCGGATGGTCCCATTGGTTATAAGAGCAATATCAGTTGATGTTCCTCCAACATCGAATGTTGCAATATTTGGGAACCCTGCTTTCAATGCAATTGTTGCAGCTGCAGCTACACCCGCTGCTGGACCCGAAAGGCATGTGCGTACTGGAATGTGCTCAGCAGTTTGAAGGGTCATCAGGCCACCGCCAGAATGCACTATGTAGGGCTCAACCTTGATTCCAAGGTCAGTTATCCTCCTGCGGAAGTCCTTGAAGTATGAAGACATCCGTGGCCCCACAAATGCATTCAACACTGTTGTGGAAGTGCGCTCGAATTCACGAAATTCAGGAGAAACCTCAACTGAACAGCTAATAAATGCATGAGGGAGTAATCGCTTTAAAATGTCTACAGCGTGTTTCTCGTGGGTGGGATTGCGGTAGCTGTGGAGAAAAACTACAGCCACAGCTTCGATTCCCGCTTTAGAAAAGCTGCTGCTAGCATCTTCGACAGCCGTCTTGTCGAGAGGAATTAAGACGGAACCTTCTTCGTTTAAACGTTCAGCCACTTCGATCCGGTAACGTCGTGCGGCCAAAGGGGGCGGGCGAGTTATTCGGTAATCATAAAGATTAGGCCGGGTTTGACGACCGATTTCAAGTACATCACGAAAGCCTTTAGTGGTCACTAGCGCAGTTTTAGCTCCAGTTCTCTCGATCGCCATATTAGTGGCAACAGTGGTGCCATGTCCGATCCAGCTAACCTCTTCCGGTTTTGCTGCTGCGAGTTCCATAATTTCTTGAAGACCTTTTTCTATGGCGCGAGCAGGCTCTTCCGGTGTCGAGGGTGTCTTATGGTGAATAGCTTGATTGCCATTAAGCAATGTGAGGTCCGTAAACGTACCTCCGACGTCGATACCTATTCTGATCATGCTAACCTTCGGGTTGATATCCGCATCTTCGTGATGAAATTCACGCCTAACTTAGTGATAGTCATGCGCTTTGCGAGGCATCCTTGATCGCCTGCCAGACTCGCTCAGGTGTTGCGGGCATTTCAATGTGTTTAATGCCATATTCCTTCAGCGCGTCGACTATTGCAGAGATAACGACAGCAAGAGCTGGTGTTGTACCTCCCTCGCCGCCGGGTCTGACCCCAAAGGGGTGCGAACTCGCTGGAATTTCGGAAAGTACTGTTTGCATTGGTGGGGTTACATCAGCGCGTGGAATTGCGTAGTCCATGAATGATCCTGCAAGGAGCTGACCTGTTTCTGAATCATACAGACAGTGTTCAGAAAGCGCTTGGCCAAGGCCCTGAGTTATAGCCCCATGGGCCTGGCCGTGCAGAACCATTGGATTTATGGCAACTCCGACATCATCAACACCCGTCCATCGCAGTATTTCAACCACCCCCGTATCCGGGTCGACCTCGACTTCACAGACATGAGATCCATAGGGATACCCACCGGCACGATTAGTGATGTCGCCAAAGCTTTCAAAATGGCCCCTTAGGTCACTAGGTAAGCTATTCAATTTTTCAGCCACTTCCGCCACTTGCCACAGATCTAAGCTTTGGCTTTTAGGGCCGTTGAATAAACCCTCGGCATAAGTGATTTCTTCAGGCAGTGCCATCATCGCATGTGCAGCGATAGCCTTTCCTCGATGTATGAGAGCTTTTACAGCTTGGTCTAGAGCAATGGTCACCAGCCGCATCGAGCGGCCAGAATGCGATCCTCCACCAACGGTTACTCTATCTGTATCATTAGCAATAAATCGAATTTTTTCGAATGGTATCTCCAGCCATTCGCTTGCAACTTGTGGGAATGTGGTCTCATGACTCTGGCCGCTAGACATAGTCCCAACAACGAACTCCACCATTCCATCGCCAGTTACTCTTAGCTCCACTCGCTCTCTAGGAATACCGCTAGTTACCTCTATATAATTGGCAACAGCGATTCCGCGTTTCTTTCCAGAAATTGCGGATTTTTCGCGCCTTTTTGGGAAACCTGCCCAGTCAGCCATTTCAACGGCACGCCGCATAGCGGCCTCATAGTCACCATTGTCATAGGTGACGCCGACAGGTGTAGTGAAGGGCATTGCTTCAGGCTTAATTAAATTGCGGGTTCGAAGCTCTATCGGGTCAATGCCCATCTCAAGGGCCGCTATATCAATAAGCCGTTCAATTATGAAAATTGCTTCAGGTCGTCCTGCACTTCGATAAACAGCAGTCGGCGGCAAGTTAGAAAAAACTGCTTCACCACGGAAATGCACGGCTGGGATATCGTACACCCCTTGCATCATCGATAGCCCTTTGCGAAGAGGCCAGAAATAAACCGAGTAGGCCCCAAGATTCATCACATTATGACCGCGAAGCCCAAGAAAACGACCATCTTCTGACAAAGCAAGTTCGGTCTTAGATCGAAGGTCTCTACCTTGGTAATCTGATAGGAAGCACTCGCTTCGTGTTCCTACCCACTTTACTGGACGACCTACGCGTTTTGCGGCCCATGGGATGAGTGCAAATTCTGGTGAGAAGGCATTACGCGTTCCAAAATTGCCACCCATATCACCGAATACCGCACGACACTGACTTAGAGATACGCCTAAGACGGTTGCAAGCCGTTCCCTCGTTTGCACAGCGCCCCGCCCTGATGCAGCATGCAGGGTATAGTGGTCATTCAGGGGATCATATTCTCCGACGACGGATCTTGGTTCCATCGGAGTGCCATTGATACGATTAACCCAGGTCTCTAGTTCAACAATATGAGTGGCTTTTTCAAACGCCTTGGTGACATCATCTGCATTACCAACTTCGGCTCGAAGTGCCACATTTGACGAACAGCCCGGCCAAATTTCATAAGCACCTACCTGAACAGAAGCTTTTGAATCAGTATAGGCGGGAAGAGTTTCAAATTTTACGTCCAGTGCCTCGACAGCGTCATGAGCCTGTGCAGTGGTTTCTGCGATAACCACTGCGATGGGTTCGCCAATATATCGAACGATATCTGGCGGCATTGGTCGGTTTTCAGAGATAAAAACCTCAAAATCTAATGGAAGACAAAGTTCAGCATCTGGTGGGCCTTTCCAGTCAGGGTTATGTGGGATGGGCTGCATCCCGTCAGCCGTTGCATCTCGCCCAGTTAAAACAGCTAGAACCCCCGGCATAGATGCTGCAACAGAAGTATCTATCTCAACAATTCGTGCATGGGGGTGAACCGAGCGCAGAAAAGCCGCGTGTGCCATATGATCCAGTTTTAAGTCGCTAGCATAACGCCCACGGCCACGTGTCAGACGAAGGTCCTCTGTACGTTTTACAGATGCACCAATGCCGTTTGGCCTGCGTGGAGTTTGGGTCGTCACCATGATTTTCCTTATGGAAATTCTTTGACCAAAAATTTAGGGATATTAGGGCAGAAATGCCATCTATAAGATCTAATGGCTTATGACGGAGGCAATTCACTTAATTCAAAAAATTAACAGGTATTATAATTTTGCGCCGCGATCTTTAGGCATGAGATCGTTTAATAAATAGCAAAGAGTTTGATGCTTTAATATGCGGATTAAGTCTGCACGCCCCGAAAAGTAGGGGAAGCTAGAATGGTCAGATAAACTTAGAATTTAAATTTTCGATTAATCAGCTCAAACAGGATTCAACCTGTCTCGTAGTTCTTTCCCTGTTTTGAAATACGGAGACCTTTTGCTCTCCACATCTACGGTTTGACCGGTCCTTGGGTTCCTGCCTTTTCGAGAATCCCGTTCTTTTACGGAAAACGCTCCAAATCCTCGAAGCTCTACGCGGTCGCCTCGCGATAAGGCGTCTGATATTTCATCAAACACGGTTCCTACAACCTTTTCAATGTCATCCGTTGTAAGATGAGGGTTGCGCTCCACCAAGCGCGCGATCAACTGCGAGCGGGTCATTAACGTCGCCTCCAATTTCTTTTTATTTCGTAAAGTCTAGCGCAAGCGACTAGGGGGCGACAATGGGTATTGATTCTTTTGAAAATGGCTCATTGTCTGGAGCAATTTTATTCTCTGGAACCGGCCGGTCGGGGGACTGGCGGGTTCCAGAGAGTTCAGAGAGTAAGAATTGGGTGTACTTGCCAGATTACAATCAGGTGACGATTTATGCATCGTCCTCTTCTTGTTGGCGGTTCCGCAGCGCTGCACCCAGAATATCGCCAAGGCTGGCACCAGAGTCTGATGAACCAAATTGCGCCATGGCCTCTTTTTCTTCAGCAATTTCACTTGCCTTAATGGACAGAGTGATTTTGCGATTATTCCGATCAATTTGCATTACCATAGCGTCTACTCGTTCGCCGACCGCAAACCGATCAGTCCGCTGTTCGTTGCGTTGACGGGCTAGGTCTGATCTGCGAATAAATCCAGTAAGTTCATTTCCAAGATCTAGCTCTAAGCCGTTGTCAGTAACAGCAGTGACGGTTCCAGTGATTACAGCGCCACGACGCACCTGATCTCCATCACCAAGAGCAGCTTCGAACGGATCCTCAATTAACTGCTTAATTCCGAGGCTAATGCGTTCCTTCTCTGGATCAACGTCTAGAACCTTAGCTTTGAGGGTTTGTCCACGCTCATAATCTTTGATTGCTTCATCCCCAGAGCGTCCCCAATCCAGGTCGGATAGATGAACCATTCCGTCGATTTCACCAGGAAGACCGAGGAATAGACCGAATTCTGTGATGTTCCGGACTTCACCTTCAATCTCGGATCCAACTGGATGGCCCTCCAAAAATACTTCCCAAGGATTCCGCTGGGTTTGTTTAATGCCCAGGCTGATCCGGCGTTTATCGGAATCTACTTCTAGAATTTGTACTTCGACTTCCTGACTGGTTGAGACGATTTTTCCAGGATGTACGTTCTTTTTCGTCCAGCTCATTTCAGAGACATGGACTAACCCTTCCACGCCTGGTTCTAGCTCAACGAATGCACCGTAATCTGTGATATTTGTCACTCTGCCTGAGAACTGAGCATCGACTGGGTACTTAGCCAAGGCACCTTCCCATGGATCCGCTTCCAATTGCTTCATGCCAAGGCTGATGCGCTGGGTTTCAGAGTTGAAACGAATTACTTGAACAGTAACACTTTGCCCGATTTGAAGGGCATCAGATGGGTGATTGACCCGGCGCCAAGCAATGTCTGTCACATGCAGGAGGCCATCAACACCGCCTAGATCAATAAATGCACCGTAGTCAGTGATATTTTTAACAACGCCTTGGAGGACTTGGCCTTCTGCAAGATTGGCAATTAATTCACCGCGGGCCTCGGCGCGGCTTTCTTCAAGAACAGCACGACGTGAAACTACAATGTTTCCGCGTGCACGATCCATCTTAAGGATTTGGAATGGCTGAGGCGTGCCCATGAGTGGGCCAATATCGCGGACTGGTCTAATATCGACTTGGCTTCCTGGTAGAAATGCGACGGCGCCGGAAAGATCAACTGTGAAACCGCCTTTTACCCGGCCAAAAATAACGCCTTTGACACGTGTGGTGCTATTATAGGCATTCTCAAGCTGTTGCCAGGACTCTTCTCTGCGAGCTTTGTCGCGGGACAGAACGGCCTCTCCATTTCTGTCTTCAAGCCGCTCGACGTACACATCGACAACGTCGCCAATTTTTAATTCCGCGGGTTGGCCAGGAGCTCCAAACTCTTTTAAGGCAACTCGACCCTCAGCTTTCAACCCAACGTCGACAAGCACGCTATCGTTATCTACAGCGATCACTACACCTTTTTGAACGGTTCCCTCGAACCCATCCATTTCGGTGAGTGAATCTTCTAGCAAACTAGCAAAGTCTTCATTGTTAGCGGGCATTGTCTGCGTATCGGCCATGTTTTTTTATCTCATATCGGCGTTTCGCACTAAAGCGATCCGCCTGTTGTTGAACGCCCAGAAAAACGGAAGGCCACGGCGGCTCCGCCTCCGAACGAAGGGTTGGATTGATTTGTGATCCGCGCGAACCTTAATTGGGCGTGGTTGATCGGGATCAGATCCTTGGCGCCCTCCTGAAGCGCCCCGAAACAGCGACCGGGAAGATCAGCTGTTAGGTTCCGCGGCGTCTATTGGCTGCAATCTGCTCACCGATCGTTTCAACCGCAATCTTAAACACCATTTCAGCGTTAAGATTATCAGTATCGAGGCATATTGCATCCGACGCTGGTTTCAGTGGAGCTGTGCTGCGCCCACTGTCCCGTTCGTCACGCGCCCGAAGGTCGCTTAGAACGGCGCTGTATATAACCTCTTCGCCGCGCGCCTGCAACTCTTTCACACGCCTCTGTGCTCGGACTTCGGGCGATGCTAACAAAAAGATCTTCGCATCTGCCATTGGGCACACCACTGTACCAATGTCTCTGCCATCGAGAACAGCGCCAGGAGGCATTGCAGCAAAATCTTGCTGAAATGCGAGAAGGGCAGCGCGTACCTGAGGGATTGCTGCAACCTTCGATGCTGCTATCGCTGCTGCTTCACTGCGAAGATCGCCACGATCTAAGTCAGCAGGGGTCAGCGCTTTAGCTGCTCGGGTTGCCATCACTGTGTCAGATGCGTCTTTTCCTTGAGCCAGAACAAGCGCACCAACAGCTCTGTAGAGGAGGCCAGTATCCAAATAATTAAGCCCAAAATGCCGCGCTAGTTTGCGAGCAAGAGTTCCTTTACCTGAAGCAGCTGGACCGTCTATGGCCACTATCATTTAATAGGTTTCCTAAACTCAGCTCCAAGACTTTCCATTAATGACTGAAAACTTGGAAAGCTAGTAGTTATGGGGCTCGCATCATCAACAACTACTGAACGCTTTGAAACGAGGCCTAATATCAGGAAGGACATAGCGATTCTGTGGTCAAGCGCAGTTTTGACGATGCAGCCACCCGCTATCTGGGAAGTGCCGGTTACAACTAACTCGTCTGCACTTTCACTTACTTTTATTCCTGCGGCTGTGAGCCCTTGAGCCATCAGAGCAATCCGATCGCTTTCTTTTACCCGTAGCTCGCCTATCCCCTGCATTGTTGTTTGACCTTCAGCTACCGCAGCTGCAACGGCTAGTATTGGATACTCGTCGATCATTGATGCGGCGCGTTCTGGTGGCACAAAAACACCTTTTAGGTTCGAGGCGCGAACGCAGAGATCACCGACGGGCTCGCCGCCGACGTCGCGCTGGTTCATTATCTCGATTTCACCTCCCATTTCCTGGAGGGTTGTAACTAAACCAGCCCGCGCGGGATTAAGGCCAATATGATTAAGACGAATCTCTGAGCCTGGAGTAATGAGTGCTGCGACCATTGGAAAAGCGGCTGAAGACACATCCGCTGGTACGTCCACGTCAATTGCAGTCAATTCAGGTTGGCCCTTTAGGCAAACCTCCCATCCACTGCCATCTGAGTTTGTGCCACTTCCAATAGATGCCCCCATGCGACTCAAAAGGCGCTCAGTATGATCGCGGCTCATGGTGGGCTCTACTATTCGGGTTTCGCCCGGTGCGGCCAGCCCAGCTAGTAGCAACGCGGATTTTACCTGTGCGGATGCTACAGGGGATGTGTAATCCAGAGCCATTGGAGCAGTTGCACCCTTAATTGCCATTGGCAATCGTCCTTTAGATCTGGTCCAGAAACGAGCACCCATTCGAGTTAACGGTTCGGTAACGCGAGCCATTGGGCGGGAGCGTAAAGATGCATCTCCCGTCATCACTGCAAAGGTTGCAGAGCCTGCTATGGCGCCCGCAAGAAGCCTTGCTGCTGTCCCGGAATTGCCCATGTTCAGAATGTTTTCTGGCTCTAGAAAGCCCTGTATGCCGACTCCATCGACATGCCATTCGACCCCATTATTTCCCTCGCGTCGCTCTATACGTGCGCCTAGTTGCCGAAGTGCTTCTGCCATGTCCAAAACATCTTCGCCCTCTAACAAACCTGTAACGCAAGCGTGGCCAACTGCCATTGCGTTCAGAATTAACGAACGATGGGAAATTGACTTGTCTCCAGGAGGTCGAGCAACTCCCGACAGACCAGCTTTTGCGTGTAAAGCGAAGAGAGGACCCGCGAGCCCCGCGGCGGTTAAAGGGGATCCCATGGTGGCTTAATACTTCCTTTATTAATAGCTGCGGCGATACGGCGTACAGAGGGTATTTGACAGGTCGCGACCTTTCTGGCAATTCCGCGCCCTCTTAAAGGTATAGAACACAGTCAACTCTGAGTTGGAGTGCCCCCCTATGGAGCTTGCTGCCCGAGGAAAAAAGCGCCGTTGTCTTGAATGCGGTGATCAATTCTATGACCTAATGCGTGATCCCGCTCCTTGCCCCTCCTGTGGTCATTTGAATCCATTGGAGGCTTTTATTGAGGGTAAACGTCCGCAGTCATCTGAACCAAAGGTAACGAAAAAAGATCGCAAGACTGAAGTTGAAGACGATCTAGACATTGATGATGATGACATTCTTGATGATGATGAAGACGTTGTCGTCTTAGATGACGACGAAGATGAAGACGATGAAGATCCCGAATTCTCGCGGGTCAGCGTCAGTGGAGATGATGAGGAAGATTAGGTCTGGTGCAACAGTCCCCTTGCGCTTCTTAGGCTTCGGGGCTAAATCCAGGTTTCTGCCGCCAGAGAAGTTGGGCGGATACAAGGGGCCATAGCTCAGTTGGGAGAGCGCTTGAATGGCATTCAAGAGGTCAGGGGTTCGACTCCCCTTGGCTCCACCATCTCTTGAAAGAGATGGTTTTACGAATATCGGTATTTTATAGGGCCGAGACGCTGTCGCTATATCAAGCTTGATCTTTGCATCACGGCGCACTCAGGTGTGATCGATTCGATAATTAGGGCCCAAGGTCTATGTTTTTGACGGGGCTCTACGTTGGACTATGGTGAATAGACGCCCTTGCTTGAACCTCATCCATGACCCGCATGATATTTTCGCCCCACAATTTTTCTAAATCAGCTTCATCATAACCGCGGCGTAGCAGTTCGAGGGTGACGTTAGGACTTTCGTCAACACTATCCCAGCCACCTATTCCTCCGCCGCCATCAAAATCACTGGCAATACCCACGTAATCGATACCTATTGTTTTCACGGCATGGTCTATGTGATCGACAAAGTGTTTGACTGTGATGTCTTCGTGTTTGGAATAGATTTCTGCTCGTTCCCTTCTGAAGGCCTCGAGTTGTTGGGGACTGGTATTGAGTGCATTAGACGGTGAGATAAGTCCAAGACGATTTCGAAGTTCTGCTAAAGCTGACGAGATAGCTGGGTCGGCAGCGCCCAGATAGCCACGAAATGCGCACATTTGAGCAACCCCACCTCTATCGCGGATTGCACAAAGCTGCTCGTCGTCAAGATTGCGACTGTTTTTGAAAACAGCATTTGCACTCGAATGCGACGCAATCACTGGGGCCTTGGACGCTTCAAGAGCCTCAAGTCCAGTGCGCCTCCCAACATGGCTCAAATCTACCATGATCCCTGAGTCATTCATGGCAGTAACAAGTCGTTCACCAAAAGCAGTTAGGCCAGTGTCGTCCCCGCTATCACCTCGGCCATGATTGGGGTTGCTGCTACAGCCGAACTGGTTGTGGCCGAAATGCGTTATTGAAATGTAACAGACCCCTCTGGCTGCCCATACTGGAATGTCCGCTAGTGAATTTCCCAATGGGTAAGCATTTTCCATACCTATGAGGCCAACTAATCGCCCCGAGGCATGGATTTCCTGAACTTCTTTTACAGTTCGCGCATGAGCAATCTCTTTTGGGTAAGCCCGGAACATGCGGGATATCCCTGAGTATTTTGCTTCCGCAGCCAACCTGGCCGACGCGTAGCCTTCCGCGTCACAAAGTCCTTGTCCGGTGTAGACAATAAAGAAGCCAGCATCGAGGCCGCCAATTCTCATTTTAGGCAAGTCAACCTGTGCATGTGTAATGCGACCCGGGTCTAGCAATTCGGTCATAAAGCCAGTGCCAGTGTCAATGTGGGTATCAATAGTTAACAGCCGGTCATGTATTGCTCTGGCTTCGGCTTTTAGGGCTTCATCAGTCATCACGAGGGAAGACCCGGTCTGATGCTCCGATATATCCTCGGTTCCATGTCGGCGTAATGTGAAATTCATTTACACATACGTGAGCTGGGGTTTCCGCAATGAACTGAATTGCCCGGCCCATGTCGGCCTCTTGTATCATCCGAGCCTGATCTTCGGCACTTGGAGGAACGGGTCTCTTTGCTAAAATCTCTGTTGCGACTTCTCCTGGACAGAGAGCACAGGCGCGTATTCCTAGATGACAATGTTCGTGATTGATGCTCTCATTTAGAGCATTCAGGCCGGTTTTTGCCGTTGTATAGGCAAAGCCAGAAACACCACCTACACGTTGGCTCGCCATAGACGAGACATTGATAATGAGACCATCTCGCTGTTTACGCATAGGTTTTAGGGCTGCCTGACAAACATTGAAAGCACCTGCAAGGTCTACGTCCAAGACCTTGCGCCAGTCTTCATAGGAAATTTCCTTCCATTTCCTTTTTGGTACATTAAGCCCTGCGCTGTTAACCACGATATCGAGCCGTTTATGCGTGCTAAGAATTTGGCTAACAACAGCGTCACAAGCTTCAACATCGACTATATCTAGTGGTGCTGTCTCAGCTATTCCTCTGGCGGCTTCAATTGCCTTTTTCACGTCTTGAAGTTGCTCGGTTCGTCGACCGGACAAAATAACCACAGCGCCAGCCTGGGCTAGTGCTAGTGCGCCTCCTCGACCAATGCCTGTTCCTGCTCCGGTTATCCAAGCAATTTTGCCTTCCAAGGTTTTCATATAGCCCGCCCCAAAAAATTCTAAATTTCCTGACCCTAAGGTTTGCTGTTGTGCAGCGTGGGCGTCAAGGTTGCGCTCCCAGAATTGCCAAACTCAAAATGCCTTATTCGATTCCGGTAAGGTTAGCGAGTTGGCCTCTAATGGCTCAAGCTGCATCCTCCAGGACCATCGCAGCACATTTCTCGCCAATCATTATGCTTGGGATGTTAGTATTCCCAGATGTTAGTGTGGGCATGATGGAAGCGTCTGCAACACGAATGCCCTCTAAGCCGTGAACTCGTAGACGATCATCGACAACAGCCATTGTATCATGACCCATTTTGCAAGTGCCGATCATGTGGTGGGTGATAGTACCTTCGTTTCTTACATATTCGAGAATTTCTTCATCACTTTGGATACTTGCGCCAGGGGCCAGCTCCTCAGCAATTGTATCAGCGAGAGGAGGACTCTCGACGATTTCGCGGGCCATACGAATAGAGGCAATAGCTAGTAACCGGTCGTTCACAGTTTGGAGAAAACGAAACCCAATCTTTGGTGCTGCTGCTGGGTCTGCTGAACGGATATGCATTGAACCCGTGCTTTCCGTCCGTTGAGCGTGGGAATACATAAAAAAGCCTTCCACCGGTGACATCCGTCGGCTTCGACCTCCACGCATCTCAATCATATACGGTGCAACCACCATCATGACATCTGGATTTTCTAATTCAGGCCTAGATCGAGCGAATACTCGAAGGGTGCCAATTCCCTGTGAAATGAATCCTTTCCGAAATGCCACGTATTTTGCGATCTCCATTGCAAAGCGCGCTCCCTGCCCACGTTTGGCAAGAGATAAGCCTTGTTGATTGAAACGCCACTTTAAGATTGGGCCAAAATGATCGCGTAAGTTCTCTCCTACACCTTTCAGTTCATGGAATGTTTGGATGCCATGCTCGGACAGGGTTTCTGCATTTCCGATACCTGACAATTCTAATAACTTCGGTGAGTTAGCTGTGCCACATGACACAATTACCTCGCGTCCAGCATATGCTTCCTCTACATGGCCATTCTTCCTGTAACGGACACCGATGCACCGTTTCCCTTGGAATAGAAGCTGTTCCGCCTCAGCGCCCGAATGAATGGTCACATTTGGTCGCCTTCGAGCAGGTTCTAAATATTTAGTAGCCGTGCTTTCTCGTTCACCCCTGAACACCGTCTGCTGAGCCATTGCAACGCCTTCTTGCGTTGCGCCACTATAATCTGGGTTGTGTGGTAAGCCTTTGGCTTTTGCCGACTCAATAAATAAATCATAAAAAGGGGTAAGCTTCGCAGCTTCTGTTACTCGTATTGGCCCGTTTCTGCCCCTGTGGTTATCATCTCCTAGATTTGTACTCTCGATTTTTTTCAAGAATGGCAGAACATCTTCGAAGTTCCAGCCGCGGCACCCCATTTGACCCCAAGTGTCATAATCTGCTTTTTGGCCACGATTGTAGATGGTCCCATTGATTGCGCTTGAACCGCCGAGGATCTTTCCTCGAGGAACATATATCTGGCGATTGCCGTGACCTTCATGAATTTCAGACTGATAACGCCAATTGGCAGAAGGGTTATCGACGAGATTGGCAGCACCTGCTGGTGGGCGAGTCCAAATATATTTGGCACCTTTGGTCCCAGCCTCAAGGCAAAGAACTTTGTAGCGACCACTCTCTGATAGCCTCCCAACTACGGCCCCGCCAGCGGAGCCAGAGCCGATAACAATATAGTCAAATTGGGTGTCAGCCATTTTTGCTTCCTTGGGGTTCGTGACGGTAGGTTGTTCAGTCATTTTTTAAAGCTGAGCCATTAGTTGGTTTTTTGGTTTATTAGGTTGTTTCAAACAAATTTTTGCCGGGACTGCGAGCTTTCTATCACCCCTCAAGATAATCCATTTTATTGGGCAACCTCTCCATGTGAATTCGCTCTTTACATGATAGCATCGTAAGATGTTGGTTCATCAAGAGAGACAAGTTTATGGAATACGGCTTCAGTATGCGGGGGCAGTATCCTGCTGGTACGGATATGCAGGATGCGTTTGCTAAAGCTTGCGAAGCAGCTCGATTGGCGGACAAACTCGGCTACAGTTACCTCACTAAAGGTCAGCACTATTCAATGTCACCTGTGCAGGCCCTGCAGCAGACACCATTTTTAGCACGCATCATGGTTGAAGCTCCGAATATCAAGCTTGTTACCGGCATTGTTTTGCTTCCACTTCACAAACCCCTTGATATTGCTGAACAGCTTGCAGCAATTGATGTGATGTCAGGTGGTCGCTTGATCTTTGGATCGGGTATTGGCTATCGCGAGGTTGAATTCAAGGCATTTGGAATGGCCTCTAAGGAAAGGGGGCGACGTTTTGAAGAAAACCTAATTGCCATCCGTCGCCTTTGGACTGAAGAAAAAGTCGATATGCTAGGGTCGCATTTCGAGTTGGATGGCGCTTCTTGTTCAGTGAAGCCACTTCAAAAACCTACACCGCCTTTCTGGATTGGGGCTAATGTAGATGCCGGTATTGAGCGTGCAGCAAGGATGGCTGATGCATGGTTCATAAACCCACATCAGACCATGGCGACTATCGAACGTCAGCTCGATATTTATCGACGTGCGCTTGAGAGTGCAGGGAAGCCTGAGCCAAAAGTCTTGCCAATCATGCGGGAGTGTTATCTTGCAGAAACTGAGGCCGAGGCGATCCGCATAGCGCGGCCCTCGCTTGAGGCAAAATACAAGTCATACCATGCCTGGGGACAAGATAAGTCTATGGCTGCAGGAGATAACAATCTTGATATGCCGTTTGAGCAGTTGCTTGAGGATAGATTCTTACTTGGGTCTCCGGATCAGGTTGCAGAACAGTTAATCGTTTATAGTCGCCGCCTTGGAGTGACGGCTGTGATTCCCGCATTCCAGTCCTTGGGGACTCCTCATGCTCAGGTGATGGAGTCGATGGAACTTTTTGCTAAGGAAGTTATGCCACGCGTCCAGCAGGGACTATAATTTCGCAACTTATGCCCTAAGTGTTGCTGTTGCCTCGAGATCGACCTCGCCATCATCGGCTACTGCGACGCCATAGTCGCGAGCTGCGGCTTCTTTGGTGACTAAGCCAGCTTTTACGTCAGCGGCTACAGCATTAGGTTCTCGCTCGAATGCGAGACCTATACCACCACCACCAGGCATTTCGATTATGAGGCGCTCACCGGCTGGGATTGTCTGGAAGCCTTTATTTCGAAGGTGGCGTTGCTCTTTTTGCAAACTAATACGGCCTTTTGCGCCGTTTGAGCCACCAGCCCGACCTCGCGGGGGGTAATGAACGCGCTCGAACGTAGCAAATATACCAAAAGGGGTTCCTTCTCGGTTCTCTATTTCCATGATTTGACCAAGGCCACCACGGTGGCGACCTGGTCCACCTGAGTTTTGTCTAAATTCTTTCCGCCAGATAACGATAGGGGTGATTGCTTCGGTAGCTTCCACTGGAACATTCCGTACACCGCTCGGATATGGGGTTGCCGAGAGACCATCTTGTGATGGACGGGCACCAGCACCACCAGAATGGAACGAATTCACCATGAATGGTGTGCCTTGTTCTGAGCCAATCATGCCCATCCCATGACCAGCCCCCAGTTTGATAGTCCAGAGGTTGGACGTTCCTTCGGCTGGTACAACACCCGGGATAGCCTGCTCAATGCAGCCAAAAACAACGTCAGGCAGCATGTGACCTATTGTTGATCGTGCAACGACCGCTGCCGGGTGCAGTGCATTGACGATCGTATTCTTTGGCGCTGTTACCTTTATCGCATCTAAGGTGCCTGCGTTATTTGGAATTGAGGGTGCAACTACACATTTCACCCCGAAAGACGTGTAAGCTTCGGTGTAACAAATAGGACAGTTTATTCCACGTCCGACGGCACGTGAGGTGCCTGTAAAATCGACTGAAATTTCACCATCACGTATCGCGAGTGTGGCAACAAGATCGATAGGCTCTTCATAACCATCGATGCGCATGGAAGCCGTCCACTCACCCTTGGGCAGCTTATTAATCGCCTCCGACATGCCCTTGCGGCTAGTGTCTATTATGTACGAACCCAGGTCATTCAGATCATTAAGCTCATACTCATTCATCATTGAGAGTAAACGTTTAGATCCGGTTTCATTGCACGCAGCTAGGGCATAGATGTCACCTTCAACCTGAATTGGTTCTCGAACATTGGCGCGAATTAGCTTCAACAGCCAATTTTCCATTTTGCCATTCTTCATAAGCGGTAAAATCGGGATATAGAGACCCTCGTGGTATACCTGTCTTCCATCAGGTGATTGTCCAACCCCACCAATGTCGACCAAATGGCTGGTGCAGGCGAAAAGTGCGACCATCTTGTCGCCTTTGTAGCACGGTGAAACAACGGTTAGGTCATGCAGATGGCCTGTGCCCATCCAAGGGTCATTAGTGATGTAAGCATCACCAGGTGACATGCTGTCGACGGGGAATTCATTAATAAAATGGACAACAGATCTGGCCATGGAATTTATGTGGCCGGGTGTACCCGTGACTGCTTGTGCGAGCATTTTGCCATCAAGATCGAAGACACCTGCGGAGACGTCTCCAGCTTCTCGTGTCGATGTTGAAAAGGCTGTGCGAACTAATGTTTGTGCTTGCTCCTCTACAACTGACAGCAGACGCTCCCACATGACCTGCCAACGAATCTTGGCCATTGTATCACCGGCACTGATTGTTGAACTCATCTGTGGGGCTCCCGGGTTAGTAGAATGTGTTCACCGGAGTTAATTTCGGCAGTGAAACCAGGTGGGACAACAGTTGTTGTCTCGTCTTCAAGGATAAGAGCGGGACCTCTTAACCTGGAACCAACAGCGAGCGCAGTGCGATAGTAACACTGAGCGACATGGCTGGCGCCGGTTCCAGGGTCAAAGACATTTCTTTGGTTTTCTGATTTTGGCGTCGTGATTTTTTGAGGTGATGCTAATTTGTTAACAACGGGTGGTTCCGTGCCAAGTGCGAGTGTGAAAGTTATTGCTTCAACTTCTAAGTTTGGAATTATCCGTCCAAACAGAAGCGAGTATTCTCGCTCAAAAGCCTGCGTTAAAGTCCGTGCATCTTCCGGACCATAGTTGCCGTTAGGCATATTTACTGCAATCTCGTGGCCTTGGCCGCGATATCTCATATAGGCAACCCGGCGTTCTATCAGATGAGCTGAGGGTGCTCCCAGTCTTACAACGGCTTCAGCTTCGGCTCTCATTTCGTCAAATAAGTCCGAGAGTACTTGATAATCAAAATTCATTAGCTCAATTAATCGCGAGCGGGCTACTTCATAGGCAATCGGTGCTGCGAGGAAGCCGAAAGCTGAGCCCACACCTGCACCTTTAGGAATAATAACTCGACTGATCCCTAACTTATCTGCAAGTCTTGCAGCGTGGATTGGTGCCGCACCTCCGAAAGCGATCATGGTTCTACCTTCAGTGTCTTTGCCGTTTTCGACCGCATGAACACGTGCAGCATTTGCCATGTTTTCGTCAACTATTTCTCCGATTCCGGCTGCTGCAGTAATCACTTGAATTTGCAATTCTTCAGCGATGTCTCGCGAAACAGCCGCCTCTGCGCTCACCGCGTCAATTTTGATGCGCCCTCCCGCAAAATGAGCAGGATTAATTCGACCCATTATGACATCAGCATCAGTGACGGTTGGTTGGACCCCTCCTTTACCGTAGGCTACCGGTCCAGGAGACGCTCCTGCACTATCGGGGCCAACAGAAATTCGTTTCAGGTTGTCGAGGCGAGCAATTGAGCCTCCTCCAGCCCCAATCTCAACCATGTCAATTACTGGAATACGCAAGGGAAGGCCGCTGCCCTTTAAAAAGCGATGCGCTCGGGCAACCTCGAAAGATCGAGCGTATTGCGGGGACATATCATCGATAAGCGTTAACTTCGCGGTTGTGCCCCCCATGTCAAAGGCAAGAGCGCGAGACTCGTTATTCTCTTGTGCAATTCTTGTTGCAAGTATAGCCCCACCCGCTGGGCCAGATTCGACGAGCCGGACAGGCTCCGCCACCGCAGTCTCTACTGTGACCACTCCACCTGCTGATGTCATCATTAGAAGCGGACAACTTACTTTAGCCTGCTTTAACCCGTCGGCTAGACGTCGAAGATAACCCGCCATCAGGGGCTGAACATAAGCGTTCGCTAGGGCAGTAGAGGTTCGTTCATACTCTCTAATTTCTGGGCAAACTTGATGGCTTAAGGTGATTGCCACGTCCGGAAGAGCTTCTGCGAGAATCTCACCGGCACGAAGTTCATGCGTGGGATTTACATAGGAATGTAAAAATGTGATCGCGACCGCTTCTACTTCCTCTGCCTTGAAAATTTCGATGGCGGAGTTAAGGGAGGCCTCTTTCAAAGGAAGAAGGATCGACCCATCGGAAGCAACACGTTCTTCTGCTTCCAGGCGCCTGTAGCGTGGCGCGAGGACAGGAGGTCTCTCCATGTAGAGATCGTACTGGTCGAAACGATGCTCATATGCCATCTCAATGGAGTCACGGAAACCTGCAGTGGTGAGAAGCCCTGTTTTTGCTCCCTTTCTCTCAATTATGGCATTCGTCGCCAGGGTTGTGCCATGGATGACGATTGATACGTCTTCAGGTTTGACCTGTGCGGTCGGGAGGATCTTGGTAATTCCCTCGATAACAGCACGCTCTGGAGAATCGGGAGTCGTCAATAATTTATGGGATCTGCGACCAAAGGGGCCTTCAAGCGCAAGATCTGTGAAAGTTCCGCCAATATCGACGGCGAGGCGAATTTTATCAGTCATGACTTAAATGGAAGCATTCCAGCGATTGCCGCGCAACGGGCACCTATTTGACTAATTGTAGTCACATTCTGGAGTCATCGATTATACTAACGTTTGTTAGCAAGAGACGCCCTTACAATGGTTCATCGAATTGCACTGGTTGATGACGACCGAAACATCCTCACTTCTGTCTCCATAGCGCTAGAGGCAGAGGGTTTTGGTGTGGATGCATATACCGATGGTGAGCAAGCATTGCGCGGCATCAGACAGGTGCCAGTTGATCTTGCCGTGTTGGATATAAAGATGCCTCGCATGGATGGGATGGAGCTCCTTCAAAAGCTAAGAAGTAGGTCGACGGCCCTTCCTGTTATCTTTTTAACATCCAAAGATGACGAGGTTGACGAAGTCCTGGGACTGCGATTAGGGGCAGATGATTACATTCGTAAACCATTCTCTCAGCGATTATTGGTTGAACGCATTCGTACACTATTACGCCGAGTGGAGCTTGGAGAGGAAACTACGCAGGCTGGGGCAGAGCAGTTCACACGAGGCGACTTAGTCATGGATGGAGCTCGGCACCTTTGTCTTTGGAAAGGTGGTCAGGTCAATCTAACGGTTACAGAGTTTCTGCTCTTAAAAGCGCTGGCAATTCGGCCTGGTTTCGTCAAAACACGTGATCAGCTGATGGATGCTGCATACGGGGACAGTATTTACGTAGACGACCGAACAATTGATAGCCATATCAAGCGCCTTCGAAAAAAGATGAGACAAGCGGACTCCCAATTTAGCCACATCGAGACTTTGTATGGTGTCGGTTATCGATACAAGGCCGAATAAATCCATTGGCCCGGGGGGAATTTATGGCGGGCAAGATGGCGCGGTGGAGGCGATTAAATCAACGTAAGCCCCAACTCCTTCAACGACGGAAGCGCGGATGGTTTTCTCCCTTGGTCCGAGGCATGTTGTTGGTCAATTTGGTTGGGCCAGGTATTCTGCTTTTTGGATTGCTTTACCTTGAGCGATACGAAACCCAGTTGATAGAGAGTGAACTTGGAGTTTTAAAGGCTCAGGCCACATTGGTTGCGGAGGCTCTTGGTGAAAGCGCAGGGATAGAGCAGGGGAGTGACCGCGGAGTAGAGGCATTTCTCCAACCAGAACTTGCTAAACGTTTGGTTAACCGATTTGCCGGTGCAGACCGTCCGCGAGTAAGAATTTTCACACCAGCATCTGGTCTCTTAGTCGATAGCCGTCGTGTATTGGGTGGAACAGGGCTCATTCAAATTGAAAACCTTCCTCCTCCAAACTCTGCGGAGGGCTTCGAGGCTTTTTTCAATAAGATTTATGATGGAATAACCCCAATATTGGAGAGGTTTATACGAAGGCAACCTCTCTACAGTGAGGGGCCAAATCAGATTGCTTTTGACTATCCTGAAGTTGTTTCAGCATTGTCCGGAAAAATTGATGGGGCTGTGCGACGTCTGCCTGATGGACGTCTGATCTTAAGTGCAACGTCGCCAACCAGACGCTTCAAGCAGGTAATTGGCGCCGTAATGCTGTCCCAGGAGGGTAAGCGAGTAGCAACGGCCGTTAGAGCGGTTCGCTACGACATCCTTCGTGTTTTTGCGATCGCGGTGTGTTTGTCATTTTTAGCTTCTCTTTATCTTGGGAGTGCAATTTCTCGACCATTGAGAGCTTTGGCTAATGCCGTTGATAGAAATCGGGGCAGGGGTTCTTTAGATCAGTCCATACCAGACCTATCTTCCCGTAATGATGAAATTGGTGATCTTTCACTAGCCCTCAGGGAAATGACAGAAGCAATAAAGAATCGCATGACCGCAACGGAACAGTTTGCCGCTGATGTCGCCCATGAAATTAAGAACCCACTTACATCATTGAAGAGCGCAGTAGAAACCGTTTCTCGCGTTAGTGATGAAAGCCAACGTCAGCGGTTGCTGGAAGTGATTCGAAACGATGTTGATCGTCTAGATCGATTAATTAGTGATATTTCCGATGCCTCACGGCTAGACGCTGAAATGTCCAGAGAAGAATTGGAACTCGTTGATCTTCTCGAGATGCTAAGGACATTGATGGAGATTGAGACTACTACCCTTGGTGCCCCACAGAATCCGCAACTTCAATTAGATATTTCTGAGTCTTTGGTGGACGGGGCGCCGGTGAAGGGTGTCGAATTACGGCTTGGTCAGGTTTTCCGAAATTTGATCGCTAATGCCCGCTCTTTCAGCCCAAAAAATGGACGAATTGATCTGCGATTGTCGCGTGTCGGAAATACTTATGTTGTTGCAATAGAAGATAATGGACCTGGTATCCCAATAGGGAAAGAAGACGCCATCTTTGATAGATTTTATTCTGAACGACCAGCAAACGAGGCGTTTGGAGAACACTCAGGACTTGGGCTTTCAATTTCAAGGCAAATTATCGAGGCACATGGAGGCTCTATCATCGCTGAAAATCGACGAGGTGCTGATAATGCTGTTATTGGAGCACGTTTCGTCGTGTCCTTGCCGGCAGCACCTGGAGAGTTAAGTCGAAATTAATAGTATTGAAATTGAATTAAGCTGGACTGATATTGAAGCAGACTCCTGGTTGGTTCTTCGTGACCAAGATCCCGCTTTGCTTTTTAACTATAAGATCAGAAAAAAATTTGTTTTAGGTAACAGCAGATATAACCGCATGGCTCAGGTAAATGAGCTGGAGGGAAGTTTATGATCGGCATCGTAGTCGTCTCTCACGGGGCTTTGGCAGATGAACTCTTGAAAGCGGTTATTCATGTTGTCGGTGATTTGCCCAACGCAGAAGCAATTGCGATTGGGCCTGAAGATGATCCCGTTAAACGCCGCAAAGACATTTCCAAAGCAGTTCGCAAAGTGGACTCTGGCAACGGAGTAATCCTGTTAACTGATATGTTTGGCGGCACGCCATCGAATTTGGCTATTTCTATCATGGAGGGGCAAAAGGTTGAGGTTATTGCTGGTGTAAATCTCCCTATGCTCGTCAAGCTAGCACAAACTCGTGACAAGTTGCTCCTAAAGGATTGTGCTGCTCAAGCTGAAGAAGCAGGTAAAAAATATATTTGCATGGCTAGCCGTGTTTTAGGCGACGGCGATTGAGTTCGGCTGTGATTAAAGAGACAGTGATCTGTAATCCGAAGGGGTTGCATGCTCGACCGGCTGCTAAGGTATCTCGGCTGGTACAGACCTTTGAGGCTGAGGTGTCCATAAAATGTAATGGAGAGGTGGCTCAAGCCAGCTCTATCATGGACCTTTTGATGTTGGGAGCTGATCTCGGAACCCGCGTGACCATATGCGCAGAAGGTCCCCAAGCGAATGAGGTTGTTGAAGCCCTGGTGGGCCTGATCAATCAAGGATTTGACGAAATTTAACATTAAGAAGACACTGTTCGGGTAACACTAGCCTCTATAGCTTACGATTTAGAAACGTCAGAATGCTGTTTTAGAAGTTAAAGTTTAGATCTTGCTGCAGTAGACAGATCTATTCATTAAGCTAGCAAGTGGGTTTCTAACCAAGTCGCCCAAATGGCAAAAAGGCTTTGATTGGGTGTGTTTATCATTAAGGAAGCAAAATTTCGAATTCTTGCTTTGTCTTCCGGCTTTTTCACATATTCGGCTGGTGACTTCCCATCTACGCGGGCTAACAAAAGTGCGGGCAAAAGGGTTGCAGCACGCATTTCTAGCTCTTTCCTGGGCTCCCAGTCGACGCCTTGTAGGTAGGATGCTGACAGCTCTTCAAAGCTTTTGCCAAGAGCCTCAAACTTATCCGGCCGAGCTATACATTTCAGCAGCAAATGATTGAGACAGAAGGCCAAATCAAAAGCCGGATCTCCTGCCCATGCGCATTCTGCATCGATAAAGACCGGACCTAATGGACCCACCAAAATATTTTTTGGACTAACATCACCATGAACTAGACAGCGTTTTGTTGAAGCCGTCCTATTAACAAGGAATTCAAGTTGATTTGCTAATTTAGGCCATACAGAGCAGAGCGCCACGAGGTAAGGTTCAAGCCGGATGGCGTGAAAAATAGAATCGGTGGGGAAGTCTGTTTCTACTGAAGGGTCCTTTGATAAGGCTGTTAGGGAGTGAATTAGCGCTAAGCGTCTACCTACCTCTGCAGCGAACTTTGGTGAGATGCGGCCATCCAATAACTCGGCTTTCCATACTGGGTGATGCTCAGGCGCAAGCCATTCGAGAGCTATCACACCCGTTGCTTCATCCTGTCCAAGCATTTTTGGCGCAGCACCGGGTAAAGCGGTTGATACTCGCGAGAGCCAGCGCGCCTCGTAGATGCTCCGCTCTACTGGAGCTCGCCAGTCCGCTGCTACCTTTAGCTTTTCAAGAGCTCTCTTAGCGCATACTGGACCTTTAGGCCCTTCAACTCTCCATATGTCAGATGAAACGCCACCAGCAAGCGGTTCACCCAAAGCAGGTTTATCAATCAAGTTAAGGCGCATCAGCGCCTCGCTAATTTCACTTGGCGGGTAACCCATTACACTCAAACGATATTCTCAGGGTTACCAGCCTCGAATGCTTCTATGTTGCCTATAAGCATATCGGCTGCCGATTGCATCGCAGCTTGGCTGGCCCAGCCGACGTGAGGCGTGATCATTACATTTGGGCGATGAGCCAACTTTAAAAAAGGATTAGTATCATGTTTGCTAGGGGGTTCTTTTGACAGAACGTCAAAGCCAGCGGCAGAGATTTGTCCACTATCTAAAGCTTTAACAAGAGCTGCCTCGTTCACCAATCCTCCGCGGCCACAGTTGATCAAGATAGGGCGTCTATGCATTTTCGCGAAGGCGGTCTCGTTTATCATTTCGCGAGTTGAGGCGATGAGAGGGCAGTGCAGACTAATTATATCGGCGATAGCTAATGCTTCATCAAAGGCAACATAATTTGGACGAACCTTGTCAGCGTCCTGCCGCTCAGCATAGATCACCTTCATTCCGAGAAGACTAGCTAGACGACCAGCTTCTGCCCCGATAGCACCTCGGCCAAAAACAGCAAAACATGACCCTAACAAGTCCCGTATTTCGCCTCCCCCATGCCAACAAAATGCGTCTGCCTCTGACCAGCGACCTTCTGTAACCGCGTTACTATAACTCTTGAGATTTCGGGCAAGTGCAAACGACATGGCGATTGCGTGCTCAGCTACAGCGCGCCACGCATAGCCTCTAAGGTTTGCTACCGTTATTCCTCTCAAGGCAGCAGCTTCTAAATCGATGTGGTCTGTTCCAGCACCTGCAATTGCAATCATCCGTAAGCTGGGTAATGCATCCATGTCAGCAGCACGGATCGGGATTTTACTCGTGACCGCAATATTACACCCATTAAGGCGCGTAATAATTTGATCAGTATCTGTAACATCGTAATTAGACCATTCGTGGTTGAATGAAGGCGAGCGCAGCTTAACTGAGTCTGCGAAAATTGCCCGGTCTAGAAATACAATGCGCATGGTCATTTTGCGGTCCAGCCGCCGTCTATCAATATACTTGTACCCGTAGTCATAGCAGCGAGGGGAGAACAGAGATACACGCACGCTGCGGCGACTTGCTCCTCAGTAGCGAGTTTCCCCATAGGGATCGAGCCGATTACGAATTCCTTGAAGCTTTTTTCTTCTAAAAATTTGGATGCGAGCGGTGTTTCTACAAAAGTTGGTGCCACTGTATTCACTCGGATACCATCGCTGGCGAGGTCTACCGCCATCGCCTTAGTCATTCCTTCCAAGCCGAATTTTGTCATGCAGTACACGCTTCGGAGAGGTCCTCCTACATGACCCATCTGGCTAGACATATTAACAATTGAGCCTTTGATTCCCTCTCGCTTGAACCGTCTAGCTGCCGCCTGAGCAACTGCGAATGTGGCACGAAGGTTAATATCGATCATTGCATCAAAAGTGGTGTCATCGACATCCAACACATGCTGAGGATGGTTCCATCCGGCATTGTTTATAACGGCATCTAACTTAGGCAGCTTGTTTATAAAACTGCGGACAGCATCAAGGTTGGTGACATCTAGCGTTGCTATTTCAGCCCAACCCCCATCTTGCTCAATTTCATTCTTTAGGTTTCTTAATTCAATTTCGGTTCGGGAGACGCCAATTACTTTTGCGCCGCATCCTGCCAACATTTTTGCTGCAGCCTTACCGAGCCCACGGCCAGCTCCAGTTACCAGTATATCAAACCCTGTGAGATCGGATGGATTAATAGTCGGCATCGTCAATATTGTCCCGGTTTAGCGCGGCAACGAGAGAGTGCACTGTTCAGTGCATTTGAAAAGTCTGTCCGTTCATTATCGGTAAGGAAGCGACCTAGTGAGAGAGTTTTTCCATGACTTGATAGACGAATTTCTGCCTGTGGAGTTCCTATCTCTTCAGCAGTAGGTATCGTGTTCACACGGAGCCAATACGGCTCCAGCCGCCATTCTTCGATCATGCCGCTCGGGTGAATTCGGCGTATTAAAAGCTCTTCTCTTGTGAGCCGGACGGTTTCTAACAGTCTGCCAGAGCGATAGTTTAGCCGGAAGGCGATGAAAAAAAACAGCACGTCTAGACCAAAGAACCCCATAATTGGCCAAGCCCCTATCGAGGCAAAAACCAATCCGGTAGTAAAGCTCACCCCTGCGATTCCAGCCATTAACCACCAAAAAACCTGTGGGGGCAGGCTCCGATGAGGATACAGTGTGGCTTCGAAGAGCGGGATGCTCTTGGTGTTATTTTCCATGTACACCTCTTGCATAGCTCTCTCTATAGCTCAGGATAGCGCATTATGCCGAGACCAATGCCAAAGACTGAAGTGGCCGAATTTTACCGACGCCTTGCGGCTTTGAATCCAGAGCCTCGGGGTGAGCTAAATTATGTGAACCCATATACCCTCCTAGTGGCAGTGGCCCTGTCAGCGCAGGCAACTGATGTGTCTGTAAATAAGGCTACAGAAAAACTCTTCCAGGTTGTGCAGACACCGCAAGCAATGATTGCGTTAGGGGAAGGGGGGTTAAAGGAGCATATCAAGACAATTGGGCTTTATAATTCCAAGGCAAAAAATGTCATAAAGCTCTCTGAGATTTTAGTTTCGCAGCATGGTGGTGAAGTTCCGGATGATCAGGATTCCCTAGAAAAATTGCCTGGTGTGGGTAGGAAAACGGCTAACGTGGTACGAAATATGGCCTTTGGTGCCCCGACTATGGCCGTTGATACTCATATTTTCAGAATAGGAAATCGTACTGGTCTAGCGCCCGGCAAGACACCGCTTGCTGTGGAGCTTCAGCTTCTAAAGCGGACTCCAGCTGAGTTCATGTTGCATGCCCATCATTGGCTCATCTTGCATGGTCGTTACCTTTGCAAGGCAAGGAAGCCTGAATGTTGGCGATGTCCGGTTGCTGACCTCTGTCGCCATAAGGATAAAATTCCTGCACCATGAAATCAGGAATGAATTTAAATTTATCAAGGAAGGGAATTGTATGCGCGTCGTTGGCTTAGGAATTGGCTGGGATGAATTGAAGGCCGGTGATCGTTTTAGGACTATCAACCGCACTATTACTGAGGCTGATCTTGTGAATTTCATTAATGCCACTGGAATGGTCGAAATGATTTTTACTGATGCCACTTTCTCCGACAGGCATGGGGCAATCAAGGGTGGTCGACCGGTTCCTGGAGCCCTCGTTTATTGTTTCTGTGAAGGTTTATTAGTGCAAGGCACCATGCAAATGACCGGGCTTGCCATGCTTGAAACAACAATGAGAATGACGGGTCCCACCAATGTCGGAGACACTATTTATTGTGATGTTGAGGTTCTGATGGTTCGCGAAACAAGTAAGGGCGGGCGTGGAATAGTAAAAACTCTCAACCGTGCGATAAACCAAAAGGGTGAAACTGTTTTAGAGTATGAAGTCGCGCGCATGGTTGCCAGCTCGGCACAGAGGGATGCTAGTGTGTGATTTCAATCTTCTGCAAGCTGATGCGAAATGCTGTGAATTAGCTGATAAGGTAGATTAGTGCTGACGAAATAGCTCGAAAGTGGATGTTTAAGGAGCAGGCCTAATGTCACTGAATCAAGATCAGGTTTTCCAATACGAACAAGAAGGCTACGTCTTTCCCATCGATGTATTAACCCCAGCTGAGGTGGCGACCTGCCGAGAGAGCCTAGAGGCGGCTGAGATGGAGAGTGGTGGCAAGCTGCCACCTGCTTACCGGGCTAAGTCGCATTTGCTATTTAAGTGGTTGGATGATGTCATTCGTGATCGGCGAGTTTTGGATCCAATTGAGCAATTAATAGGACCCAATATTTTGTGCTGGAACACGATCTTTTGGATCAAGGATGCCAGCTCTGAGAGCTTTGTGTCATGGCACCAGGACAATACCTATTGGGGCCTATCAAGTGATAAGGTTATCACGGCTTGGCTGGCGCTTTCGCCTGCGCAGACAGAAAACGGTTGTATGCGAGTAATGCCTGGTACCCACCGAGGCGAAGGCCTACTTCATGAAGATCGATATCATGCTGATAATATGCTCACCAGAGGGCAAGAGATCACCCAAGGTGTTGATGATGCGAAAGCCGTTCACATGCCACTCAAGCCAGGTCAAATGTCTATTCACAACTACCGCCTAGCCCATGCAAGCGGGCCAAACCGTGGTTTGGATCGGCGGATCGGTGTGTCGATGCACTTCATGCCCGTAGAAACTGAGCAAATTGTTGGAGAGTGGGACTCAGCAGCGCTTGTGAGCGGCGAGGACCGTTATCAAGCCTTTGAGCATACACCGCGTCCTGCGCGTGATTTCGACCCGGAGATCATGGCTTTTCAGGCTAAGGCAGCGGATGCTGTTAGTCAGATACTTTACAACGGTGCTACCACGAACACTGCAAAACTATAGCGAGATTTTTCAAGGCTGAAGTTGATGACGGTAAGAAGTCCTTTGCCTAACTTCATATCCTCTCGCTCGAATATTAATCGAAGGTGGAGTTATGGCTGAAACATTCGATTACATCATCGTAGGGGCCGGGTCTGCTGGTTGTATTCTGGCCAATCGCCTTACTGAGGATGGCAAATCTAAAGTCTGTTTGCTGGAGGCAGGACCGCCAGATTGGAATCCTTACCTTCATATTCCAGCTGGCTTTATAAAAACTTTGACTGATCCCAAAGTGAATTGGCTATATGAGGCAGAACCCAGTTATTGGACAGCAGGTCGCTCAATAGGTGTTCCACGTGGCAAGACGCTTGGCGGGTCCTCCTCAATCAATGGCCATATCTATAATCGTGGCCAAAGGATGGATTTTGATGGCTGGGCACAACGGGGGAACAAGGGCTGGGGCTATGCTGATGTCCTGCCGTATTTCAAGCGCTGCGAGCAGAAGATAGGCAACGGTGATGATTTTTTTCGCGGTCGTGAGGGGAATCTTTCGGTAACAGACCTCGATTACCAACATCCTCTATGCGAAGCCTTTATGAGGGGCGCAGAGGAAGTCGGTATTCCTCGTAATTCTGATTACAATGGTATGGACCAGGCTGGTGTTTCTTATGTTCAGAGGACAGTTAGAAGCCGGAGGCGTGTAAGCACAGCCAGGGCATTTCTGAAACCAGCGCGGGGGCGCCCTAATCTAGTAGTTAAGACCCGTGCACATGCGACGCGCCTTATTTTGAAGGATAAGCGTGCAGTCGGTGTCGAGTTTACAAAAGGTGGTCGAGGAGGCGCTCTTACCGAAGTTAGGGCTACGCGAGAAGTTATCGTGAGTGGTGGGGCGATTAATTCTCCCCAGCTTCTTCAACTCTCTGGGATTGGGCCGGGCGACCTACTTCATGAACTTGGTATTCCTGTTATTCATGAGCTTCGAGGTGTCGGCGAAAACCTTCGCGATCACTATGCGCCGCGATTTGCCGTAAAGGTTAAAGGTATTGAAACCTTGAATGAACGAGCAAAAGGTATTCGATTGGTCGGCGAGATTGCTAAATACCTGGCGGGCGGAAAGAGCATTGTTAATCTCAGCCCATCGATGGTTTATGGTTTCTGGCATACGGACCCTTCAATAAAAAGTAATGACCTCCAGTTCATATTTACGCCAGCAAGCTACAAGCTGGGTGTGCATGGGCTTTTGGATGACCACCCCGGCTTTACCATTGCAGCATGGCAACATCGGCCTGAGAGTTTGGGATATGTCCGAGCTAGGTCTAATGATCCGTTTGAGGCACCAGCTATCCAACCAAACTACTTGGACGCAGATGAAGACCGCCGGGTTGTCGTTGGGGCGATGAAGCTTGCTAGACGATTAATCCACACTGAAGCTCTTAAACCTTTCGTTGATGTGGAGAGCTACCCTGGAGCCGATGTCCAATCTGATGAGGAGCTATTGGAGGCGGCTCGTCATTTTGGGAACACAACCTTTCACGTTATGGGCACTTGTAGGATGGCTCCATCAAGTGATCCCACTAGCGTCGTCGATGATCAACTTCGAGTGCGCGGAATTGAAGGGCTGCGAGTCATTGATGCTTCGGTTATGCCAACGATGCTCTCTGCTAATCTGAATGCCGGCACAATGATGATCGCCGAGAAGGGGGCTGATCTTATTTTGGGCAAGCCAGCTTTAGAGCCGATCATCCCACCTTCAATTTAGATTATCCTGGAATAATCGCTTCCCCTTTGATTAACGTGCGATGCATTTCCCTAGCTTGAGTCGGATCTATCTGGGTGCGGGCATGCAGAGTGCACCTGTTGTCCCACATTAGAACATCTCCAGGGCGCCAGTCGGAATGCGTCCAGGTAATTTCTGGTTTCGACGCAGCAGTCCAGAGCTCATCTAATAGAACTTCGCTTTCGTCATCACTTAATTCGACGATGTGACTAGATGGCCATGCATAGCGACGGCCAAGATATAGTGCTGTTTTTCCTGTGCCTGGATGAATACGTAGCAGAGGATGCACCGGGCCCGTGACTTCCTCACGAGATTTCGCTGAGACCCGGGTAGGTCGAAGTCCTCCTGCTGTATTGCGACTGTCGTCATGAAGAATATGCAAACCACTTAGCTTTGCCTTTAGCTTGTCTGGCAAGCTCTCATAGGCAAGGTATTGGTTCGCAAAGCTCGTATGCCCCCCGCCATTTGTAGGCGTTTGAAGTGCGTGAAGTATGCTTCCTTTGGGGGGGGTCTCAACATAAGAATTATCGGTGTGCCAGTGGAGCTCTTGACTGCCGCTGCCTGCATGCAGGGCAACGGGTTTTCCATTGTCGTCCAAGTTTGAGATAATTGAGATGCCGGGGACAGAGGATAATCGAGCAGATTTTTCTGTAAAACCAGCCTTAACGTAGAAGTCTCTTGATTTCGTCGCCTGGGCCCCACCTAGACTTTCGGCCATATTCAATAGTTGATGGTCGTCAATGGTTTGGTCACGAAAAATCAACACTAAGTGCTCTAACCAAGCTGCCTCGACTGCTTTGAGTTCATCACCCTCGAGACCTTTTGAGAGGTCAATGCCACGAACTTCAGCGCCCAGTGTTTTTCCACTCGCGATGACTTCTAATGCCATGTTGGTTCTCACTCTTCCTGGGGTTAGGCATGGGGATCAGTGTCGACTAGGTTTTCCTCTAAGGCTTTGATCTGGAGTGCAAGATATTTCGAGTACACGCGGACTTGGGTCAGGCTGCCAGCAATAAACCACACTCCTTCCTGAGGGGTGCGTTTAAACATATTGGCAAGTTCCCCATCTTTGTCTTCACCCCAAATGGGCCCTATTTTTTCTGCCATGCTCTCGCCGAGAGCCCTGCGGACAAGTTCCCCCTGAGGATAGTACCCAGTGCTGAGAACGATAACATCAGCCTCCACGATCGAACCGTCTTTCATGAGAGCACCTTGGGCGCAGTACCTATCGATATCGTCGTTTTGTATAAGGCCAATTTCCCCCTTAATCATGAGGGCAGAACTGCCAGCGTCTAGGTTGTAACCTCCGCCACGCCTCCGGTACTTCATCTGATGGCCGGTGCCATCTTCACCGATGTCATATTTAAAACCAATCTTCTCCAGGCCCTCGATCATTTCTTTATCGAGGTCCATCATTCTTTTGACGGCGAGTTGGTAGGCCTTAATTACAAGGGGAGGAGTGGCTGCAAGACCGATCAGGTCACATTCCTCAACAGATAAACCCTCATCGTAGAGAGCGTAGTTTAGTTTAGCGGATGGTTCGATAGAAACGACAGTGGTAGAGCCGCGTTGGACGATGGTCGTATCCACGTCGAAGCTATGCAGGTCCAAAGCGATATCATTGCCACTCGAGCCAGTGCCTATGACAATTGCTTTTTTCCCTGCGTAAGGGGCGCCACTATCAAAGCCCTCTGAATGGATGACATCGCCTTTGAAATCTTCAAGTCCCGGGATCTCTGGTTTTAGCGGATAGCTGCTAACCCCGTTTGCAAAAACGATGTGCCGTGGTTTTAAAACCCGCTCCGACCCATCGGCGAGTTTTAGTGTTGCTTTCCAGTGTTTTGCTGAATCATCCCATTCCCCCTTAGTAAATTCCGTCGATGTCCAATGGTTGATTTCCATGATTTGGGCGTAGGACTCGAACCATAAACCCAGCATGTCTTTGGGGATGTAATTTGGCCAGGTGGGCGGGAACGGCATATAAGGAAGATTATTAACGTGGATAGAATTGTGAAGCGCTAACGAGTGGTAACGTTTCCGCCAGCTGTCCCCAATACGTGGCCATTTTTCGACGACTAGGGTGTCGACGCCGATTTGGTTCAATCGAGCTGCTATGGAAAGCCCTGCCTGTGCGCCGCCAACCACGAGAACGGTTGGATCATGATTATCATATGCTTGAGCGCGTCGACGGGCATCTTCCCAGTTGTCACCGCCAAAATTTCGAGAATAAGCAGCGCCACTGGGTCGGTTTGCGCCGATTTTTTCTTCGAAACCTTTTAGTTCTTCTAATGAGGTCGAGAGTGCCCAGGCTTTAGGAGTGGAGCCTTCTTCCTCTACTAGTCGAAGAACACCTTCGCCACGGCCAAGCTTAGTTTCAAAGCGAAACATTGCTTCTATGCAATCTTTTTGCAGGCGTTTGACGCGTCGTGGAGCACTGCGTCCTGGATTGACTTCAAAATTGTGTGCGAGAACAACCGATTGTCGCTTTGCTAAACCAACGCCGATTTGGTTCGCGCCAACGAATGGGGTGAGGTGCCACGTGAAAGCGAGAACATCCCGCCAGTTTCCGTCCTCTGTGAAGCACTCTGCTATTTTATCGGCATCGCACTCAGCTAAGGCAGCTTCGAATTGGTTCAGCCAGCTGTCTATCTGATTCCGAATTTCGATCGTGTCGCGTGCTTTGAAGTCGGCAGGATCTGTGTAGTTCATGGGTTATCTCAGCTGCAATTTTTTAATGTTTCGTCGGATGGTAGTAGGGTCTTGTCCCGATCAAAAGCCACGCATCACAGTCAGGCTATCTGCTGCGAGGCTGTGAGCTTGTGAAAGTGTCATTTCAGATGAGCGTCGGATCATGCGTTTCGTCATCCATAGCGCGTCGTGGTTATGACCTGCCAGGGTAGAGGCCCAGGTTTTTGCACATGTCATCAATTCTTGACTGGGTACAACCCGGTTAATCAGACCAATTTCTAACGCGCGCTGCGATGTAATGTTTTCCGCCAGAAGCAATAATTCACTTGCGGGCTTTCGGCCTATTTGGGCAACGAGGGTTGGCGATACTGCAGTTGCGGCGAGACCGTGTTTTAGCTCCGGATATCCAAGAACGGCATTATCACTTGCGATTACGAGATCACAAGAAATCGCAATTGCTGAACCGGCACCAAGCGCATAGCCATTGACTGCAGCTATCACGGGTTTGTCGCAGGCAATCAGTGCTTCGTATATGGCGGTTGAATTACTAGCTGCCTGCAATGATTGACGTTGCGACCGTTCCCCATTTTTTGCTGCTTCCTTTAGGTCGGCACCGGCTGAGAATGCCCGGCCGGAACCAGTTAAAATCACTACAGCAATTTTATCGTCATGAGCTGCATTTGTTATTGCTTGGCGAAGGTTCTGTGATAGCGCTTCGTTAACAGCGTTAAGCTTATCAGGCCTATTTAAGGTCAGAATCTGAACAGGTCCGTCTGTTTCGATGAGAACTTCATTGGGCATAGGTCATATCGCCCCTTCTGCCTTAAGTTTGGCCTGAGCTTCTTCATCATAGCCAAGTGCCGCGAGCGTTTCCGATGTT
>JAURGE010000021.1 GCA_030833925.1 Alphaproteobacteria bacterium
AACGCTGGTTAATGACTGGAAGCATGCCAGGCATGCCAGCGTCTAGAAAGCTGACATGCGTATTTGGCCCTGCTCCAAAAGCAGAAGAAGCACCAGAGAATAACTTAGCTTCGGAAGTTACCTGAGCATGCGTCTCAAGACCAATTACCAATTCCCATTGGCCATCACGGCCTTCTACCAAATTACTCATTTTAAATCTTTCACCAGAAGACGTGGCCGCATTTCAAATTGAGCGGCATCCTCAATAGCCTGACCTAATCGCAGGATAGTGCCTTCATCAAAAGGCCTTCCGATAATTTGAAGTCCTAATGGAAGCCCATTGGCATCAACACCAGCAGGTACCGAAATAGCAGGCAGGCCAGCGAGGCTAGCAGGCACAGTGAAAACATCATTCAGGTACATGGCAATCGGATCATCTTCCTTCTCACCAATCGGGAATGCTGCGCCTGGTGTTGTTGGTGTAAGCAATGCATCAACATTACGAAACACACTATCAAAATCCTGGGCTATCAATGTTCGGACACGCTGAGCTTTTTTGTAGTACGCGTCGTAATAACCTGCAGAGAGGACGTATGTGCCAATCATTATTCGCCGCCGCACTTCTTTGCCAAAACCCTGGCCACGTGTGGCGCTATACATGCCAGCTAAATCATCGCCATCAATACGGCGTCCGTATCTAACCCCATCATACCTGGCCAGATTTGCTGAAGCCTCCGCTGGCGCTACGATATAGTACGCTGGCAATGCCGACATCGTCATAGGAAGAGAAACATCAACCACCTCTGCCCCAGCGGCAGTTACCATTTCGATACCGCGTCGCCAGATCGCATCAATATCCCCTGGCATATCGTCCACACGATACTCCTTAGGCACCCCGATCCGCATTCCCTTAACGCCACCTTCAATCAATGCTTCAAAGTCTGGCGTTTCCTGGGTTGCAGACGTTGAATCCTTAGCGTCGTGACCAGACATCACCGCCAACATAATAGCGGCGTCCCGCACTGTCCGAGCAAAAGGTCCAGGCTGGTCAAGTGACGATGCAAAAGCAACTACACCCCAACGCGAGCAGCGGCCATAGGTAGGCTTGATACCAACAATACCGCAAAAAGCAGCTGGTTGACGGATTGACCCTCCAGTATCGGTTCCTGTTGCAGCGATCGCAGCACCAGCTGCGACGGCGGCGGCCGAGCCACCCGACGAGCCTCCTGGTGTTAAAGGCTTATTCCCGTTTATTTGTTTCCATGGATTTATTGCTGAACCAAAGGCACTGGTTGTATTTGACGAGCCCATTGCAAACTCATCTAAATTTGTCTTACCCAAAAGAACAGCTCCGGCAGCCTTTAATTTTGCTGAAACCGTTGACTCATAGGGCGGTATAAAATCCCCTAAGATATGAGAGGCAGCTGTAGTTTTTACACCCTCAGTACAGAACAGGTCTTTCATGCCGATAGGCATGCCGGTCATCTTACTAGACGCGCCCGACCTTATGCGTTGATCTGCCTTGGCCGCATCAGCAATTGCCCGCTCAGGCGTCTCTGTAATGAAAATATTCAGGTCGCGAGAGGCCTCAACAGCCTCCAAATAAGCCTCTGTAAGCTCAACCGCAGTGAAATCGCCTGCCCGAAGAGCAGTGCTCGCCGTCGCAATATCAAATTTTAATAGTTCTGAAATTGCCATGGTTACTCTATCACTTTGGGGACAGTAAAATAAGTTGAAGCCGGATCAGGTGCGTTTGCTAGCACCGCTTCAGCTTGTTCTCCATCAGTCGCTACATCCTCGCGCAAAGGAGCGCGCTTTACACCTACACCAACCATTGGCTCAACGCCGTCGGTAGGTATGGCATTTAATGTCTCCACCCAATCCAGGATATTGTTAAGCTCAGTGACAAGACCCTCGACTTCAGGCTCTTCCACGTCAATACGTGCAAGCTTTGCAATACGTGTAATGGTATCTCTATCTAGGGACAAATCCGCTCCCTCACTTGTCAATAATTCAATAGTTTTCTTGCAACGGTTAGTGGTGCGCGATTACCATCGCCCATGTCGATCTGCAAGCCTGATGAGCTTTATCACTTAATTCCAAGAGGGATGCGAATTGCTGGCCTAGATGTCGGCGGCGCCACTGTTGGCGTTGCAATCGCAGATCCTGGGCTGACTATAGCTACCGCTAGGACGACCCTAAAACGGGGGCGGCGATTTGAGGATCTTGCAAATAACCTAATCTCTCTCTTCGAAACCAATACGGTAGGTGCGATTATAGTAGGGTTACCTCTAGATCTTTCTGGGAAACCTGGAGCAAGGGCACAGGCCTCCAAGGCCTTTGCCAGAAATCTTTTAAAAGTGCGTCAGTTACCGCTGGCGTTTTGGGATGAACGAATGTCCACAAACGCAGCCGAGCGGGCTTTATTAGATGCAGATTTGAGCAGAAAGCGTCGTGGTGAACTTATAGACGCCACAGCAGCCACTTTTATTTTACAGGGATATTTAGACTACTTGAGAGACCAAGGCAGCTAATAACTAACGGTCAACGCTCTTTAAATAGAATAGCCCTGCCAATAACTTCTAACAAACCGACAAACTTGGCAGTTACCATAATATTTTGCGTCTAGCTCTTTACACCAGACGCATATCACATAATCGATAGGTCGGGGTCTTTCCCCATCATCCATGCACCAACTGATTGCAAGTGGGTCTTTCTTCCCTGAAGCTGCTGCGTGACGGTGTGGATATCACGAAAACGCCGTTCAAAGGGTTTTGACTTAAAGATCGCATCTGCGCCCGCTAAATCAAACAACACGTCAACGGCGCTCTTAGCTTCATGGATGGCATAAGTTGATGCCAAACGGATACGAGCACGCGCTGCAACAGTAAGCTCTCCCGTGCTACAAACCTCGTCCCAAATTGCTTCAGCTTCCTGCCGAAGAAGCGCACGAGCTGCCATAATTCTAGCCGAAGCATGGGCTGTTTCAGTTTGAGCAACAGCACTGTCAGAAACTGTCGATTTCGCCAGTCGTGGCGTCTTACCTTGAGCAAAAGCTAAAAAATCCCCAAGTGCACCTTGAGCAATGCCAAGTGCGACACACGCAAAGCCCTGCGCAAACATTGTCATAGATGGATAAATATAGAGAGGTGCATCATACACCCGGGCATATGGTTTATCCCTCGCAGTGACGTATTGCTCCGGCACGAATACTTCTTTGAGATTATATGCATCGCTAGCCGTACCGCGGAGACCAATCACATCCCAAACATCAACCATATCAATCTCAGGTGCTGGCATTAGAAAGGTCCTAAGTTCCGGGTTTCCCTCGGGTCCTTTTATGACAACGCCGTCACCATCTTTTACAGCCGTATGGCATCCGAGCCAGGTTGCATGTCGGCCGCCACTGGCAAACATTAAAGAGGCCGAAAGCCTGTAGCCTCCTTCAACCACCTTAGCCTCTGCTTGCCCTGGCCCCCAAGCAACGACGCCGAGTGGGTCGCGACCCCAAATCTCTTCAGAAATTTCTGGTGCAAGGTACGCAGCGGTCATGGCACAACCATTGGCCTGGCCAATGCACCAAGCAACGCTGGCATCATGACGAGCCAGGGTTTCAATTGCGTCCATGAATTCAAGTGGCGTTACCTCTTCTCCTCCGAACGATTTAGGTAACAACATTCTAAAAAGGCCGTTTTCATGGAGCGCCGTTAGCAACTCAGCCGGAAGTCTTCTCTGATCATCAATGTCGTTTGCTAACTGATCTATCAAAGGTGCTATCTTAGCTGCACGGGCACCAGGCGGAGTTTCAAAACCACCGATCTTATGGACGCCATCCATGACCTAATCTCCCCAAGTAGTGTGTCCTTGCAGAATGTGCACTAGATTGCGAACCTAATCATTTAACAGTGTAGTTTATGACTGCAAATAAGGAAGCCCACTAATGAGCATGAATGGTGCCGAAAGCCTTGTCCGAACTCTGGTCGCGAGTGATGTGGATGTATGCTTTACAAATCCAGGTACATCCGAGATGCACTTTGTTGCTGCCTTAGACAGTGTACCTGGCATGCGCTGCGTGCTGGGCCTATTCGAGGGAGTCGTTACAGGAGCGGCAGATGGCTACTACAGATTGGCGGACCGACCAGCCTCCACGCTTCTTCATCTGGGCCCTGGCCTAGCAAACGGCCTCGCCAACTTGCACAACGCAAAAAAGGCTAAATCGGGGATAGTGAACGTAGTAGGTGATCATGCAACATATCACTTAGAGCATGACGCACCGCTTACATCCGACATAGAAGCTGTTGCAGCACCCATGTCAAACTGGGTTAAATCCTCACCAAAAGCTGAGGGCATTGCGGCGGACGGAGCACTAGCAGTTGAAGCTGCACGCACCGCTCCCGGCCAAATCGCTACGTTAATTCTGCCTGCTGATACGGCATGGAATCCTGGAGGCAGTCCAGTGACTGCCAAACCACCAACCCCAAGAACTACTGTATCATCAGAAGCCGTAGTTGCGGCAGCGAAAGTCCTTAGTAAGGCTGGTGACGCTGGGATGCTAATGCTTGGCGGTGTGGCCCTACGAGAAAGAGCACTTGATTTTGCAGGACGCATAGCAGCGAAAACAGGATGTCGTCTGCTTTCGGAAGGCCAAAACGCACGCCTTCAACGCGGAGCAGGTCGAGTGAAGGTAGAGCGTGTTCCATATGTTGTAGATCTTGCGCGGAATGTTCTCAAAGATACTCAACACATGGTTTTATGTGGCGCTAAACAACCCGTCGCATTTTTTGCATACCCAAATAAACCCTCAATCCTTACAGCAGACGGTTGCCAAATTACTCATCTAGCGAGTGCTGAAGATGATCTTGAGGGTGCACTTGAGGCACTCGCAGCAGAACTTGGATGTCTGAATACGGAGGCAGCACACATTGCGCCACTTGCTCGTCCAGAAGCCCCAAGCGGCGAGATTACGTTAGATAAAATTGCAGCGGTTCTTGGAGCGACGCTTCCAGAAAACGCGATTGTTGTTGATGAATCTGTTACATCCGGACGCGGCTTCTTTCCACTGACTTCCCATGCGCCTGCCCATTGTTGGCTAAATGGCATGGGGGGATCCATTGGCTATGCGCTTCCTGTTTCCATAGGAGCGGCCGTGGCCCAACCGAATAGAAAGGTTGTAACCCTGGAGGGCGATGGAAGCGGGATGTATACGGTACAAGCGCTCTGGACCATGGCTCGCGAAAATCTGGATGTGACTGTGGTTGTTTTCGCAAACCGCGCTTATCGCATCCTTCAAGGTGAACTAACTAATGTCGGCGTAAAAAATCCAGGACCCCGCGCTGTTGATATGTTGAGCCTTGATCGCCCAGCAATTGACTGGATGAACATGGCCAAAAGCCTTGGGGTAGAGGCAAGCAGAGCTAACGATTGCGATAGTCTTATTCGAGCACTTAGACACGGACTGGCTAGCGATGGCCCCTATTTAATTGAGTTAGAGCTCTGATAACGGGTTATCGGCTTTTTTCAAAAGTCGAATACAGATCGGATAAAATCCACCGCTGGTGCATTTGGAGAGAAACAGATGCCCAATGAGACCTTGAGGCCAGACCTTTGTGTCATTGGTGCCGGTGCTGCAGGTTTGTCTGCAGCGGCAGCTGCCGTTCAAATGGGCGCGTCTGTTGTACTCATTGAACGAAATAAAATGGGAGGCGATTGCCTAAATGCTGGCTGCGTCCCATCGAAGGCGCTCATAGCAGCAGCAAAACATGCTGAAACACTTCGATCTGGAAGCAAGTTTGGCATAGCCGACGTAGAACCAGTAGTCGATTTTTTAGGAGTTATGGAACACGTAAAAGGAGCCATAGCGGAAATAGCTCCACATGATAGCCAAGAACGTTTTGAGAGGCTTGGCGTTAAGGTTATCAGAGAGCACGGGAGCTTTATTGATCCGAAAACCGTTATAGCTGGTGGCTCGGTTATAAAGGCAAGACGCTTTGTAATCGCAACAGGTTCGCACCCTTTTTTACCGCCAATACCAGGGCTAACCGAAGTTCCATTTCACACTAACGAAACAATCTTTGAAACTCAGGTGTTACCTGACCATCTAATCATCATTGGAGCTGGCCCTATAGGTATGGAACTTGCTCAAGCTTTCGGTCGACTTGGTTCAAAAGTAACGGTGATAGAGTCTTCCCGACCATTATCAAAAGAGGATCCTGAATTAACAAAAATCATCCTGGAACGACTAACGGCAGAAGGCATCCAGGTGCTGCAGAATACAAAAATCCAAGCGGTTAAATACGAAGAAGCAACATTTAAAATTGAACTCTTTAATAGGGATTTAGTGATTGGCAGCCACTTACTAATTGCGACTGGCCGCCGGCCAACCTTAAACAACCTTGGCCTCAATGCCGCAAACATCTCCACCAATGTGAATGGCATTGATGTGGATGACCGATTGCGTAGTAAAACAAACAAAAGAGTATTTGCAGCTGGAGACGTTGCAGGTGGTATGCAGCATACACATGTTGCTGGATACCATGCTGGGATAATCATAAAAAACGTGCTGTTCCGGCTCCCTGCAAAAGTAAACTATCAAGCTATCCCGCGTATAACCTTCACAGATCCTGAATTAGCCCATGTAGGCTTATCTGAAGAAAACGCATCAGAAAAATATGACGGTGCTGTAAAAGTTTTAAGCGCAAAATTTGAGGATAATGACAGAGCCATAGCAGAACGCAAAACTTCAGGTTCATTGAAAGTTATAACGACATCCAAAGGAAGAGTTTTAGGCGCATCCCTAGTGGGCCCTAGCGCTGGCGAGCTCATTTTACCATGGACGCTTGCTGTTCAGCGGAAACAAAAAATAGGAAGTCTTGCCCAGGTCATAGCTGCGTACCCGACACTTTCTGAAATCTCAAAGCGTGCTGCAGGCGAATTCTTTGCGCCAAAATTGTTCCATCCACTAACCAGGAAATTCGTCAAGCTCTTATCAAAAATAAATTTTTAAAACCGGGTTGCGCCTTTTCGATATCTCAGCCTAGGCTTTTACAAATAACGAAAGACAGGGTGATTCTGTCTTTATAAAAAAATATTCAGGTGGAGGAGGCGTTCCATGCTCGATTCGAGCGGGGGCAGTAGCGACCCGATCTTAACAGTCGACAAAGTCGCGAAAAGCTTCGGCGGCGTTCAGGCCGTAAAAGAAGTAAGCCTTCAAGTCGAGCGCGGCTCGATTTTTTCGATCATTGGCCCAAACGGTGCCGGCAAGACATCGTTGGTCAACATGATCAGTGGATTCTATAAGGCTGACCAAGGCTCGATTAAATTTGACGGAACGGAGCTAATCGGACGTTCTCCGAGTGGCATTGCCGAGCTGGGCATTGCTCGCACATTCCAGAATATCGCTCTTTTCCGTGGTTTAACCGTACTAGATAATTTGATGCTCGGTCGTCATGTCCGCATGAAATCAAGTGTTATGTCCTGCTTTATGTGGTGGGGGGCGGCCCAAAAAGAAGAAATCCATCACCGGAAGCGCGCAGAAGAAATCATCGATTTTCTTCGTATTTCTGACCTTCGCCGTGCAAATACTGGTGAGCTAGCCTATGGTCTGCAGAAGCGAGTAGAACTCGGTCGAGCGCTAGCCCTTGACCCCACTCTGTTACTACTTGATGAGCCAATGGCCGGCATGAACTCAGAAGAAAAAGAGGATATGGTTCGCTACGTCCTTGATGTGAATGCAGAATTTGGCACCACAATCATCCTTATTGAGCATGATATGGGCGTGGTCATGGATATTTCAGACCATATTGTCGTCCTGGATCAGGGCGAAAAAATTTCTGATGGCACGCCAGATCAGGTAAAGGCTGACCCTGCCGTCATACGCGCCTACCTGGGCGCCTCACATTTGCAGGGATAAGCAGACATGGCTGAGGCAAAAACACTACCGGGGCTGGTGATTGAGAACAGCAGGAGCCGCGCATCTAAGCCGGCAATGCGTGAGAAGTATCTTGGTATTTGGGAGACATATAGCTGGAGCGATTATGCGGATCAGGTTGCAGCTCTTGCGCTTGGTTTGAAAGCAGAAGGTTTTGGTGCTGGAGATAAACTCGCCGTCATTGGGGACAACCGCCCTCGCCTGTACTGGGCTCAGTTAGCGGCTCAGGCCTTGGGTGGCGCGGCAGTTCCTGTCTATCAAGATTCTATCGCTGACGAATTAGCATATGTGATTGCGGATGCTGACGTTTCCATCATTGTTGCTGAGGATCAGGAACAGGTTGACAAAATGTTGTCGATCGAAGACCGCCTCCCCCAGCTTAAACGCATCATTTTTTGCGATGATCGCGGACTAGGAGACTATAAGCATTCTCTGCTGAAGTCTTACGACGCGGTTATTGAGGCAGGTGTTGCCGGAGATCGTTCCGCTTATGAAGAAGGCGTGAAGGCACTAGATCCGAATGCTGTTGCTGTGATGTGTTACACATCAGGAACAACCGGAAAACCAAAAGGTGTCATGCTTAGTCACGCCAACATCGTGTCGGCGGCCGAAGCATTTATCAATGTAGAGGAGGTGCGCGAAAGCGATGACTTCCTTTCATACCTGCCAATGGCATGGGTGGGAGATGCAACATATAGTTTAGGAACGAGCTTATTAACGGGCGCAGCTTGCAATTGCCCAGAAGGACCAGAAACTCTTCTTCGCGATTTACGTGAATTGGGTCCAACAGGAATGCTAGCTGCACCGCGCGCCTGGGAAAACTTCCTCTCTGATATCCAAGTTAAGGCTGAGGATATTTCGGGCTTAAAGAAGTTTGTTTTTGACCGGTTTCACAGTGCAGCCATCGCCGCAGTGCAAAAGCAGGAAGAAGGTAAGACACTAGGCATTTGCGACCGGATAAACCTCTTTTTGGGAGAATTGCTTGTCTATTCCCCAATTCGTGATCAGCTTGGATTAAGGCGCGCACGCTGGGTTTATACTGGTGGGGCTCCCTTAGGTCCCGATACATTCCGTTTTTTCCGAGCTTATGGGGTAAATCTCAAGCAAGTTTATGGATCAACTGAGATTTCGGGCCTCGGGTCAATTCAACGTGATGGCGAAGCAAATCCCAACAGCGTTGGAAAACCTCTAGAGGGAATTGATCTTAGAATTGCTGACAATGGCGAGGTCCAAATCAAAGGCGCCAATGTCTTTCTTGGATATTACAAGAATGAATCGGCTTCTAAAGAAGCTTTCTCAGACGATGGTTGGTTTAAAACCGGCGATGCGGGTGTCATTGAAGCCAGTGGCGAACTAACAATCATCGATAGGGCCAAAGATGTTGGCAAGCTGGAAGACGGCTCCGCCTTTGCTCCTCAATTTGTTGAAAACAAACTCAAATATAGCCCTTACATTACAGAGGCTATTTCATTTGGAAATGACAGACCTTCAGTCTGTGCCATGATTGCGATTGACTTCAACACCGTTGGAAAATGGGCTGAGAGACGCGCATTACCCTATACTAACTACATGGATTTATCTCAAAAGTCCGAAGTCCTCGAGCTAATTGCTGAAGAAATCAAAGGTATCAACAGAACATTACCCGAGCCACTACAGGTCAAACGTTTCCTGGTGCTAGGAAAAGATTTCGATGCTGATGACTCGGAAATTACGCGTACTCGAAAGCTTCGTCGTGGCTTTATTGCGGAGCAGTATGCATCGGTGATCAGCGCATTTTATTCAGGGGCCAACAATGTTGATCTGCGCGCTGAGGTAACATTTGAGGATGGTCGAAAGAGCCACGTCGACATGAACCTCAAGATTCAAGACGCGGCTTAGGAGAAAGCGGATGAGCGGCAATATGGCATTCGCAATCGAACTGTTCGGCCAGGGTGTGGCGAATGGTTTGATGTACTCCCTCGTAGCACTAGGATTTGTGCTTATTTACAAGGCGACTGACGCGATCAATTTCGCCCAAGGCGAATTCGTGATGATTGCTGGTATTGTAATCTCTGCACTTGCAAGTGCTGCCTACGAATTTCCTCTATGGCTGGCATTATTTGCCGGCCTCATATTCATGGTTGTGTTCAATATTGCTCTCGAGAGAGTTGTTTTAAGGCCACTCATCGGGCGGCCAATCGTGGCAATTATTATGGCAACCATTGGTCTTGCATTTATCCTGCGTGGCATTGGCCCAATGGTTTTTGGTGCAGCACCGAGGGGGCTTAAACTTCCGATCGAAGATTTTCCAATTATCATTGGACCGTTTTTCTTCACCCCAATCCAACTTCTTGGCGCTGGGATAAGTATCATCTTCCTCGTTATCTTTGGTTGGTTTTTCCTTAAAACCCGTAAAGGCATTGCAATGCGCGCAGTTGCTGACAGCCATCAGGTCTCAGGCGCCATGGGTATCAATGTCGAGCGCTATTTTGCCCTTGCATGGGTGATGGCGGGTATTGTGGCCATGTTGGGCGGCGTTTTGTGGGGAAGCGCTTCGGGTGTTGACACCCAATTGGCTCTTGTTGGGCTAAAAGTATTTCCCGTCGTAATTCTTGGCGGCCTTGACTCAATCATAGGGGTCATTGTCGGTGGGATCATTATTGGCGTAGCCGAAGCTCTAGCGGCCGGCTTCATTGATCCGTACGTCGGTGGCGGCACAAAAGACTTCACTCCTTACGTATTGATGATCATCATGTTGATGATACGACCTTACGGCTTGCTTGGCCGCAAGCTGATCGAGAGGATATAGGCACATGTATTACCGCGAGTCAGGTTACTATAAGACTGACTACAAGTCGGATATGAGCCTTTATCCGCTTCCGATTTCACGCTTTGCTGCGTTTTCGCTGCTGGTGTTGTTCTTCCTTGCCGCACCAGTGGTGATGAATGAATACTACCTCACCCTACTAAGCCTAGTGGCGATAGCTACAGTTGGCGCTCTTGGACTTAACATCTTGCTCGGTTACGCAGGTCAGCTTTCAATCGGCCATGCTGCCTTTATGTCAGTGGGAGCGTATACAGCAGCAAATTTAGCGACAAAATTTGATTTACCATTTTTAATTACGCTTCCAGCGGGCGGTTTAATGGCGGCAGCGATTGGTATCGTTGTTGGTGTGCCATCTCTTAGAATTAAAGGAGTTTATCTTGCTATCGCCACACTTGCTGCCCAATTCATAATCGAGTGGATTATCAACCACTCGCCTGAAATTTCAGGTGGCGCGCAAGCATCCATTGAAGTGCCTCGACCAACCCTACTCGGCGAAAAATTAGAGAGCCCTGTAGAGCTATATTACTTTCTTCTAATCGTTGCGGTAATCGCAGTCATAGCCACTCAAAATCTCATCCGTAGCCGAATAGGGCGTGCCTTTGTAGCAATTCGTGATCAGGACATCGCTGCGGAAATTATTGGGATCAGCGTATTTAAGTATAAGCTATATGCATTCGCCATAAGCTCGTTCTATGCTGGTGTCACCGGCGTGCTCTATACCTATTATCTAGGCATCGCTTCTTATGAGCAGTTCCAGCTTGGTGTCTCAATTGACTACTTAGCAATGGTAATTATCGGGGGCCTTGGTTCAATTCTTGGATCTGTGTTCGGTGCCTTCTTCATTAGCCTGCTACCGATTGCTATTCGACTATTTATGGAGAGCGTTGGCTCGATATTTGTTGAGCCAGATGTTCTTGCGCAAAGTATTTCACAATTGCGTCAAATCCTGTTTGGTGTGCTGATCATTGTCTTTTTGATTGTTGAACCCGATGGATTAAACCGATTGTGGATTAACATCCGGAATTACTTCCGGGTTTGGCCGTTCTCTCATTAAAAATTAATTTGAGAACTTACGAGTAAGGGAGGAAAATTGGATGAAATTCTTTACTGCACTTGGGGCAGCAGCCCTAGCAGCCGGCGCATTGGCCACACAGGCAAGTGCAAAGGATGTCACTATTGGATTAATGTGTGACCGTACTGGCCCAACATCTGTTACCGGTACAGCGTTATGCCCGGGCTATCACGACTATGTGAACTTATATAACACTCAAAAAAAGATAGGTGAGTGCAAGATTGTCGCTCACGAAATTGACCATGAGTACAAGGTGCCTGCAGCAGTCGAGGCATATCAGACTTATAAGTCTGAAAATGCTGTACTGATTTCACCTTATGGCACTCCTATGGTCTATGCCCTGGTTCAAAAAATGGCTGAAGACAAACTGCCAGGAACGTCAGCAGGATTTGGTACTGCACTCGCTGGAAACGGTGAAGCTTACCCGTACATGTTCCCAATCGCAGCAAGTTATTACAGCCAGGCCGCAGCAGCAGTTAAATTTGCCAAGGATAAGCTTGGTGGAAGTCTAAAAGGCAAAAAAATTGCTTACATCTACTATGATAACCCCGCGGGAACGGAAGGTATTCCTGTACTTGAAAAACTACAGCCAAAGGAAGGTTATGAGCTTAGGACGTTTGCGGTGCCAGCGCCTGGTGTTGAAATGGGACCACAGATCCTTGACATCACCCGCCGCTACCGCGCTGACTTTGTAATCAGCCACCTCTTCGGCCGCGCTCCGTCTGTTTCACTGAAAGAGTTCAAGCGTGCTGGCTTCCCACTAGACAAGATCGTAGGCTTCGTATGGGCCGGATCTGAAGGCGATATCAAAGCAGCTGGCGGAAATGAATTCGCAGCGGGATACAATACAATGCAATTTGCAGGTGTTGGCCAGGATTATCCGGTGATTCAGCAAATCAAGGCTATGTATAAGGCAGAGGGCAAACCCGACCCAGATGCGATGCAGTACACCGTGTACTATAACCGAGGCGTTTTCCAGGCTGCTGTTCACATCGCTGCTATCGAAAATGCTATTAAAGCAAAGGGAAGCTGTGATGTGACGGGTGAACAAGTCCGCGATGGTTTCTACCAGATCAAGGACTTTACTTTGGGTGGCCTCCTACCTCCCCTCCAGATCACCAAAAAGGATCATGAAGGTGGCGGTTGGGTTCGCATCTTCCAGGTTACAAAAGATGGCTACAAACCAGTCACCGACTGGTATCGCGATTATCGCCCAGAGATTTCTAATCTCTTAATCGAAGAAATCGAAAAAGCGAAAAAGAAGTAAGTTAAACCCAGAAGTGCTGCAGGTTCTTTAGTGAACCTGCAGCACCTTCCTTCCAATACCAGACAACGAGATCAAAAATGCTCCAAATCAATAATATCGAGGTAATGTACAATAACGTTGTACTGGTTCTTCGGGGCATCTCACTGGAGGCCAAGGAAGGAAAAATCACCACGGTACTTGGTGCCAATGGTGCGGGAAAAACAACAACACTAAAGGCTATTTCAGGGTTATTACGCCCCGAACGTGGAGATATTACCAGAGGCAATATTACATTTGCTGGCGAACGCATTGATAGCCTTGCTGGCTTTGAAATTGTAAAAAAAGGAATTGTCCAGGTATTTGAAGGCCGCCGAGTTTTCGTAAACCTAACCGGTGATGAAAACCTAATCGCCGGAGGTCACATAGAACCTTCAACCGCTGAAATGAACCGACGAAAAGATATGGTTTACGAATACTTCCCTCGAATTAAAGAAAGAAGGAATATTCGTTCGGGTTATTATTCAGGCGGTGAGCAACAAATGCTCGCAATTGGTCGAGCCCTTATGTCTAATCCCAAAATGGTACTTCTAGACGAACCATCTCTTGGTCTTGCACCTATGATTGTTGAAGAAATTTTCAACATCATAAAACGACTTAATGAGGAACAAGGTGTAACAATTCTGTTGGTTGAACAGAATGCCACCCTTGCTCTTGCATATGCTGACTACGGCTACGTTATGGAAAATGGCTCAATTGTCATGGAAGGCGAGGCAGCAGCATTGCGCAATAATTCAGATATTCAAGAATTCTATCTTGGTATCAGCGAAGGTGGCGAGAAAAAATCATATCGGGATGTAAAGACTTACCGCCGGCGGAAGCGCTGGCTCTCATAAAACATCCAAACTGTAATGAAAAATAAAGGCCACCAATTTGGTGGCCTTTTTAGTTGGTAAAAATCGCTGCGATAGGACAAATATTGACTTTTCAGGTTTTGCACCGGCTGCAATCAAGTTTGTTACTTATAGTATTTACGAAACTCGGGATCACGCCGCTCCCTAAAAGCATTACCACCTTCTTTGGACTCATCCGTGTGATAATAAAGTTTAAGCGCCGCGAACCCTAAGCTTCCAATCCCTCGAATATTATCGCTATCAGCATTAAATGACCGCTTAGCAATTGATATTGCCGTGGGGCTGCGCTGATTCAATTCACGACACCAGGCCTTTGTTTCTTCCTCAAGTTTATTGTCAGGTACGACAGCATTTACCAATCCCATTGCCGCCGCTTCGTGGGCAGAATACCGCTTGCACATATACCAAAATTCTCGCGCCTTCTTTTCGCCAACGATACGAGCGAGATAGGCAGTCCCAAATCCTGGATCAACCGATCCCATCTTTGGTCCAACCTGTCCAAATACTGCGGTTTCACTTGCAATAGTGAGATCTGAAAGTGTTGCCAACACATTGCCGCCGCCAATAGCATAGCCTCGAACCATAGCAACGACAGGCTTTGGTACATCCCTGATTGCAGTATGAAGTTCCTCCATTGGCATCCCTACGGTGCCACGGGTCTCTCCATGTCCATATGATCCGGATTTGTCTGACTGATCGCCACCCGTGCAAAAAGCCTTCGGACCAGTACCCGTTAAGATGATGGAACCAATTTCATCGTTCCACCCAGCTGTCAGCAGTGCGTTGATCATCTCAACAACGGTCCGCGGGCGAAATGCATTGTACACCTCAGGACGATTTATCCGGATTGTTGCTGTGCCTTCTTCCTCCGAATAAACGATATCTTGGTATTCCATGAATTCCTCTTTGAGTTTGAAAATTTATTTGTATTTTGAATACCTTATTCGTGACTTTCCCACGCGTAATCTCGCGAACAGATAAAAGTCACTGGATTTTCATGCAAGCAGGTCTCAATTCTTTCTGCCCCATATTGGAGTGCCATTACCCGGAAGTCCTAAATCCGGCCAAATTTCCGTAATCCTACGGACCACATCTTGATCCATCTGGAGCTTTTGCCCCCACTCTCTCTTGGTTTCAGGGGGCCATTTATTTGTAGCATCTAAACCAATCTTAGACCCTAGCCCACTATCAGGGCTCGCAAAGTCAAGATAATCGATAGGCGTGTTTTCAATAACCGTTATGTCTCTTGCTGGGTCCATCCGGGTGGAGACTGCCCACATCACGTCCTTCCAATCGCGAGCGTCAATATCGTCATCAACTACGATCACCCACTTCGTGTACATAAATTGGCGAAGATAAGACCACGCTCCAAGCATCACTCTTTTAGCGTGACCTGGATAAGCCTTCTTCATAGAAATGACCGCAATACGGTAAGAACACCCTTCTGGAGGGAGCCAGAAGTCCGTAATTTCAGGAAATTGCTGTTGAAGAAGTGGGATGAAAACTTCGTTCAGAGCCTCTCCAAGAACACTTGGCTCATCAGGAGGACGACCTGTGAAGGTTGTCAGATAAATTGGATTTTGCCGCATTGTGATAGCTGTCACAGTAAAAACTGGAAATTCCTCAACGGTGTTATAATAGCCCGTATGATCGCCATAAGGGCCCTCCGGCGCATATTCGTCGAGGCTGACATACCCTTCAAGTACAATTTCGGCCTCAGCTGGGACCTTTAAAGGAACAGTTTTACAATCAACAAGTTCTGTCTTGGCACCTCGCAACAGTCCTGCAAACTGGTACTCTGAAAGGGTATCCGGCACAGGTGTAACAGCAGCCAAAATGACACCTGGATCAGCACCGATCACTGCTGCTGCAGGTAAGGGCTCACTTTTTTCTTTCAACCACCGGGCATGATGCTGAGCTCCACCACGGTGCTTCAACCATCGCATTATGGTCTTATTCTTTTCTAGCACTTGCATGCGGTAAATGCCGAGATTGAAGTTATCCTCTCGGGCTTTGGATGGTCCTTTCGTTACTACCAGTGGCCATGTAATTAATGGCGCAGGCTCTCCGGGCCAGCATGTCTGTATTGGCAACATGGAAAGATCAATTTCATCACCCTGTAAAACAATCTCCTGTGAAGGTGCACGCGAAATTGTTTTGGGTTTCATTGCAAAAACTTGCCGAGCAAGAGGAAGCATACTCAGCGCCTCCTTCCAGCCACCAGGTGGTTCTGGCTGGCGAAGAAAAGCAAGAGTTTCACCAACCTCTCGCAATTCTTCAGGTCTTCTCCCCATACCAAGGGCGACACGCTCGACTGTCCCGAATAGATTGGCTAATGCAGGAAAATCAAAATACTCTGAACTATCTTTTTTAACACGCTCAAAAAGCACAGCCGGCCCACCGCTCGCAAGCAGGCGTGTCTGGATTTCAGTCATTTCTAATATTGGGCTAACAGGCAACTTAACACGCCTGAGCAGATCTTTGCCTTCAAGTAGCTGCATAAAATCACGAAGAGATTTGTAACTGGTTACCATCGAACACCTTGAATTGCGATTTTACGCTAGATGGACATAGCACATTAAAAAGGAAAGTACCGGCGGTTTTTAGCAGAAATTCCCAGTGAAAACTTTGGAGAGTTCCCGTTTACGCAGTCACATACTAAAATTTTTAGATACCCACTATTTTTTAACATTAGTTTTTGAATTCAAATTTATCTCCAGTCTTATCTTTTTAATCACTCTTATGTAACTTTGCTAATTAACATCACGTATAGGAAACAATAACTTTGCTCGACCCTGTCGCACGTGCACGAGCTTTGGGATATCCATACCACTCCCCTCCTCACGATTGCGTATGGGCAGCAGGTCAAATCATTCCATTGGTGGGCGTAGGCATTAATCAGATTGCATCAGCTCTCTCAGATGCAGGGGCTGATCCTCGTGCTAAACGCACCCCTGTCCTAGCAATAGGTTCAAACCGTGCTCCCGTTCAGCTTCGGAGAAAATTCTCTGACTTTGAACCGCCATGTGCCGTATTAATTGCAAAAGCTACTCTCAAAGATTTTGACATCGTCTATGGAGCAGGCATTGCCAGTTATGGGGCTATTGGAGGTGCAACCTTGGCGACTTCGCCAGGTACAGAAGTAGAGACCTGGGTCACATGGCTTGATGATCGACAGTTAGAGCGGATGCACGAAACCGAAGGTCTGTCGTCTGGTGTGTATAAATTACTAGAATTGCAACAAATTGAGCTCAAGTTTGATCGTGGTCCAACGTGGTCAGCAGCTCGTGCTTACGTCCAAAGCGCAGGCTCGCTGAATATTGGAAATACCCCCGTGGCTCTCAGTGAAATACCCGCAAAAGGTAGAAAGCTTGCTGAGTTACGCCAGCCCCAAATCCAAGCATTATTAAGGGATCGTTTTGCCCCTAGCAAAACGATAACTCAGTTCATCGCTGAAAACATTTCAGATGCAGCCTTAAGACAGAGGCGAACTGAAGCTATGCGAGCCAATGCTATCCCTTTCGATTGGCCACACCATCAAGATCAAACGCCTTATCGAATGCGTCCTAGGATCTCTTAACTTTTCACGAGGTCTTTGAAACGGGTGTTGATGACCGCATGAATTTACTCACGGCATAGACACCAATTAATGTTCCCAACCCGATTAGATCTGTCAGCATCCCAGGCGCCAAGGTCCCCAAAGCGGCTAATCCTAACACCACTCGCAAGGGTAATATCAAGCGACCCGCACCATACAGCCAGCCTTCAAATGCTGAAGCCAACATCCAAACAGCCACCACCGCTGTAAAGACATCATGGACGATATCGATGAAGTCCCCTTCCAGGATCAAGGTGGGATTGATGGCAAAAAGGAACGGCAAGACAAACAATATCCCACCAAGCCGCATTGCTCTAAAGCCTGTTTCCATAGCTGGTGATTGAGCAATAGTCGATGCTGCGACGGCTGCGACAGCAACCGGTGGTGTGATGTAACTCATCATACCCCAATATAAAATGAAGAGATGGCCAGCAACTGGATGAAGCCCGCTGTCTACCATCGCCCCGCCCATCACAACTGCTAAGAAGATGTAACAGGCAGACACGGTCATACCCATACCAAGCACAAAGCTCGTGATCGCTCCCAAGCCGAGTAGAAGGAAAACGCTTCCTTCGGCAAAACGCAGAAGCTCACTGGAGAACGCAGGGCCAACACCAGTGATGGATAAGGCCCCGATGATCATTCCGATGCCAACCAAAATTCCCACGATGTTTACAATTGTCTTGCCTGCATCGAGCAGTAATTCGATGAAACCAGCAAACCCAAACGGTTTCTCGCCGCGTGCCAAACTCGTTATCACGCTTGTTACTATCAGAATCAGTGTAGCAAAGTACGGCGCAAATACTTCAATACGAAGTACCAGAAGCATATAAATCAAAGCCGCGAGACTAAATAGGTAATGCCAACCTGAAATGAATGTCGCCCAAAGGTTTGGAATTTCTTCGGCGGGCTGTCCTTTTAGTCCAACCTTAGCTGCATAATTATCTACCTGCAGCAAAAGCGCGAGATAAAATAGGAATGCCGGTACTGCTGCAGCAATAATGATATCGGCGTAGGGCATGTTCAAATTTTCAGCCATGAGGAATGCAACGGCGCCCATTACAGGTGGCATGAGCGCACCACCAGTTGAAGCGCAAGCTTCAACCGCACCGGCGTAAGCAGGGGGATATCCTGCTCTTTTCATGGTTGGGATTGTTATCTTTCCTGTCGTAACCACGTTCGAAATGACAGATCCTGACAGCGAACCAAAGAAACCGGACGAAATAATTGCAACTTTTGCTGGGCCGCCTCTTGTTTTACCTAAGAGTGCGGTAGCGAACGCTAGGAAGAAATCCCCTCCACCAGTGACAACCAACGCCGATCCAAAAACTAGAAAACCAATAAGTAAATTAGTCACCGCACGCATAGGCACGCCAATGATGCTTTCTGTACCTAACGCATGCGTGCGGACAAACTCTGAGAGCTCTGAAGGCGGTCCCCACAGGAATCCAGGCATATATTCAGCAAACATCGGGTAAACAAAAAAGAAAATACAAACGGAAAACAAAATTAAACCGCCTGCGCGCCGAACTCCTTCAAGACAAAGTGCACAAATTGCAGCAGCAATAATGGTTGCCTCCAAAGGAGCAATTATATCCCAGCCTTCTTGAATAATACGTTCTCCATTGTAGGAGAGATAGAACGCACACCCTATAGTTATAATAAACAAGATCCAATCATAAAATGGAACTCTATTTTCTGCACCTTTATTCATAGGGTATATTAGAAAAACTAAAGATAGAATTAGACCTATGATTATATAATAATACGATGTATCGATAATTAGTGTTGGTTCAAAAATATTCGCAATCCACCAATCGTATATCGATTTTGGAAAGACAATATCAATTACGTAATTTATTAATCCCACTTTGTTCATATTAAGAACAAGAGCGATCATGATGAATACAATTAAGAGAAGACGCACAAGTCCAGAAATGCGGCCATCTGGCGGATCATCGCTTTGGATCTCACCCTGTAAGCTTTCAGCACTCATAGCTCAGTCGCCCCCTGTGTATTTTATTTCCCGACCCTATCTGCAAGGTACGGAATCTTTTTTGAGCTGATCATTATGAAGACCAGCGGCACACGGGCAAGGGTCTTTTAACGAACTTAGTTATTTATTTCGAAAAGATTTTTCAGCTAAACACCGCGAAAAATTATTACTCATAAATTTAGAAAGTTAACGCAAAGATTTCGACTACGTAATAAGTCATCTGGACAACAATCAATCTCAAAATGTTTAAGTGAAATTTACCAATAAAACTGTGATGGTACGAATGTTTTAGTTTGAATAAGATAAAAAAAGCCGGACCCGCAGGGTCCGGCCTAAATAGAACAGGGAGGCTAACGTCTTTCGACGCCCGGATCTAGTATGTGCAATCAAATACATACATTTTCCGTAATCGCGAATCGGCGATCTATATCTTGTATACTTGGTCGGTTAATTTATAGGTAGAACAACTATAACTAGGAGGCATGCGTGAAACGCATGGCTCTTGTACAAAGGGGGAAATCCTACCCCGCTGCTGCTAACTCCGGCTTAGTTTTTCTCGCGGCGCGGGCACCGCCCAAGCTTCATTTAAGCTACGAATGAGAAAATCACGGAACATGGAAATCCGCATAGAATCTCTTAATTCCTCCGGATATACAAAGTACATGTCAATTTCTGGCCCCACCAAATCGGGCAATACATGCACAAGCTCCGCGCTGAGGCGGGTCATATAACTCGGCAAGGGCGCAATACCTAACCCTGAAACAACAGCACGATAAATACCGTAAATATTATTCACTTTTAACACTGGTCTGATGCCATGGTCATCGACCTGCAACCCTAAAGGCCAATTGATTGAAGGCGTTGGAACCGGGCCATCATCGCCAAACACAATTAAATGCCCGTCTAAATCTTCAACTGATTTGGGCATCCCATGTGCCCTGAGATACTCAGGCGAAGCATAAAGCCTTGATCTTACAGTTCGCAAATGCCGTTGAATAAGATCCCCACGTGTTGGCATAGCAAAACGAATTGCGCAGTCCGCCTCACGCATAGTTATGTCGAGATCGGAATCAGTAAGAATCAGGCTGACATCGATACCGGGATAATCTTCTATGAACTTTTTAATTTCTCGAGTGAGCCAAGTAGAACCGAAAGCAACTGTAGTCGTTATCCGTAAAGGGCCTTCTGGGCGTTCCTTTGAATCTGTCAGAACAGCCTCTGTCATTGCCAGCTGATGGAAAACATCGTGAACGCTTCGATACAATAACTCTCCCTGCTCAGTAAGGATCAGGCCTCTCGCATGACGATGAAAAAGCATTACACCCAAGCTTTCTTCAAGCGAGTGAACCTGCCGACTAACAGCGGACTGCGACAATGATAAAGTGTCACCAGCATGGGTGAAGCTTCCAGCATCTGCTACAGCATGGAAAACCCTAAGCTTGTCCCAGTCCATCCTTGACTTCATTCAGCGGCCACGCTCATTGCGTCCTCCTGCTCTGCCAACCAGCCCTCCGCATCGAGAGCAGCCATACAGCCCATACCCGCTGCAGTAACAGCTTGCCTATATTGTTTGTCGCGGACATCGCCGGCCGCAAATACCCCAGGCACATTGGTTCTCGTGGACGCATCTATCGGCTTTATATAGCCTTCAGGATCTAAATCTATTTTGCCCTGAAAAATATCAGTATTTGGGCGATGACCAATTGCAACAAAAACTCCATCTACCGATAACACTTTTGATTCATTAGTTTTTACGTCTCGAATGGAAATTCCAGTAACACCAAGCGGTTCATCGACACCAATAACCTCGTCTAAAACGCTATCCCAAATAACTTTGATTTTTGGATTTCTCGCAAGACGATCTTGCAGGATCTTCTCTGCTCTAAACTCACCCCTACGGTGAATTACCGTCACTTTTTTAGCATGGTTAGTAAGATAAAGGGCCTCCTCAACAGCTGTATTACCACCTCCTATTACAGCTACTTCCTTTTCACGGAAGAAAAAACCATCACAGGTAGCGCATGCCGACACACCAAATCCCATGAACTTTTGCTCGCTCTCCAAGCCGAGCCATTTTGCTTCAGCTCCCGTCGCAATAATTACACTATCGGACACAAACTTATCACCAGAGTCCCCAACGGAAACAAACGGCCGTTTAGAAAAATCCACATCACTAATTATGTCGTAGACTAGTCTTGTTCCAACCTTTTCCGCCTGCTCCCGCATTTGATCCATTAGCCACGGTCCTTGAATCACATCTGAGAAGCCAGGATAATTCTCGACATCAGTGGTAATTGTTAACTGCCCGCCAGGTGCCAAACCTTGCACTAAAATTGGCTCTAGACCGGCTCTAGCCGCATATATTGCTGCCGTGTAGCCAGCAGGACCCGAACCTATAATCAAAACCTTAGTTTTGTGCTGGACCGACATTTCGCCAACCTCTCATCTAAACCAACGAATCATCACTATCTCTATGATGCCAGGAAGAAATAGTGGAGTCTGCTTTGTACAGATATGTTGATGGGCTATCTGTGTAATAATCTTTTAAAAAATTTGGCTAAACCGTCATCATCAGCGGATATAGAAAGTGCGGACAATGAAATTAGATCGCATAAATAAAAAAATACTGTCTGACCTCCAGAATAATGGTCGTCTGTCAAATGTTGAGTTAGCCGCTAATGCTGGGATTTCACCACCCCCATGTCTTCGTCGGCTTCGAATGCTGGAGGAGGAAGGGTATATCCGAGGGTATTTTGCAGACCTTGAGCCGAATATGCTTGGCTACGAGGCAGAGTATTTCGCTCTTGTGGGCTTGGAAAGCCAGGCTCTTGATAGACTCAAGGCATTTGAAACCACCGTATCTTCCTGGCCGGAGGTTAGAGAATGTCACATGATCCGTGGGGGAGGTGATTTTCTCTTAAGAGTAGTGGCTATGGATAACTCGCACGAGAACACACTCACCCAGCGCCTAACAAGTACGAAAGATGTACTCAGGGTCACGACTTTTCCCGTAGTCCAAACTGCCAAAAGACTTCCTGGTGTGCCTATACAGATAGCTGAAGATTAACTTCAAGAAGCATTAATATACTTAATCACTGCTGCCAGTGCCTCGGCTTCGTTTACCGGTTTGTCCCATCTAATACGCTTAATTCGAGGAAATCTAAGAGCGACACCTGATTTATGTCGCGTTGAAGTCTGAGCTGCGTCAAATGCTATCTCCAATACAAGACCTGGCGTGACAGAACGCACGGGACCATAGCGTTTATCAGTATTCTCCCGGACCCATTTATCTAACTTAACCAGTTCTTGGTCTGTATATCCAGAATAAGCCTTACAAACGGGAACTAGCGTATTAGCGTCTTTCCAAGCACCAAGTGTAAAATCTGAGTAATAAGACGATCTTCGTCCATGACCCCTCTGCGCGTACATGACTACCAGATCGACCGTAAGTGGTTCCCTCTTCCACTTAAACCATTGATTTTTTGGCCGCCCTGGCACGTAAGACGTAAACTTATCTTTTATCATCAGCCCTTCAATTCCGGCCGCTCGGGCACTTGAGCGAATTTCAATTAACTCACGCCAATTTGAAAAAGGTACCAGCGGCGAAAGGTCAATAATGTCTGGTGCCTTACGCGCCCACGCCTCAAGTCGCTTACGTCGCTCTATAAACGGCAATGACCTTAGATCTTCATCGCCCTCAAAAAGTAGGTCATAAGCCCGAATACACGCAGGCAGTTCGGCAATCAGCTTTGGACCCGGTGTTTTCCGTCCCAATCGTTTTTGCAGAGCTGAAAATGACTCTACCGCCATAGATTCGTTTGGTTTGGGTGTCCTGATGAGTAGCTCTCCATCTATCACCGCATCAAAATCAAGATGCTGCACAATTTCTGGAAAGCTATTACCGATATCTTCCCCAGTCCTAGTGAACAGCTTCCTTTGGCCATTGCGAGAAGCAGCCTGAACGCGGATACCATCCCACTTCCATTCAGCAAGATAGTTTTTGGGGTCAAGTTCACTAAGCAGTGCTTCTTCTAGAGGATTTGCCAGCATTACAGGTCTGAAACCTGCACCTACCGCAGGATCTGGCTTTTTACCCCTTCCCTCCAGCCAATCAAAAAGATCGTAATATGGAGGACTGACCGAATACCAAATTTCCTCTATATCGCTCACTGATGCATCAAAAGCATCTGCTAGAGCCATCTTGGCCAGCCTCGCCGAAACACCCACACGCAGACCACCTGTTACCAGTTTTAAAAGTGCCCAACGCCCGTTGTAATCCAATTGATCTAGCCAATACTTTAAAGTCGGTGTCGCTGCTGCCTTTTTGGCATTCAGCAAACTCTCAACTACATCCGTAAGCTTTGGTTGGAAGTACTCGCCGTCCGGCCAGATTAACGCAACAGTTTCCGCCAGATCGCCAACATAGTCATACGACATAGCGAAAAGTTCTGGCTCAATTTGACCGCCTGCCAGAGCTCGCACCGCTGCTGGTTTTACGCCAGGTAATCTTAGATCCCCTGTTAAAGCCGCAAGTGCATACCCACGCGCAGGGTCTGGCGTTTCCTCTAGATATCGCCCAATCAAACGAAGCTTGGCATTCCTTCCATTTGTGAACACCAGGCTATCTAGAAGACGTGAAAAATTTTCTATTGGTTTATTCCAATCATTCGCTTTCTTCCTCACGACCACTTAGACGAAGGGGGGTCGCTTCTTGCCCTTGCTTGGACAATGCAAAAGCTAAAGCGTCTTCTCGTCCGTGAGTAATCCAAACTTTACTGGCCTGCGTTTCTGCACATGTTTTAAGTAAGTCATTCCAGTCAGCATGATCTGAAATGATCAGAGGCACCTCTGCACCACGCTGTCGGGCTCGGGCGCGAACTTGCATCCATCCTGACGCAACAGCGATGCGAGGGTTATTGAAGCGCCGCGACCACCGATCTGTTGTTGCAGAAGGTGGCGCCAAAACCAAACCTACTGAAAGCGCAGTTTTGTTCGCCGTTTGAACTGACTGTACATTTCCAAAATTATTACCAAATGCCGTGTAAAGGTTTGTTAATTCCACCAGTGCACCATGAAGATAAATAGGCTCATCAAAACCAGCACTTCTCAACAGAGATAAAATCCTTTGACATTTTCCGAGGCCATAGACGCCTAGTAAATGAGGTTGTTCTGGAAAGGCAGAAATTGATCGGAGTAGCCTATCTATTTGGCTCTCTGGCTTTGGATGGCGAAATACTGGCAGTGCGAAGGTAGCCTCTGTTACAAAAAGATCACAACGGACTGGTTCAAACGGTGCGGCAGTAGGATCGGGTTGCCGCTTATAATCCCCTGAAATAACCGCCCGATAACCGCGGTACTCGATTACGATCTGTGCACTACCAAGTACATGTCCTGCTGGAGCAAACCATAGAGAAACATCACCTATTCGAAATTCTTGCCCATACCGTGCAGACTGATAATGCGCCCCATCCGATGGATAACGGACCTTCATAATTGAGAGCGTTTCTTGCGTTGCCAGGACGTTATTATGACCTGGTCGGGCATGATCAGCGTGACCATGCGTTATTATTGCACGATCGACTGGCCTAGCAGGATCAATAAAAACACCTGCAGGATCGCAATACAGTCCCTCGGGCCGAAGTTTTAACCAGTCAAAGTGTTGCGCCGACATAACGCAGTGAGAAATAACCCACTCTAACGAGACATCAATACCGGCATCTCAGCATTTTGCAGAATATGGATTGTCGGGCCCCCAAAAATTGTTTGGCGAAGTCGGCTTCTTGTGTACCCACCTTTAATCAGAAGGTCACAACCTAGCTTAGTTGACTCCTCGAGTATTGCCGCTCCGGCACTAAGAGAACCAGCATTAACCTTGCTTACCGTGGCTTTTATCTCGATCCCATCTAGATATTCTTTAACATCTTCTGCATCAGGCCCAGGCGTCATACCTTCCTCTACCTGCAGCAAGGTTACTTCCTTAGCCTGATGCAAAAATGGGCGAGCGCATGCAATAGATCGCGCTGTTTCTGCTCCGCCATTCCAGGCAATTACCACCCGTTCAGCAAAGGTTTTTGGCGGAGTTGGTGGGGCAATAATAAGGAAGCGACCACTATCAAATAGTGCCGCCTCGATGAGCCCCATGGAGGGTGTATCACTCGCCTGATCTGGCCGAGATAGAATCACAAAATCAAAAAGCCTAGCATAGGCCCCAAGGTCCAAATCGGTGGCACGCAATTCAGTCCACTCTATACGTGCCTTGCACTTTTCGGCCATTGATTCCTCAAAGGCTTGGCGAACCCGATTGCTGCGTTCGGTTTCTTCTGTTTCTAGATTTCGGATCAACGCAGGTGTTGCTGCTCCTGTTTCGTCAGCAGCAAGCATAACGCTCGGCTCGGCCCGAACATGAAGACCCTCGATCACTGATACTGAAATGTGAGCTGCACAATGTGCGGCAAGCGAACAGATGCTTGAAACACCAGACTCGGTAACGGGTGCTAAAATGACGTACATTGCTAGACCCTCCCTGTTTTTTATTAACCGTACATTATCAATGGCAATTCGACAAAAAAATTCACAAAAAATTTAATTCAAGCGCCCTTGCATCTGAAAGCTACGAAGAGTTCGTGTATGAATACTTGGATTCTTGAAAAACTGCTCAATGGGACACCAAATTTATGTACGATCTCCTTTCGGGTATGCGCATTTTAGAAGGTTCCGCATTTGTAGCAGCCCCCCTCGGCGGCATGACACTCGCTCAGCTTGGAGCGGATGTAATTCGGTTTGACGACATCAACGGTGGCCTTGATCACGAGCGCTGGCCTCTAACTTCAGATGGGCATTCCCTCTACTGGGCTGGGATGAATAAAGGGAAACGATCCATACTGGTCGACGTCAGGTCTGAGGAAGGGCGTGAACTTCTCACTGCGATAGCAACAGCACCAGGGCCAGACGCGGGTATGTTCCTCACCAATCTTCCGGCACGAGGATGGTCTTCCTACGATAATTTAAAAACCCGCCGGAATGATATGATCATGGTTGCGCTTACGGGTGCGCGAGATGGTGCACCTCATGTTGATTACACCGTAAACGCCATGACCGGGTTTCCGATGGTCACAGGCCCAACAAATCAAGATGGCCCCGTAAACAATGTTTTACCAGCTTGGGACATCGGCGCTGGCCTTACTATTTCGACAAGTCTCCTGGCCGCAGAAAGGCGCCGCTCAAGAACGGGAGAAGGGTCTCTAATAAAACTTTCACTATTAGACGTCGCTCTCTGGACAACCGCCAATTTAGGGTATGTCGGCGAAGCTTCTGTAACAGGCAACGATCGCCAACGATTAGGAAACCAAATATTTGGGACGTTTGGTCAGACTTTTAAAACACGAGATGGACAGTGGATTATGCTCTGTATGTTCACCTCGCGGCATGTCAAAGCAGTAAAAGAGTTAATGGGGAGTGATGGAAGTTTTACTCAGATAGAGACAGAACGCGGGATTAGGCTAGAAGACGAAGCTTCACGATTTGAAGCGCGGGCTGAAATCGAAAAAATAGTGACAGCTTGGGTTGGAGCTAGAAATTACAAAGAGGTTGCTGCGGCTTTAGAGAAAGCAGGCGCACTTTGGTCTGGTTATCAAAGCTTTCGCCAATCCTTAGGCGATCCATACCTCTATGCCGATAACCCAATGTTCGAAGCAATCTCACAACCCAATTTGGATGGGGCAGCATTCCCAATTCCTGGGGCACCAATGTGGTTTGAGGGACTTAAACGTTTATCACCAGCACCGGCCCCACGCTTTGGCGAACATACTGATGAAGTGCTAGCAGACGTGCTTGGCCTTGAGTCAGGAGCCATCGGCCTTTTGCATGACAAAAAAATTGTCAAAGGGCCTAGCAGCACCTGAAACACTAATTGCTATCCGTACAATCGGAGCGCAAATACCTATAGATGGCCCATATTTGAGGAAAGGCTGATCTTGAGCAAATCGCCAAATGCCGATGAACAGCTTGAACTGACGGCTAATTTAGCTCTTAAGGCATACGCGATTGGTGTCTTTCCTATGGCCGAGACCAAAGACTCGGACACAGTCTACTGGGTTGATCCACGCACCCGAGGAATATTACCAATTGAAGGACTTACGATACCTAAAAGACTTCGCCGAACACTTCGAACATCCACTTACACAATTCGTACTGATTTTGCTTTTGACCAAATTATAGAAGGATGCGCAGCATCAGTACCTCTTCGAGGCCGGGAAGACAGCTGGATTAATCCGCAAATTCGTAAACTTTTCCGAGAGCTATTTGATCTGGGTCATGCTCACACCATTGAATGCTGGAATGGAAACGAATTGGTTGGCGGACTTTATGGACTAGCGCTTGGGGGAGCTTTTTTTGGAGAAAGCATGTTTAGCAAGGAAAGGGACGCATCAAAAATTGCGCTCGTACACCTGGCTGCGCGCCTCCATTATGGTGGCTTTCAACTACTAGATGCCCAATTCCCAAACCCACACCTAGTTCAATTTGGCGCAAAAGAAATTTCACGCACTAAGTTCCGAACTTTATTAGATGCCGCCCTTGATCGACCTGCTCAATGGCCAAAAAGTTTCCCCACGGCAGCATTTTCAAGGTTTATCAATGATGTTGCTGTTTAGTTTTAAGACGACGAAACGATTATAAAAATCACAACTAACGCAATAGCTATGCCCTGCATGAGAACACGCAGCTGCATTAATTTATTGCCATACTTTTTATTGAAATTGCCACCACCGGCAAAACCCCCGAGCCCGATAATCAGCACTATCGCTGTTGCGATAACCGCTGCAGGAATTAAAAATGCAAGAAACGCACTCATCAGTTCTAAGTATCCTTTTTCCGCTGTGCAAATAAACCTAGTTCAAACTCTCTATATAGGAAGTACTTGAACAACTTTAGGTAAGGAAAATCACTCAATCAAAAATTTCGAAGATTTCCTGAACTGCTTTAAGTTGATTGCCTGAGGCAGAAGATGGCACCAAAATAGGTGTTTTAATGCCAGTTTCTCTCCACATCTCAAGCCTTTCTAAAACACGGCTTGCAGATCCGAAAAGAGTAACATCATCGAGCCATCGATCCGAAAGCTTGTCAGAAATCGCAGCAGTTTCACCGGTTTCAATCAACCGATCAATTTCCCCCATTTCTTCTTCATAACCTGACTCGCGCCAATACTCCCGATAATAGGGAAGTTGCACATATCGTGATAGCGTTCGCTTATGCACTTCCTTTGCAGCCTCAATGTCATCACTGATACATGTAGGTGTCATGCAACCGATAAAGAAATTTCTGTCAGATAGCTTTTCGGATGGCAACAACGCGAGTGATTTTGCCGCCTGGCTCATCGCTGCATTGGCAAATACAAGACCATCCGCAACTTCACCGGCAAGTTTGATCATCCTAGGTCGCATTCCGGCTAATGTTAGCGGCGCTGGATCACCTGCACCGGTCCAGTCCTTATAACGAGTGACAAAATCTTTCATATCACCTATCGGCTTTCCCACTTGCGTGCGGAAACGCTTCTGGGTTGGCCCATGGCTGACCCCTACCCCGAGGCGAAAACGACCATTCGCAATTTCATTTATGCAGGCTGCTGTCTCCGAGTAATCCTCTGGAACGCGTGCATATATTGGAGCTACGGTAATTCCAAACGGCATAGTGTTGGTTTGCCACGCTAATGCCTCAACCAATGACATCCCACCTAGAGTGGACGGACAATAAAGCCCTGCATAACCACGTTGTTCCATTTCCTTGGCTGCTTCAATGACAAGGCGACGACGGCCAGGGACTGGAGTTAACGCGAGAGCAGGCTTCGCATGTGACATTTTACGACTTCCTCAGATATAATTCTGCCTAAAGCTAGCGCGTACCTTGCCATCAGTCACGTAAGGAAAACTTCAACCGATGGAAGTCATTATTGTTGGTGCAGGAATTGGAGGATTAACCCTTGCGCTCTCTCTTGTAGAGAAAGGTATAACTCCAACGATTTATGAGTCAGTTCGTGAAGTAAAACCTTTGGGTGTGGGAATAAATGTGCTCCCACATGCAACAGCCATTCTTACAGACCTTGGACTTCAAGAGGATCTTCGCGCTACAGGGATTGAGACCAAGGAGCTATGCTACTTCAACAAATTCGGACAGGAAATTTGGCGTGAGCCAAGAGGTTTAGCAGCTGGATATCCCGTACCCCAATTCTCTATTCATAGAGGCCAATTTCAGCATTTGTTGCTAAAAACCGCTAAAGAAAGACTTCCAACAGAAAATATTAAATTTGGTCTTAGTTACATTAACCATGAAATTACATCTTCAGGCCGCGTTGCGTGTTGGTTTGAGGAAAGAGCAACAGGCCGCGTAATAGGTCCCGTGGAAACTGATGTTCTTATAGCAGCAGATGGAATTCACTCAGCAGTTCGGGCTAAGTTTTACCCAAATGAGGGCCCCCCTCGTTGGTCTGGCGCGGTACTTTGGCGGGCAGCCGTCGAGAGCGCACAATTTCTTTCAGGTCGCTCCATGATAATGGCTGGGCATGCCGACCAAAAAATTGTCATCTACCCAATTTCTAAAAAAGCTTATGATCAGGGCAAGAGTTACACAAACTGGATCGCAGAACTAACCCTAGGAAAACCAGGAGATCCTGCACCTACGCAAGAAAATTGGAACAAGGCTGGTAAAAAGGCTGATTTCCTGCCTCAATTTAAGGACTGGATCTATGACTGGCTTGATTACCCTAAACTCGCAGAAAGCACCGAACAAATCTTTGAATTTCCAATGGTCGACCGTGACCCAGTAGAGGCTTGGAGTTTCGGACCGACAACCTTATTGGGCGACGCAGCACATCCTATGTATCCAATTGGTTCTAACGGTGCGAGCCAAGCAATTATTGATGCTCGTACACTAACCAATCGATTGACAGAATACGGAGCAGACATCTCCGGGGCTCTTAAAGCTTATGAGTCAGAGCGGCTCCCCGCGACAGCTGCTATTGTTGCAGCTAATCGCCGCCAAGGACCTGATGAAATCATGCAAATTGTCCACGAGCGCGCTCCTAACGGCTTTGATAACCTTGATGATATAATCAGTAGAGAAGAAAGAGAGCAGATCGCTGCAAAGTATAAAGTGCTTGCAGGCTTTGATCACGCTACAGTTTCGAAGGTAGCTAAAGCTGTCAATTGAGAGTATCCATAAAGAAATTAAGACCAATGAACGGCGGTAAACATGACTTCAAATGAGCCGTTGCGCACTATCCTTCTAACAGGAGCCAGTCGGGGGATTGGTCACGCTACAGTCAAGCGATTTGGCGCTGCAGGTTGGCGTATATTGACTGTATCTCGACATCCATTCTCTGAAGATTGCCCTTGGGACGGTGGTCGAGATAACCATATTCAATTGGATTTAGCTGATCTTGATGCTTTACCAGCAGCAATTGCCGCGGTGAAGGAGCGTCTCCCAGATGGTCGGCTAGATGCAATGGTTAACAATGCTGCAATTTCACCAAAGCTAGATTCTGGTGGCCGCATGGGTGTTTTGAATACTGATTTAACAGCGTGGCGTCAGGTTTTTGCGGTTAACTTCTTTTCTGTCGCGATTCTGGGCCGGGGTCTCATTGATGAATTAACTTCTGCAAAAGGAGTTATCGTTAATGTCACCTCAATAGCAGGAACTCGTGTACACCCGTTTGCCGGTACAGCATATGCGACATCCAAGGCTGCACTAGCGGCCTTAACGCGAGAGATGGCTGCCGAGTTTGGTGAACGTGGAGTGCGAGTAAATGCAATTGCTCCAGGCGAGATAGACACATCAATACTCTCACCTGGCACTGATGAGCTCGTTAACCGCGAGATCCCGATGCGAAGATTAGGAAAACCCGAGGAAGTAGCAGCAACCATTTATTTCCTATGCTCTGCCCCTGCTTCATATGTGAACGGAGCAGAAGTACATATCAACGGTGGGCAGCACGTTTAAGCTATGGCTTGATACCCACCTCTTCCAACACCGCCAAGGTATTCTCTCCTAAATCTGGCGGATGCAGCCGGATCATGCAGGGTGCATTCTGAAATTTCATGGGAAAGCCAAGAACTTTTATTTCTCCATATTTCGGATGTTCCAGAGGCATGGCCATTTCTTGGCTCTGAACTTGTGGATCTGAAAATACGCCGTCAATGTCATAAACATGGCTACACGGAACCCCCGCCTTGTTTAGTTTTTCAACCCAATAATCTGCTTTGTTGGTAACAAGACGGGAGAGGACAAAGGCATTAAGCCGATCACGATTGGCAACACGAAGATGATTTGACGCGAAATTTGGATCACTTTTGAGATTGGAAAGATCTAAGGCATCCATAAGGCGACCAAAGAAAACGTCATCATTCGGAGCAACTGCAATTGGACTATCAGCAGTTTCAAAAAGACCATAAGGCGCAGCAATAGGATGGTCATTCCCACTTCGGGGAGTTATTCGGCCCGTGGCAAAGTAATTTGATGCCAAATAGGCTAACAGTGAAATCATTGAATTAGTCAAACTTACGTCTACGTGTTCGGCACCACCTCCCCGTTCCCGTCGCAATAACGCCGCAGTTACACCCAGAGCCGCATATATCCCAGTGACAAGATCTGAAATTGGAAGGCCAGTTCGAAGGGGCGGATCAGTCTCACGACCATTAGTGCTCATAAATCCACTCATCGCTTGGGCAATAAAATCGAAGGCTGGCCTTCCCGCATAAGGGCCACTAGCACCAAAACCTGTAACGGAGCAGGTAATGAGCCCAGGACGCAACTCGCTAAGACGTCTTGGGCCAAAGCCCAAGCGTTCCAAAACCCCTGGCCTAAAATTCTCAATCAGCACGTCAGCAGATTCTATAAGTCGCTCAAGTGCGTCCTTCCCTTCTTTACTTTTTAGGTCAAGAACAACTGATCTTTTGTTGCGATTGAAGCCTGCAAAATACCAACTAAAGCCATCTTTTTTATCGCCCTGCGTACGAACCGTATCACCATCGCTTGTTTCAATTTTTATGACATCAGCTCCCAAATCCCCAAGAATTTGAGTTGCAAAAGGTCCTGAAAGTACACGTGTTAAATCAACAACACGGAAACCAGAAAGCGGCTGAATTGATGGCGTGTCTCTCATTGATATTCGTTATATCCTGCGAATCAACTAACAAAGCATGTTTAGTATATCATCCAGGTCATCGAAGGAGTGCTCCGTTATGGAGAAGGTCGAAATTGTTGAAGTTGGTCCACGTGATGGCCTTCAGAATATTCCTGGATTTGTACCTACAGAAACAAAGATTGCTTTGATCCACGCAATAGCTGACTCGGGCGTTAAGAGAATGGAAATCGGTTCCTTCGTTAGTCCAAAGGCTATTCCGCAAATGCAAGATATGGATTTGGTAGTACAAGGTCTTCGACCCATGCCCAATATTGTAAAAATGGCTTTGGTGCCAAATTCAAAGGGCGCCCGTCGGGCATTCTCTCACGGTATTACCGATTTAGAGATGGTCATCTCGATGACCGATGGACACAACAATAGTAATGTAGGCCGCCCAACATCAGAGTCACTTGCAGATTTGGAATATTTACTTTTGGAAGTAGATCCAGACTCAAAGCTTAACCTCCGAATTGGTCTGGCCACGTCGTTTCACTGTCCGTTCGAAGGACTTACCCCAGAAACAAAAACTCTCTCTAACATTGAAAAGATGCTCAAATTTCGCAATGGACTTGAATTTGCGCTAGCCGATACAACGGGTATGGCGACGCCTCAAGCTGTAAAATCGCTAGCACAACAAGCTATTAAACATTTTGGAAATGACGCTACCTTTATATTCCATGGCCATGACACTTCAGGGTTTGGTATTGCCAACATTTTAGCGGGCCTAGAGGCTGGCCTTCGAAGCTTTGATACGGCAGTGGCAGGCCTAGGTGGCTGCCCCTATGCGCCTGGTGCGTCAGGTAATATTCCAAGCGAAGACGTGGTCTATCTGCTTCATCGAATGGGAATGGACACAGGAATAGACTTAGAAAAACTTATGCAGGCCAGTGACATAGCCGCATCTATTCCGACTGCAATAGAAGCAAGTCATGTGCGCAAAATGCCACGAGAAACGGCACTAAGTCTCGCTAAAGTTGCCTAGGGGCTACCTACTTGAAAAAAGACCTGCAGGATCGATAGCGGTATTATTTTTTCGAATTTCGAAGTGAAGTTGGGGACTTGAAACACCCCCAGTAGATCCGACTGTTCCTATTGTCTCGCCTCTAGTAACCAATGTGCCCCTTTTTGCCAGGACAGTGTCCATGTGGGCATAGGCCGACACATATCCACTATCATGGCGAATAAGAATAAGATTTCCATACCCCTGCAGAGCATCCCCGGAATAAATCACCTCTCCTTTTTCGGCCGCCCTGACGGGTGTGCCCCTTGGTGCGGAAATATTAATACCATCATTTCTGCGGCCGTCCGCTTGGCTTCCAAAATCAGCAACAACAGGGCCATCTACAGGAGCAAGAAACCCAGTTGACTTGGTCACAGCAGTGACAGCTTTATTGCGAGGTTTTTGCTCTCCTAGCTGCGATTTCTCCGCCTTTGCCTGGGCACTTACCTCAGGCGCTCTATTGCCTGGAAGCGGCTTTAGAGGCTCAGAAGAAATAGTAAATTTATCGGTTTTTCCATTTAGTTGCCTAGAAGACGGCCCCGGTGACGAAGCTTTAGAGCGCTTATCAAGCTCTTCTTTTTGCAATGGGATACCAAGCCAATCACCCTGAACAATCCTGTATGGACGAGGAATGAAATTGATTGCAGCAATTTCTTCTGGCGGCACCCTGAAGTTAGTAGCAATTCCATTTAAGGTGTCACCCTCTTCGATCTGATATAGCTTTTGGGCTAATGGTAGGCGAAGTTTCTGACCCTTTCGTATCTCGTACGGAGGACGGATGTTATTGATAATCACAATTTGACGAGTAGTTGCGCCATATTGCCTTGCCAAGTCGTTAATAGTGTCACCAGCCTTAACAGTTATTGCTTCTCCGCCAGGATTTAATTCAAAAGTAAATGCGGGCCTCAATCGAGTTTTAGATTGTTCTGGATCTGGTTGCACCTCAATTGAACCGCAAGCTGCGATGACAAGCGAAAGTGATAAAGCCAAGGGAAATCTAATTCTTTCCATTAAGCCCACTCCCTATTTTCGCCTGATACAGCCCCGGATAAAAATGGAACAAATGGAGCCTGACAAATTTCCTCTGTCTTAAAACCGGAATCATCACGCAAAATACGCCAAATGCGCTGAGCTCCGTCACCCTGCCGGATTGGTAAAACGATGACACCCCCTGTTTTAATTTGGTCAGCTAAAGCACCAGGCAAATCATTTGCGGCAGCTGCAGCTATGATGCGGTCATAGGGTGCTGCTTCTGGCCAACCTAAACCACCATCACCCCATCTAAGAAAAGCATTTCGAATAGCGAGTTTTCTAATCCTTTCCTCAGCGAGATCAAGGAGGGGTTTAATCCTCTCAATACCATACACTGCTCTGCAAAGCCCTGATAAAAGTGCAGTTTGATAACCAGAACCAACCCCTATCTCGAGAACTCGTTGACCCGCCTTTATGTCTAATGCCTGAAGCATCAGTCCGACAACGCTGGGTTGGCTTATAGTCTGATCATACCCAATCGGCAAAGGACGCTCTTCATAAGCTTGATCTGCCCACGCAGGCGCTAAAAATTCGTCTCTTGGACAACGTTCCATGACACCAAGAACACGAGGATCCGTTACGCCTAGACGACGAAGTTCCATCACCATACGTATCCGACGACCGTCCAAGTTCATGGGGACAACCTCGTTCTAGCCTCAAGGAGCGTTGCCTCGTCAGTTAAATCGTAAGTCAATGGCGTAACCGAAATTTTCCCTTCATCCGTTGCGCAAACATCACTATCCGAAAGGATTTTTCCCAACACCCTCTTAGACCCAACCCAGTAATAAGGGCGCCCGGCCGGATCTACCCTCTCAATTATTTCTCCACCGGGCTTACGCCGACCAAGCCGGGTTAAACATCTCCCTGTGACCAACTCTGGCGCTACGTCAGGAATGTTAACATTCAAAATAGTGCCAACTGGCCATGATTCACAAAGCAGCCAATTCAAGGTCGGCAGCAGATGCTCTCTCACTGTCTCCCACCTCGCTTCTGCCGGAGGATTACGACAGAGGCTTATCGCAACAGCGGGAAAACCTGAAAGTGCCGCCTCAAGCGCTGCCCCTACTGTCCCAGAATAGCCAACATCATCCCCAAGGTTAGCCCCACGATTTACCCCTGATATTATAAGGTCTGGGGTTTCATTTTTCATAATAACCCCAAGGGCTAAGATGGCAGCGTCAGACGGTAAACCATCAACAGCAAAACGGTTCGGCCCCGCCTTTCTAATCCGTAATGGCCGATGCAGCGAAATTGCGTGGCTTGTACCACTTTCTTCTTTCTCAGGAGCAACAACCCATAACTCACGAACAATGGGTCGTAAAATTTCTTCAAGTAGTTTAAGGCCAGGTGCATCAATACCATCATCATTCAGAAGCAACACACGAGCTTCCGATAACTCAATGTTCCATGACACTGCAGTGTTCACCCTAAGCCTCAACAGGAATAAGACGCTCAAGCCCATTCATATACGGGCGGATAGCGTCAGGAAGGACTACCGATCCATCTGATTGCTGTCCATTTTCTAAGATTGCAACGAGTGCCCGACCCACAGCTACACCAGAGCCATTCAAGGTTTCTAAAAACTCAGTACCTTTCTCCACAACACGACGAACACGGGAATTCATTCGTCTTGCCTGGAAATCACCGCAGAACGAACAACTCGAGATTTCCCTGTAGGTATTCTGAGAAGGTAACCACACCTCGATGTCGTATGTCTTACGCGCACCAAAACCCATGTCGCCACTGCAAAGCAACATAACTCTGTATGGGAGCTCTAACCGTTTTAGTACGGACTCAGCTGCCTCAGTCATCCTTTCAAGTTCAGAAACACCATCACCTGGCGCAACAATGCTCACAAGTTCCACTTTATCAAATTGGTGCATACGGATCATGCCGCGAGTATCTCGTCCTGCAGCACCTGCCTCCGACCTAAAACACGGCGTGTGTGCCGTCATGCGTATTGGTAACTGAAACGGATCCAAAATATCTCCTGCGATTAAATTAGTTAGTGGTACTTCCGCAGTTGGTATCAACCAACGCCCCTCAGAGGTTTGGAACAGATCATCCGAAAACTTCGGTAATTGGCCTGTTCCAAACATTGCCTCATCACGAACTAACAAAGGCGGTCGGACTTCTGAATAACCATGCTCTGTTACATGTAAATCAAGCATAAAATGTGCCAAGGCTCTTTCGAGCCGAGCCATTTGCCCTCGCATGGCAACAAAACGTGCACCTGACAATTTTGTCCCCGCATCAAAATCCATGCCCATCGGAGTTCCAATGGCAACATGATCCTTTGGTTCAAATTCAAATTCCCGGGGTGCTCCAACTACACGAATTTCAACGTTTTGGCTTTCATCTAAACCATAAGGAACGTCATCCAATGGCAGGTTAGGCAGGCGAGATAGAAGCATATCTAACTCTGCCGAAAGGTTCTTCTCCGTCGCTTCAGCAGCCTCAGCAGCTTCCTTGAGCTTTGAAACCAGGGCAATAGCATCAGCAGCATCTTCACCACGAGATTTGGCCTGACCAATTATTTTCGAAGCGTCCCGTCTTTGGCTCTGTGCATCTTGAAACGCTGTTTGCGCGGCGCGACGGCCTGCATCCAATTCCAGCACTCTTGCTGACACAGGGGGCTCACCGCGCAGTGAAAGCGCCTTGTCCAAGGCTTCGGGGTTTTCCCGTGCCCAACGCACGTCCAGCATGAAGCCTACACTCTCATTTGACTTAACTAAGGGATGTCTAGCGCTCAGAACGCCTTTCGTCCAGGGTCGAAATTAACCGGAAATCACCTGCCTTTAATCAGAAATTCTGCGCTTCCGCTCAATTCGCCGAGCACAAAAAATAGAAATTTCGTAAAGGAGCATGCCCGGAACTGCCAAGCCAATTTGACTAACGATATCAGGAGGAGTCAGCATCGCGGCCAACAGAAACATTAAAACCACTGCGTATCGTCTTTTTTTGGCAAGTCCCTCAGCTGAAACCATTCCTGCACGGACAAGGAGCGATAAAACTACTGGCATTTGAAAAAATAGTCCGAAAGCAAAGATTAGCTTTATTACCAGACTTAAGTATTCAGAAACCTTAGGCAAAGCTACAATTTCTACAAAATTTTCTTGTACCTCTTGGCCTCCAAGATTCTGATAACTCAGGAAAAATTTCCAGGCGAGAGGCATGATCCCAAAATAAACAACTAATGCCCCGAGCATAAAAAGTACTGGTGAAACCACTAGATACGGTAACAGAGCTCCTCGCTCATTCTTGTAAAGTCCAGGTGCGATGAATTTCCATAGATGGTTAGCAATGACTGGAAAGGAAATGAATAATGCAGCGTAAAACCCGACTTTGATATCCACAAAGAATTTCTCGGTTAGGCTGGTAAAAATCAACTTTGCGTCAGTTTTGTCACCAAAAGCCTCTATGAGTGGCCTAGCAAGAATTTCAAAAATTTCTCCCGCTAGGCTCCAGCAAACTAAAAATGCGGCGAAAAGAGCAAGTACTGACCATAGCAAACGACGCCTCAGTTCTATTAAATGCTCTAAAAGCGGTAGCTTCTCGTTAGCTTCGGCCCCGACCACTATCGGGGCACTCCTTTTTCATTTTCTGTGGGATCCAAATCAACTTCATCCCGACTAAAATCAGTGGTCTCCGCAGGAAGTTCACCCTCTAAAAATTGCGGTGACTTATTTTCCGATGAATTACTGTCTATACCATCTTCTTTCTCAAGATCGGCCATGCGTTTCTCATCAACACCAAGGCTTTTTTCCTCGAAAACCAAGTTATCCTTCAAACCAATAAATGAACTCGGGTCTTCTGCTTGATGAACGAAATCGTTCACTCCCTCGCGAAATTCCTCAACAATCCGTCTCACTCTTGAAACGATCTGTCCTAAAGCCCTCAGCGCAACAGGAAGTTCACGCGGTCCAATAACGACCAGCGCCACTAAACCAACAACGAAAAATTCACTCCAACCCAAGTCAAACATAAGCGGCGCCCGCCAAAATTATTTATTACCCGCAAAAAACTCTACTAAGACGGGTCTTTTTCATCTTTTTGATTGGACTTTTCCGAATTTTCCAACTTACTTAGGTGTGGTTGTTCGTTATTTATTTCGTCTTTCATACCCTCGCGAAAGCTCTTAATGCCCTTCGCCATATCTCCCATGAGACGAGGCAATCTGCCGGCACCAAATAACAATATGCCCACGAGGACGACGAGAAGAACCTGCCAAACACTAATGCCCATGTTATCCCTCCCTGATCGCGCAGAAGATAACGGTGCTGCAATCTTCCCATTGGTAGCGCAAAGAGCTAACCGTGACGAGACTATTTCTGAAAACGCGCTGAGGGGTCGCAGGTAGACCAAACACTAATTGACGTAAATATTTGAGCGACCTGGATCTAGAGCAATCAGGATAGAAGTGCCTTCTTCAGGTGCATTTTCTGCACCAGTGCGCAAAATTATCTCTAAACCGCCCGATAGCTTAACCTCTGCCAAAACTTCCCTTCCCAATTGCTTAAGAAGGCTCACTTGTCCCTCTACAGCGCCGCCGGCCAGTTCTGCCATCTTTCCTGATAAAAGGTGCTCAGGTCTTACCATAACCACAACTTGCTGCCCTTCCGATAATCCATCTGCCGACACGTTACCTAAAGCAGTCTCAACACGCCCACCTTTTACAACCCCAGGAATTTCATTTGTTTCACTAAAAAGCCTGGCTACATAAGTAGAAACGGGCTTCTGATAGAGAGTCATAGGCGAGCCAATTTGCTCAACGCGGCCGCCTCGCATTACTGCAATTTTGTCCGACATGATCAACGCGTCTTCAGGATCGTGAGTAACCAAAAGCGCGCCTACTCCAAGGGACTTAATAATCTTTATTGCATCTGCTCTAATTTTACGCCGCAGTTCCGTATCTAGGTCGGAGAAAGGTTCATCTAGAAGAAGAAGTCGAGGGTATGGCGCGAGAGCACGAGCAAGAGCAACACGCTGTTGCTGGCCTCCACTAAGTGTACTTGGCTTGCGAAGAGCTAGTTCGCTCATTCCAACTTTATCAAGCAACTCGCGGGCTCGTTCTTGCCTAATAGGTTTTGAAAGGTCGCCTAATCCAAATAGAACGTTATCTAAAACTGAAAGGTGCGGAAACAGCGCATAATCCTGAAACATCATCCCGACGTCGCGACGTTCCGCTGGCATATGCCAATCAGCAGTTCCAGCTAAAACCCCACCTACGGTTATCGAACCTTTTTGCAGACGTTCTAAACCAGCAATCAACCGCAGAGTGGTTGTTTTACCGCATCCAGATGGACCAATAAGGGACACTATTTCTCCCGCGCGCAGACTGATGGAGAAATCTTGAAGCACTTTCGAACCATCACTGAAAGAGTGGGATATGGATTCAACCGACAAAGCCAGAAGATCGCGTTCTTCCTTGCTGTATCCAGGCGTCTCAAATTCCAGAGGGATTTCGACACCACCACCCTGAGCAGACGAATGCGTAAAAAGTTTGCTGTTAAGAAAGTTCATTTGCAGAAGTTATTGCAAATCATTCTCAATCGCAACTAACAACCTCTTCTAGGACACAATCAGATAGTGACTTGAGACAATGCGTCCCTCACAGCCTGCTATGGCGAAACGCCGAATAGGTGTATTCCGACGACTGTTATTTCTCTTTTATTTTATTGAAGGTGGCTCTCTATGCCTGAACCCGTCCGCAAGATTGTTCTCGCCTACTCTGGAGGGCTCGACACCTCAGTGATCTTGCATTGGCTTCGTGAAACTTACAAAGCAGAAGTAGTCACATTTACCGCTGACCTTGGCCAAGGCGAAGAACTTGAACCGGCCCGGTCCAAGGCTCAAGGAATGGGCGTAAAAGAAATCTACATCGACGATTTAAGAGAAGAATTTGTTAGGGACTTTGTCTTCCCAATGTTTAGAGCAAATGCTTTGTACGAAGGGACCTATCTCCTAGGAACATCAATTGCCCGTCCGTTGATCGCAAAGCGCCAAATTGAAATCGCTATTGAAACCGGCGCCGATGCAGTTGCCCATGGAGCAACTGGCAAGGGAAACGACCAAGTCCGATTTGAGCTCGGATACTACGCTCTCAAACCAGATATAAAGGTAATTGCACCTTGGCGGGAGTGGAACCTAAATTCGCGTACCAAGCTCCTTCAGTACGCGGAAGATAGACAAATCCCGATTGCTAAAGACAAACGCGGTGAGGCTCCGTACTCAACGGATGCGAATTTGCTTCATATATCATACGAAGGAAAAGCTTTAGAGGATCCATGGGTAGAAGCAGATGCAGACATCTACACCCGGTCTGTAGCTCCAGAAAATGCTCCAAACACGCCTCAATACATCGAAATAGAGTTTTTAGCAGGAGATCCGGTTGCTATTGATGGCGTACGCCTGTCACCAAGCGCACTTTTGACCCGGCTCAATGAATTAGGCGGCAAGCACGGCATCGGTCGTTTAGATATAGTAGAGAATCGGTTTGTTGGCATGAAATCCCGAGGTGTTTATGAAACACCAGGTGGCACCGTGTTGTTTGTTGCTCGTAGGGGGCTGGAAACCCTTTGCTTAGATCGGGGTGCTATGCATCAAAAAGACGAGTTGATGCCACGTTATGCAGAATTGGTTTACAATGGATTTTGGTTTTCGCCCGAGCGAAAAATGCTACAAGCAGCAATTGATGAGAGCCAAAAACAAGTCAATGGTGTCGTCAGGGTAAAGTTATTCAAAGGCACCCCTTCCGTCGTCGGACGCAAATCCCCTAACAGTCTTTACGATGCTGATTATGCAACCTTTGAGGCAGACACGGTTTATGACCAAAAAGATGCTGAAGGTTTTATTAAGCTAAATGCTTTACGCCTTCGCATTGCAGCACTTAAAAATTCCAAATCAGGGTGATAGCGTCGGCTGGACGCAGGTTTAATTCCTTGTCTCTCCAGACGCACAAGTTTACATAGATAGAAGTCGGGATTGACGGTTGATTAGTCCTTCACCGGTCCGCGTAAATTGCTTCTCCTCCGTGAGTTAAGCGATTTTAGCAAATACTAAAGCTGGTTAGTCGCAGTAACTTGTGATGTGACAGCACCTACTCAGTAGGTTCGAATTTTTTGTGGCGTCCAACAGTCGCCTAACCATATCCGCGCGTGTAATCCGCGCGGCAATATAAAAAGGAGCATTTAAATGCAGGGCAACAAACCCCTTAGCGGCAAAAAGATTGCTATAATGGTGGCCTCAGGGTTCATTGAACACCATATGACCACTGTTCAGAAGGCGCTGATTGCTGCGGGCGCACAAACTTCTATTGTTTCTCCTGAAATTGGCGTGGCAAACGGTTGGCATGACGGTAGCTGGGGCCATAATTTTTTCGTTGATGAAAAGATCAACGATGTGCTTCCAAGTCAATTCGATCTCTTGCTAACTCCCGGTGGAGAACGCTCAACGCAGACCCTAAAACGAAATGCCCACTCCAAACGAGTGTTAAAGGGCATGCTCGATGCTGGTAAACCAGTTGCTCTTACTGACGATGCATCAACGCTTCTAATTGATGCGGATATTGCAAGCGGGCGCTCCATAGCGGCACCAAAAGCTATTGTAGAGCAGCTTCAAAGTGCTGGTGCGACGATCATCGACTCGCCGATGCACATAGACGGTCATTTGATTACGCTTACTGATACCGAAGCGACGGAAGATTTCATTTTGGCCATTAAAAGTGCTTTAGGATTTGAAGAAACACAATCTGAAGAAGCCGCATAAACCACTGTTTTAATTGCTTTTTACAGCCGACTGCCATGATTGCAGTCGGCTTATTTTTATATACTACGCAGCGCTCGATTTCGTAAGTGGCTCTGGCAATCTAGCAACTTTCGCAATTCTATTAAATGCTACAGCCTCAACTTCCAAAGCTTTATCTGGCATTTCAGGATAACACGGCAAAACGATTAGCTTCTCCAGGGCGGCTTCAGCAACCACTGCACGAAGATTATCTCTACCCGAAGGTGGCTTGATGGCTTCAGAACGCGGTAGATCACACGCATCAAACCCAGCCGATCGAAGGGCAGAAATAGTATCTTGTGGATTTTCTACAATTGCAGGAAAAACCCAGTAGTCGTGATAGTTTGATTTAGCTGCTGGCAACACGTTTTGAAGGTCAATTAAAGACCTAAGCTTTTGGCCAAGACGCGTTCTTTCATTCAGCTCCTGACTGACATCTTGCTGCAGTCGGCGCAACATTAGACGCAGCAATGCTGTGGAGCATTGGCGACGCAGTTGCTTAGGTGTTTTTTGTTTAGCAACGTCACGTACTGCGTTTGAGACGCCTTCATCGAAACTCCGTCCCCTCAGCCGAAATGCACGATCCAACAGCCAAAACATAGGACGGGTAGTAACAATTTTTAAACCTGCAAATGCGATAGCTCGCTTGGCGTGGTCTGCATTTGTTTGCACACCATATGATGACCTGATTTCACGCATTCGGCCTCTGAGCTTATCGTCCTTAATATTTAACATTGCCCCACCAAGGCATGTCTTTGTTTTGATGGGACCAAAACTAAACATAGCAACGTCAGCAAATGCAGTACCCCGATTGGTTTGGCCATCATAAGCTTGGGCACAGTCCTCAACTAAAAGAAGACCATGCTTTTGCGCAAACTCAAAGGCTGGCTTTATATCAACTCGGGCCCCGAAAAGATGAGCAACTACAAAAACTTTAGAACGCGAATTCACTGCTCTTTCAGCTGCTTCGATCGATGGAGACATGTCACTTAAATCAAGATCGACCGGCACAGGCACAAGATTAAGCCGTTCCACTGCACGAACCATCTGTTTTACGTTCAGGGCTGAAAACATAACTTCGTCGCCCTC
>JAURGE010000022.1 GCA_030833925.1 Alphaproteobacteria bacterium
TCGCCATCGTAATGGGCTGTATGTCTACAATCGAACGGGGCGGGATATTGTAAACAATGATTGGTATTTCGACGGCATTATTGATGGCTTCAAAATGCCTAAAAAGACCTTCTTGACTTGGCTTGTTGTAGTAAGGCGCAACCACAAGCACCGCGTCTGCTCCAGCCGACTTCGCATGTTTTGCTAGATCAATGGCCTCGAGTGTAGAGTTAGAACCAGCTCCCGCGATTACAGGCACTCTTCCTGCAGCAGCCTCGATACATAATTCTACGACAAGCTTATGCTCTTCATGGCTAAGAGTAGGGCTCTCGCCTGTGGTTCCGCAAGGAACGAGACCGTGACTACCTTCTGCGATCTGCCATTCAACAAATTCTTGGAATGCCTTTGTATCAACTTCGCCATTCTTGAATGGGGTTATAAGAGCGGGCAACGACCCTTTGAACATGACTTTTCTCCGTGCGACTGGCACAACCTACAAAAATACGATACGCCTCAAACTCGCCCCTCGCAAGGAAGGCATTGCCAGACAAGCCCGCTCGCTTAGAGTATCTTACCTACCGATCAGACCAACAGGAGTGCGGGATGGCAGCAATCCCCCTAAATGGAGCCAAGGCCTTTATATTCGATGCTTATGGCACCCTTTTCGATCTCATCAACCCTGTTGCCGCCCGGGCTGCAAGATTAGGAAGCAAAGCAGGACCATTAAGCGAACTTTGGCGCAGAAAACAACTGGAATATTCATGGCTCAGAAGCCTAATGGAAGAATATTCCGATTTTTGGACACTCACTGGTGAAGCCCTAGATTATGCTATGGATTCTCTGGATATCCACGATCCCGCACTTCGCGCTGACCTCATGGAGCTTTATCTATCCATTCCAACCTACGAAGAAGTCCCAGAGGTTCTATCCAATTTGAAAGCCAGAGGATTGAAAACAGGGATTCTCTCAAATGGATCTCCATTGATGCTGACATCCGCGGTCAACTGTGCCGGTTTAACTCAAAACCTAGATTTTGTGCTCTCGGTTGATGAAATAAAGGTCTTCAAACCATCGCCGCGAGTTTACAATATGGCGGCAGAAAGATTACGGCTTGTTCCGAACGAAATTGCCTTCTTTTCATCTAATGCATGGGATATTTCCGGAGCAGCATCGTTCGGGTTCCAGGCGGTTTGGTGCAATCGAAACAACGCGCCAAGAGAACGTCTACCAGGCTTACCAATGGCTGAAATATCCAATCTACGAGATGCCCTAACCCTTTTGGAGGGCTGAGGTATGGTGTTGAAAAAAATACCGCCAAATGAAGCTGGCCTTCCTCGATTTGATCCAGGGGAACCTACAGAACAAGCCAGTATCTTTGCACTTGGGAGCCATTCACGAGCAAAGGACGCTCTTGTGCGTGGTTTGGAGATGCAAGAGCCGGGCTTTAATATTTTCGTTGTTGGCGAAGATCGAAGTGGCAGAATGACAGCGACGCTTGCCTTCCTTGAGGAAGAAATGACAAAGCGTCCCCCACCCCCAGACTGGCTATATCTAAATAACTTCCGACGTGAATATTGCCCTCAGCCGATATCTCTCTCAGCCGGCTTAGGTCGGAAGTTTAAAGAACGGATGACCGCACTTATCCCACAAATTCGTGAGGGACTGGCTCATGCTTTCGGCGAGCAAAATGCTCAAGCCGGCTTTGAAGTGCAAAAAGAACGCCTGAGCAAAGAAATTTCAGAGCGCTTGGAATCTATAAGGCTAAAAGCCCACAGCAATGGATTGGATATAGCTCAGACCCCTAAAGGCATGACTATTGTTAGTTCGGGTAGCGAAGATCCACCAGAATGGAGCAATCTTTCGGACCCTGAGCGCGAACTTCTTGAAACCTCTGTCCGTGAACTGGAAAAGGCACTTTCTGAACTTAATGACTGGGCTACGGAACAACAGCTACAAGTTCACCGAAGCACTCAGAGACTTAGCAAGACGATAGCAGAGTCAGCCATCTCCATGCTGACTGAAGGAGTAAAACGTGAATTTCCAGACCAGACTGATCTCTGTGGATGGTTGGATGAACTAAAAAAAGATGCTGTGGAGCATTTCCACCTTTTTGCTCCAATATCGCCAGGCCAACAACTTCCCCCAGGCTATGAACCTCCAGAGCAACGTTACGCTGTAAACCTTCTGGTTGATCATAGTGAAGATTTGCACCCGCAAGTGGTTCTTGAAGCCAATCCCACCTATCAAAATCTTTTTGGTCGCTTGGAATACCTTCAGGCTGGAGGCGGTGCTGAAACCAACTTCACATTGATCAAATCTGGAGCCCTTCACAGGGCAAACGGTGGCATATTAGTTCTACGAGCTGATGCGTTAGCAGCAGCAGAGGTTTCTTGGCAATTTCTAAAAGGAGCAATACGCGACTGCACTATTCGAATAGAAGAACTGCATCGTTTCAATGGTATCCCCATAGCTGGCGCACCACAGCCCCAGGAAATTCCTCTCAACCTCAAAGTAGTTATCGTTGGATCTCCACACTGGTACTACACGTTCTTCTCAAACGATCCAGAATTTAAATCCTATTTTAAAATTAAAGCCGATATAGATGCAGACATGCCCGCGAGCGCAGATAATTTGAGGGGCTTAAGTGCCGTCGTTCAAGAAATGGCTCAAAAGCGAGGCTCCTATACCTGTTCTAAGGATGCGCTGTCTGAGCTACTCGGATATGCCAGCCGTTGGGCTGATGATCGAACAAGGATTTCATCAAGATTTGAGCAAATTGATGACCTGATTGCTGAAGCAGTCGTTATAGCAAAGCTCTCTGGAAATAATCTTCAGCTCGACACTTCGGAAATCCGGGCTGCACGTCAGGCACGCCTTCGTCGCAACAGTCGGGTAGAAGATCGCAGCCAAGAGATGATCCGTAATGGCAATGTTAAGATCGACTTATCAGGAAAAGTTATAGGCCAAGTAAACGGTCTCACCGTGCGCGACATTGGCGACCACACTTTTGGAAGTCCATCACGCATTACTGCCAAGACATCAATTGGTCGAAAGGGCATAGTGAACATCGAACGGGACGTGTCATTGGGCGGGCCTATTCAACAGAAAGCGGCAATGATCTTGCAGGGGTACTTTAATGGACTTTTTGCAAAAAAACGCCTCTTTCATTCACCGCCTCAATGACTTTTGAGCAGAATTATGGCGGTGTCGAAGGTGACAGCGCTTCACTAGCTGAAGCTGTCGCAATTATCTCGGATCTAGCAGGGATGCCGGTCAAACAGTCGATTGCCATTACGGGCTCTATGAATCAGCATGGTGTAGCGCAGTCCGTTGGCGGTGTGCGTCATAAAATAGAGGGCTTTTTTCGGGCTTGTGAGGAAGCAGAAGTTGGCCTTACTGGTAATCAGGGCGTGATCGTGCCAGCTAGCAACGCAAACCAGATATTGCTCGATCAGAATGTTGAAATTGCAATAGCTCAAAGCACTTTCAACATTTGGACCGTCGAGACCCTTGCCGATGCGCTTGAGCTAATGCTAGGGGCACCTGCTGGCGAGAAAAATCAGGATGGAATTTTTCCACCAGATTCCATATTTGGGCGGGTCCAAAAAACATTAGATATGTTCAATGAAGAGCTTATCCGTGCCGATCAGTCGGAAAGCTAAGTATATAGAAAGACTTAAAAATGAGTGGAAATAGCCTCCGCGCTACCGGTTACGGTGCCCCTGAATTCTTGACTTTGCAGGAACTTCCTGAGCGTGCTCGGATGAATCTGCCAGATACGTCTTGGGACTACTTAGCAGGAGGGTCTGAAACTGAAACAACATATCTTCGCAATCGTTTAAGTCTTGATAGCCTGGCATTCCGCCCTCGTGTTTGTAACGATGTCTCAAAAGTTGACGTAACTGGAAAATTCATGGGCCTCAAGCGGCGCCTTCCAGTCTTTCTCGCTCCTATCGGAAGCCTTGAAAGCTTTGCAAGCGGTGGGGGTGTGGCAGCTGCTCGGGGGGCAGAGGCCTTTGGTGTTGATCACATGGTGTCATCTGTGACTCAGCCCGACATGGAGACTATTGCTGGCAACGTGAATCAACCGACTTTATTTCAGTTATACGTTCGTGGAGACGATAATTTCGTAGACGACCATGTAAAACGTGCTGTTGATTGCGGATTTCGTGCCTTTGCGGTGACTGTTGATACCGCTCATTATTCGCGGCGTGAACGAGACATAATTAAGCGTTTTTTACCAGCGGGCCGAGCTCGTGGAGCGAACCGTACGGGCCATAACTTCCAGATGGCCTGGAACTGGGACAAGGTAAAAAGATTCAAGGATAAACATTCTATCCCACTTATTTTGAAAGGTATTGCCACCGCAGAAGACGCCGCCATTGCAGTCGAACATGGGGTAGATTGTGTTTATGTCTCCAATCATGGCGGACGCCAGCTCGATTATGGTCGTGGTGCAATCGACGTCCTTCCAGAAGTTGTTAACGCGGTTGGCGGAAAAGCAGAAATTGCCGTCGATGGTGGGTTCTGTCGTGGCACCGACATAGTTAAAGCAATGATACTGGGCGCTAACGCCGTTGGCCTTGGAAGAATGCAAGGTTATGCCCTTGCGGCAGGAGGTGAGCCAGGACTTGTAAGAATGCTGGAACTGCTTGAACGGGAATGTGAAATAGCACTTGGCCTTTTGGGTGTTACGTCTTTCGCGGAACTTGACCAGACCTACATAACCACCGCTCCTCCGGTCCTGTCTCCAGGTCCTTTTGCTGCATTTCCGCACCTCAAGTGGCCGCGACATAACGAATTTTAATTCGAGTTGCTCTTGAATCTCTTGCGCTGATCTAGCAGTGTCGTCGGATAACAGTGGGTTTATGTTATTTGCCCCACGAGGAGATCATTAGTGCTGATTTCACGGCTTTTCGCCCTGTCAATTGCCATAACTTTTATAGCTGTACCGGCTAGTGCCCAGCAGCAACAGCAATTGACCAACATTCAAAGTAGCCAAAACGGTGACTGGACGATGAAGTGTGGGGACGTGCCAAACGGCGGCCGCCTGTGCGAGATGACGCAAGTGATTAATAATCCGCGCGATGGCAAGCCCGTGATGCAAGCCGCAGTTATCAAACCGGCAGGAGAACGCGGTGCGCTTCTTCGCTTCATCGCACCACTTGGAATTTGGCTCCGCCCAGGCATTTCTCTAAGCATAGATGGCGCCCAGGCCCAGCAGATGGATTTTGCTTTCTGCCTACGCCAAGGCTGCATTGCTCAAATGCCGCTATCCGAAGCCCTGGTCAATTCTATGAAACGTGGATCGGCTGGAACTGTGACATTGCAAAATATCCGTCGCCAAAAACTGGAATTTAAGATCTCGCTCAGTGGATTTACCGCCGGATATGACCTTTTATAAGGCTGTCACACCGTTGGTAAACTAATGAGATCTTCAACAGGGTATTACTGGCCCAATGACCTGAAGTCTCTCCAGGCATAAGACACGGCTCCACCATTGCCTAAACAGTGTCCCCAACAACCGTGGGGTTTCAAAGCAGTCACTATGGTTTTTAAGATATAATTATCTCTGTCATTGAAACGACAGAATGTAGCACGGCTTTCGTGAGGTTTTAGCGATCCCATTCGCTTTTTCTCAAGCCCCAGTGCGAAAATACATACTAAGAAATACACAACTAATCTCTTATTAAACCAAAAAACCAAAAGTCATTTAACTTAACAATGGTTACTAGGCACAAAAAAACGGCCTCGGAGCTTATATCTGCTCCAAGGCCGCCTTCAGAGAATTATAACCTGTGTTCTTAGTGCGCCAAAACGGCGAGCAACAACAAGGCTACAATGTTGGTGATCTTAATCATGGGATTCACGGCAGGACCCGCAGTGTCCTTGTAAGGATCACCAACAGTGTCACCAGTCACCGCTGCCTTATGGGCTTCGGAACCTTTGCCTCCGTGATTACCATCTTCAATATACTTCTTGGCATTATCCCAGGCCCCGCCTCCAGCTGTCATGGAAATAGCTACATAAAGGCCGGTGACAATCACACCCAAAAGCATCGCACCTAGAGCTGAGAATGCAGCTGATTTTCCAGCTATCATCCAGACTACAAAATACAGAACGATCGGTGCCAAAACCGGCAACAGAGATGGTATGATCATTTCTTTAATTGCAGCCTTTGTTAGCAAATCAACGCAGGTGTCATATCGAGGACGACCAGTACCTTCCATGATACCTGGGATATCACGGAACTGCCGGCGAACCTCTTCTACAACTGAACCAGCTGCACGCCCTACTGCAGTCATTGACATTGCGCCGAACAAATATGGCAACAGACCACCAAAGAAAAGTCCAACAACAACATAAGGATTGTTGAGACTAAAATTCGGCGTGACACCTTCAAAGAAAGTGTAAGTACCGGCGTTAGCAGCAAAATACTCCAAATCAGCTGTATACGCACCAAACAGGATCAATGCGCCGAGCCCAGCCGAGCCAATCGCATATCCTTTTGTAACTGCCTTAGTGGTGTTGCCTACAGCATCCAGAGCATCTGTGGTATTGCGCACGTCGCTATCAAGCTCCGCCATTTCCGCAATGCCGCCGGCATTATCTGTGACAGGACCATAAGCATCTAGCGCGACTACCATGCCAGCAAGTGACAACATAGATGTGACCGCAATCGCAATGCCAAAGACACCAGCTATGAGATAAGTGATTATGATTGCCGCACAAATAACCAGAGCAGGTAAAGCTGTTGCCTCCATGGATACAGCAAGGCCTTGGATTACGTTTGTGCCATGACCAGTCGTGGATGCCTGAGCCACACTTTTCACAGGACGGTAGCCCGTTCCAGTGTAATATTCAGTGATCCAAATGATCAGGCCTGTAACTGCCACACCGACAAGTGCGCATATGAAAAGACCAGTGCCGCTGAAAGAGCCAGATGGTCCCTCAAGCACGGTACCCAGTCCTATCACTTGTGAAGTCGCTGCAAAGATCAGCAGAAGGGAAATCACTGCAGAAACAATGAAACCTTTGTACAAGGCACCCATGATATTCTGCGATGGACCAAGTTTCACAAAAAATGCGCCAATAATCGATCCAATGATAGAGACGCCACCGATAATCAATGGATACACCAATACTTGGTCGATTACTGGCTGACCGCCGAAGAAAATTAGGCCAAGAACCATAGTTGCCACTACAGTAACGGCATATGTTTCAAACAGGTCAGCAGCCATTCCGGCGCAATCGCCCACGTTGTCACCGACATTATCTGCGATCACAGCGGGATTTCGGGGGTCGTCCTCGGGGATACCAGCTTCTACTTTACCTACAAGGTCTGCTCCGACGTCAGCACCTTTGGTGAAGATACCTCCACCAAGACGGGCAAAAATCGATATAAGAGAAGCACCAAAACCCAATGCAACAAGAGGATCAATCAGGTCGCGGCCTTCGGCACCCACACCCTTCAGTACACCGTAATACACAGCGACACCGAGGAGGGCGAGACCAGCAACCAGCATGCCTGTAACAGCACCTGACTTAAAAGCAATATCTAGTCCGCGTGCGAGACCACCGCGAGCTGCTTCCGCAGTCCGAACATTAGCCCTCACAGACACGAGCATGCCGACGTAACCCGCAAGGCCAGACAGAGTTGCACCGATAGCGAAGCCAAGAGCCGAGAGGAAGCCAAGCAAAACCCAGGTCAAAACAAAAATCACCACGCCAACCATTCCGATAGTGGTATATTGGCGCTTCAGATAAGCACTGGCACCTTCACGGATCGCTCCTGCTATTTCCTGCATCCGAGCATTGCCAGCATCAGCTGCCAAAACTGAACGACCAATAATGATGCCGTAAAGTACTGCCGCAAGGCCGCAAAGCAGCGTTATGTAATAGGCCATGTCCATCTGAAGAGGCCCCTCCCAAGTTGCTGTTAATAATATCAAAAGGTGGGCGCACTCAAGCGGACGCCGGGTGCGCGATCAGAGCGGGTCTATGCCAGATGCCCCCGCAGCACGCAAGACAATGCGCTGCGACAAAGCCGCCTCTCTAAGAGACAATCTTCCTTCTGATTTTGAGCCCAAGAACACAAAAAACTGCCAAACAGATCAAAGGAGACACGCCATAGTTAACCGTTTGCCAATCAAAGGCATTGAGGAGTTGTCCAGATGAGAGTGCGGAAATCGCAACGGTCGCAAAAATCAAGAAATCGTTGAAGCCTTGGACTTTGGCCCTTTCCTCAGGGCGGTAGGTTTCTGTTAGCAGCGTCGTCGCGCCTATAAACATAAAATTCCACCCAACACCAATTACCAAAAGGCCAATGATAAAGTTTTCAAATTCTGCACCGGATAGATGAGCGATGACAGCTACAATATTCAGCACTGCTCCAATCAGAATGACATTTAAAACACCAAATTTTCTAATGATGTCACCGGTGAAAAATGAGGGTGCAAACATTCCAATAATGTGAGCTTGGATGACCCACTTTGAATCGACAAAATGGAAACCACAGTTTGCCATTGCCAGCGGCGTAGATGCCATTAGGAGCGCCATAACCCCATAAGCCACGAAAGCCGCTATAACAGCCACTGCACATCTAGGTTGCCTTAGAATTTCGAGCAGAGGACGTCCAGATGACCTTCGTTGCTCATCTGTAAGTTTCGGTATCTTAACACCTGAGAGGAGGACAAATGAAATTAAGTAGACGCCAATAAGCGCAAAATAACTGCCTGCAAATTCTACCGGCGAGAGCAAATCTTTGGTGAAATTAGCGAGTTCTGGGCCTAGAAAAGCTGCGAATAATCCGCCTGTCATCACCCAAGATATTGCTCTTGGGCGAAATTCTTCAGATGCAGTATCAGCGGCTGCAAAACGGTAGAAAATCGCAAACCCGTTAAACCATCCTATAACACATACACCAACGCAAAGAAGCCAGAATGACCCCTGAAGCATCGCCATGCCAGCTAAAATAGCTCCGGCTACGCCAAACCATGTAGCCATCATAAATCCTGCCCGTCGCCCAATTCGCCGCATAAGCTGAGAAGCTGGTATGGTTGCCAACATCACACCAGCATGATGTGCCGCGAGAGGCAGTGTCTCCCAACCGGGAGCGGGGGTTAGAATTTTACCCGCCAATGGACCGGTCGTGAGCATTAATGCTGTACCGGTCATGTAAAGCGCTTGGCAGATAGCCAGAATGAGAACATTGCGCTTAGATGAATCAAATTGCACGTTAGATTAGCGCTTTCAAAAGGTTAGAAAATTGATAACCACACGCTTAAAAACCTACGAAAATTAAAGACTGGGAACGTATGCCCATAAAAGCTAGACAGTTACGCTAGCAGTTATTTTGCTAAAAATAATCAGGTTAAAAATATCGCCGGAAGTATTTTATTCCTTTCCAGTCACAAAAGGCCAAAGCATATCGGCGCCCTCAGCAGCAACCATACGGCCAAGTTCGATTGCCCAATAACTTTCGTTTCCAAATTCATCTCGCCATGCCCATAGGCGACGAGTGGCGTGATGCAAAGAATGTTCATAAGTAAAACCCATCGCGCCGTGCGTCTGATGGGCAATCGCAGTTCCTATAGTAGCCGCCTCTCCAGTGCGCGTCTTTGCTGCAGCCACTTCAGCACGAGCTATCATGCCCAGGCCATTCGTTGCCGCCATTGCTTCTGCCGCAGCATCCGCAGCTGCCCCGGCTGCTGCCGCTTCGCCAGCAAGTTGAGCGAGACCATGTTGGATTGCCTGAAATTTAGCAATTGGCCTGCCAAACTGGGACCTTTCTACGGAATATTGAACTGATTGGTCTAATATTTTTTGCAAACCACCAGCTATCTGCACTGACCGGATGGCTGCCCCCATGGCAAAGAGTGCCTGCTCATCAAAACCCTCGGGTGCCCGCACACTCTTGGTTGGTTTTACACCGTCAAAGGAAACTTCATCAGCTGGTTCGCCTGCAATTGATTGATTTTCTCGGATTGCACAATCGGCGGTTCTGACAAGTGCAATGACTTTACCAGCATCACTATTAGCCAAGACAGCAACGTGCTCAGTTCTTCGGGCGAAAGGCACGTAACGGGCCGTGCCCGTAAGCGCCCCATCTGCACCAACTTTGATTTTGGTATTAATTTGAGTTGGGGCAATCGTCATTGGCCCCATAGGGAATTCAATGCCAGCATTTCCTAGCAACCAGGCAGCTAACATGGTTTCCGCAAGTGGCACCGGCACTGAGTGACGACCCGCCTCCTTTAGCAAGGCAAAACCATCACCCATTGCTATTCCTGCTCCGCCAAGAGCATCGCTACCCCAAGCTAAAGTCAGTCCATTTTCTTCTAGCGTTTCCCAAAGAGCGGACGGCCAAACGCCCGCTTCAGCTTCATTTATAAGACTAGGAACTACCATGTCCTGAAAAATGCGGACAGCGGCATCGACGATTAGATTATCTTCCGAGTTCATGATCAGGACGTCTCTACCGAAGACCCAACTGCCGAGCAACGATACCTCGAAGCACCTCGTTAGTCCCACCTCTAATGGTGGAAGATGGTACGCGCAGAAGCCCCTCAGCAAGGGTCCTGGCATAGTCATCAGTTGACTGGCCTAGGGCTTCAGTTGGCATCAGCTGTCGCACATCATTCAGCAGCGTAGACTCAAATTTCGTGCCTAAGTCCTTGACCAAGGCAGCCTCAACCACCGGAGACTCACCTTCTTGCAGCAACGCCGATACGCCGAGCGACATGCGCCGCATAGCTTTCAAACGAGCAACATTCTTGCCAAGCGCCTCCGCTTCCCGAGCGTCAGGATTTTCACCCATTCGCCGCACAGCTTCGGTTAAAGTAATTGCAGAAGACAAAAATCTCTCAGGCCCAGAGCGCTCAAGCCCAAGTTCACTTGTAACTTGATGCCATCCCTCACCTTCTTTACCCAGCAAACAATCTTCTGCGACGAAAGCATCATCGAATACCGTCTCGTTGAAGTGCTCATCTCCTGCCATGTTTCTGATACCGCGTATCTGTATCCCTGGACCTTTGAGATCTATCAGGAACTGAGAGAGGCCTTCGTGTCGATTTTTCTCGTCTCGAGTCCCACCAGTACGCACAGTGGCTATCATGTAGTGGCAAAAATGAGCGCCTGAAGACCAGATCTTTCTGCCGTTGATCTTCCACCCGCCCTCAACCTTCGTAGCAGTGGTTCTGAGACTGGCAAGATCAGATCCTGAGTCAGGTTCACTCATACCAATAGCAAAATAGCATTCGCCGGCAGCGATACGAGGAAGAATATCGAGCTTTTGCTGTTCGGTACCATTCTTGAGCAGCATTGGGCCTGATTGACGGTCGGCAACCCAATGTGCAGACACTGGGGCCCCTGCGGCCAATAATTCTTCCGTTACCACATAGCGCTCCATACTCGAGCGCTCATGCCCACCATATTGCTTTGGCCATGTCATTCCCAGCCAACCACGCTTACCAAGCTTACGACTAAACTCAAGATCAACACCAAAAGCCCAGCCATCAGCTACTGGCTTAAAACCGCCAGAAGCTCGCTCAGAAGCCAGAAAGGCTCGGACCTCCTGCTGAAGGGCCTTCAGCTCAGGAGAAAAATCGATGCGTGGAAACCGAAAACCACCTGCCGCCATAGGTAATGCCTTTTTCGTTGTATAATCTTATTTAGTGACCTTAGTGCCAATTACAGAAGAGGCAAGGAATCAGTCTTCTGGACGAAATCCCATAATTCGCTCAAAACGTAATTGATAAGCAGGCCACACCTCCGGGTTGACTAAGCGCGGAGGCCTCTTCCCCCGAAGTATGCTAATCCATTGATCTGCAGCGCCAACCGACATGTTCCTATTGGCCTCAGTCGTTATGCCAGCATGATGAGGTGTAACAAGCACATTATCTAGGGCCATCAGGGGATGCGAGGGGTCAGTAGGCTCCTTCCAGAAGACATCAACGCCTGCTCCGACGATTTCACCGTTTCTGAGTGCCTCGGCGAGCGCTTCTTCGTCAGTGATGCCCCCGCGGGCCGTGGTAACGAAAACAGCTGTTGATTTCATTTTTCTGAATTCATCTGCCCCAAACATGTTGAGTGTTTCATCTGTTCGGGGACAATGCACCGAGATGAAATCACTTATGCTGAGCAGTTCTTCAAGCTCTACTTTTCGAGCACCACGCTTAGCGATCTCATCCGCGGATAAGTAGGGGTCATAAGCAATGACATTCATCCTAAACGCAATACGGCAAAGCTCCGCGGTGCGGGTGCCTATTTGGCCAATGCCGATGATACCAACTGTTTTTTCAAGAAGCTCAGAACCAGTCAGTTCCATGCGATCTACATTACTTTCACGACGCAAGCGACGGTCAGCCTGAATCATTTTTTTGGAGATGGCCAACATCATGCCAAGCGCATGTTCGGCAACACTCTCCTTATTTGTTCCCCCTTGGTTTACCACTGCAATGCCCTCAGCGGTCATTGCATCGACATCGATATAGTCATAACCGGCGCCGGTTGAAGACACTGCGACTATATTTGGAGCTCGTGTTAGGAATTCAGCGTTAGGGAACCAAGGTTCTTGAAGTTCTGTGCGGGATTGAACCTGGTAACCATGTGCGCGAAACATAGCTGCATCTAGCTCATCTTTTGGGTCGGCATAGTGGAGATGCGAGACCTGAATATCTTCCGCAGCTTCTAGCTTTGCCAACGCTGCATCGGTATCCATCCACTCCTCAAAGAAAACCAGGCGCCGCGCATTATAAACCATTATGACTCTGATCCTAGGGTGAGAGTTTCAAAAAAGCCCATCATTTGAGTGCTGTCGCTTTGCAGCAAGCGCAGCCAATTGCCTTTGCTTATTTATTCTTTCAGCAAATTTTATTTTAGCTATTTAAATCAGCGGGAAGATTTAGCGTCCCCTATCTTCTTTGCGAGCATCTGCTGCTCTTCGCAATTGCCACAGATACGCGAAAGATCGGCTAAATGCTTTTCCGCAGATTTGATGTTACCCAACTTGATGTAGAGCTCCCCGTAATACTCGTGTGCGCCAACATGGCTGGGATCAATTTTTAGAGCTTTGATATACGCTGCCTCAGCTTGTGCATACTGGCCCAGCTGGCGTCTTGAGTATCCAATATAATTGTAGGCGTCTGCGGATTGCGGATTAGACTCTAGATAGTCTTCCGCCTTTTTTATTGCGCGGTCATACTTCCCACGATCCACTTCTCTCTTCACGTCACCGATTGAAACACTCGTATCGCTACTACTGCCCGCCGCATTCGCAACATTTATGCCTGGAACTGTCAACAGAACGAACAACGAAAATAATGCTAATTTTCTCATAACCGGGTCCCCCGCAGTAACAAACACGTTCAACTGTAGATCAACCTTATCCAAGATAGAAATACCCCAAAACAACAAGCAAAACAGCGTGCATGAAGAGGCTGGAAAATTAGGCAAACCTGCCTAGACGCTCCTCAGCATAGCGCGTGCAATATTAGCTTGCTGCAACTGGCTGGCGCCCTCAAAAATCCGGAAAAGGCGGACATCTCGAAACAAGCGTGGTATCGCTGACATGTCTTCCATATAGCCCATACCCCCCATAATTTGGACTGCTCGATCAGCTATACGAGAGACCGCCTCACTCGCAAATAGCTTGGCAGACGCAATATCGACGTGGGGAATTGGTCCGTCTGAGTCAAAAGCCCTCGCGCAATCAAGACATAATGCCCTAGCGGCGGCCATTTCTGATTGGCTGTCGGCTAATAAAGCTTGGATCTGACCGAAGTCACCTATCGCCTGCCCAAACTGCTTTCGGCGCGCTGCGTATGCAGTCATCTCTTCAATCAGGCGTATTGATTGACCGACACAAGTCGCAGCCACGTGAAGCCTTGCGTGATTTATACCACGAAGCGCTGCCTTTAAGCCGGAGCCCTCCTGACCACCAACAAGAGCATCACTTGGAACACGCACGTTTTCAAACCAAACATAGCAAACATGGCTACCTTCATTACCAAGCATTCTTGGAGGCTCCCCAATAGAAACTCCCGGCGTATTTGCATCTATCAGAAAAGCGGAGATACCATTAGCGGATTGATCATCCGGATTAGTTCTTGCCATTGTTAAAAAAACGTCTGCTTGAGGCGCATTTGTTATATATCGCTTTTCTCCATTGATTACCCAGAGATTGCCATCGCGCTTTGCATGGGTGGAGAGCGATGCTGCATCTGATCCAGCTTCTGGCTCAGTCAAAGCAAATGAACCAGTGCACTCACCAAGAGCCATTTTTGGCAAATACTTTTCTTTCTGTGCCACGGTTCCAAAATCTAGGATGGCTTGCGAAGTTAGCCCAATCGTTGTCGAAAAACGTGAACGGAAAACACAAGAAGCTTGGCAGAACTCGAAAGTGAGACGGACCTGCTCCTCCATGGAGCACTCTAACCCACCGTATTCCTCGGGTATGGAAATACCGAAGAGCCCTATCTCCCGCAGAGCTTCCGTCAAATCCTCTGGTACACCATCTTCTAGCGTCAAACGGTGTTCATTTAATCGAAGTACGTTCTGAGTGAAATCACGGACAGCGGCAATATAATCTTCGAAATCTCTAAACTGCTCAGAAACACGCATTCAACCATTCCCAAACCTTATATGAGAGATAGTTGCTCGACACCGAGGCTTGTCATCGTCGCCTATCAGGGTCATCAACCTAGGGCCAGCGGTATCTGCAGGGGTTGCAATAAAACGCAGTCTTTCATCCCAAAACATGGGACGAAGGAAGGAGATTTCTCCTTCCAACTCGCTAATACCTCCTTGATCTGCCTCCGCCACAAGGCCACCTAGCATTATGTGGGAGGCCATCAGACCTCCTGCGATTGGCGCTCTGAAACCAAATTTTTTTGCCGTGACAGGATCAGAGTGAATTAAATTTTCAGCTTCGTCGGAAAACGCAGCGACCTTATCTGGTTCCAAAATTGTCTCGTTAACGAGTTCCATATTAGCTAGATCTAGCGACGGCACTGAAATTCGGGGCGCATCCGCATTCGTTTTACCCGGATTGAGACTCGATCGGTTCGCTCTTAAACGCACAATGCCGTCGTTATCAGTGAAGGTAAAATGAGCCCAAACTCTCTCACCACGAGGATGCGGGTCGATTTTAACAACCTCTCCCTTCATCCAAAGTGGCACATCTAGAGGCAGTGCAGCATTTAAAATGTATGCCTGTGACATGTGGACATTGCCGTTGATTGACCGTCCCGTCCAACGTTGTGCCATGATCGTGTAAAATGCGAAAAAGCTTGGATCAGCTGCACTACCCCAAATAGCCGGATTAACTCCACAGCACTCTAACTTACGAACCTGCCGGTCGCGCTCGACGACTACCTGTCTATCGTCGAACCGGAAACCAACCGGCGGGGGCGTCTGGGACAATTGATCTACGTTAGCCATAGCCTAGGCGTTGTCTACGCCGGCAAGGAAGTCCTGCAGTGCTTGGTTAAAGCCCGCTTGATCCTCCAAGTTTGATAAATGACGAGCGACGGGCAAAATTACCAACTTCGCGCCTGGAATTCCCTTTGCCATGATCTCTGACATGTCCACAGGCGTGCCGGGGTCGTCCTCACCCACTATCACCAATGTAGGCGCTGAGATTTCACCAAGCCGGGGAGTGATATTCAATCGTGAAATAGCAGCGCCGCATCCGCAATAACCCTCTATTGGTGTTGAAACGATCATTTGGCTGATTGAAGCGATAATATTAGGCTCTGCCTTTACAAACCCAGGTGAAAACCAACGATCAATGGTCGCACTCAAACTGGCGCCCATCCCGTTCTGTCGAGCAGCCTTTATCCGTTCCTCCCATCCAGCTACTGCTTCCGGCGGATAACCAGAAGAAGTATCTGCGAGTGTCAATGACCTAAGTCGCGACGGTGCCTTCAATGCAACTGTCTGGCCGATCATCCCGCCCATTGAGAGTCCGACCCAATGAACTTTGTCTAGCTCCAACGCATCCATTAAACCAACAGCGTCATCGGCTAACATTTCTAGAGTATACGGCCCTTGTGGAACACTGGACCCGCCATGACCGCGAGTATCAAAGCGAATAATTCGGAACTGATCCTTAAGTGCTGCCACCTGAGGTTCCCACATCCCAAGTTCTGCACTCAGTGAGTGGCTCATCATCACAACGGGACCATTCTTCATGCCTTCGTCGGCGTAACGAATGTTAATACCATTAGCGCTTATAGTTTGAGTTTGGGTCATGGTTCCCCTCAACGTTATGTTTCAAATTCGTTCATAACTTTAGTGCAAAACTTGATCTGCGGCACTGGACGCACCCGATCTTGGCCGGAGTGGTGTTGGGCCTGCGTGGTGGTGGACTATTCGCCAAGTTCCACCCTCTTTGGTGAATACATTAGTTGCGAGCAAGACCGTTCCTGAATTTCCACCTAACTGCTCGTAACATGTCACGTATGCCGTTTCACCGAGCAAATGTGGCAATGGATCAAGACATAAAATCTCAGGTCGGACTTTTGCATCCAGAATACTATTCCAGCTATCGAGCACTACTTCGCGTCCAACCAAAAGGGGAGCGCCGGGATGAGCACAGGCTACTGGAGCTTTTTCCGCCCATATCTTAGCCATGCCCTTGATATCACCAGTAGTGAACGCATTATAAAAAAACTGATTTGCAGCCAGAACATCTGCTCGATCAGTACCCATCACCACCCCCCACCGTCTATTTCCTCTTTTGCGCTGGCAAGAAGCGCTTCCCGATCGGTTGAAAAGCCAGCATCAATCCATCTGTTCTCCAACTTGTTAAGCAATAATGTCACTGCCGGTCCCGGCGTAAGCCCAAGCTTAATCAGATCGGATCCTTTTACTGGAAGAACTGGTGTTTTCCAGCTCTGAGCGAGCTCCAACCTCGCTTCAAGAAGCGATGCTCTTCCATCAAGTGCCTCAAGATGAGCTCGCTGAACAAACACTTCTATTCCTGTGCCGTAGATGGCTTTTTGCCATTCTGCCGTCTGAAGTCCGAGAGTTGTCCATGGTGGCGCTAAAGCCAATAAATTTGCGCGTTCGCTGTTCGATAACCGAAGCCTATCACAAATATCAATACTGCCGGGAACCAGTGCTGCTAGCCTAAGAACTGGATCTTGAGGCAGGGTTTCAATCGCAGCAATATTTTTTGGTGGTTCGCCAAGCAGTACTTCTAAGACACCCGAAAGGGACATTGCTTCAAGAGTGTTTGTTATACTTGGAGCGGATAACAAACGGAAAAATTCTGTTCTAATTCGCTCCGCTGATACGTGAACAAGACCATCAATCCCAGCCGCTATCGCCCTAATACTGTCCGGGTCAGGGTCAGAATGACCATACCAAGCATGGAATCTGAAAAAGCGAAGAATTCTAAGATAATCCTCTCGAACCCTCTCACCAGCTTCGCCCACGAAGCGAACGATACCAGCCTTAAGATCGTCTTCACCGCCGAAATAGTCATAGATATTTCCATCTATGTCGGCAGACATGGCATTAATAGTAAAATCTCTCCGAGCCGCATCCGCACGCCAATCATCTGTAAATTCCACAGTGGCTTGGCGACCATCGGTTGTGACATCGCGCCTAAGTGTTGTGATTTCAAACGGTCTACCATCAACGATCGCTGTTACTGTTCCATGTTTAATACCTGTTGGCTTTGCGATTAGGCCTGCCTTTTTAAGCGTGAGCATCGTCTCATCGGGACGCAGCGTGGTGGCAAGATCAATATCCGCAATTGGCCGGCCGAGGATTGCATCACGCACTGCACCACCAACAAACCTTGTTTGGCCACCACCTTTAGCCAGCGCCTCTAACAGTCGCTGTGTTCGGTGATCTGCTAGAGCAGGGTTTCTTACCAAAGTCACTTTTTCTTATCTTTTTCAACAAACTGCCCTGACACCACCTGTCCGTTTTTGAACTGTGATGGAACATACTGGGCATTGGGGGTACCACCAGAGGTCAGCCCCCAGAAAATGAGGCCTGCTGCGGCAAGGGATAGGCCCGCACCAACTAACCAAACCCAGGGGGCATCTTTTGCTGCTATACGAACAGGGTCCCCTGACCTAGTTTTAAAATAAAGATAGAGTAACGTTGGGGCGAGCAAGGGAATAAGAATTGAAATTACCTGCCTCATCAATTCTCATCCCTGTTTTCCAACATATCTACAAAATTCACGAGCATCCCAGCAGTGGCCCCCCAGATGCGGCGGTCTTGATAATAAATTACGTAGAACCAGCGGCGAATACCATCTCTAAGTGCTGTTTCTTTGACGTGATTGCCCCGATCTAAAATGAAAGAAAGTGGAGTTTCAAAAACGTCTTCTACCTCAAAGCGATCCAACTCCAAGTTAAAAGGCGGCTCGATCCAGCCAACCACCGGTGTTACCCCATAGGCTGTGGATGTTTCGTACATAGAAAGGCGCCCAAGCAATCTGACGTGCTCTGGATTTAAACCAATTTCCTCGTGCGTTTCACGGAGTGCCGTTACCACATGATTTGCATCTTGAGGCTCAACACCCCCGCCAGGAAAACTGATTTGACCAGCATGCTTTTTAAGGTGTGCCGTCCTCTCGGTAAGTAAGACGGTGGGTCCATCTGGTCGATTTATAATTGGAACAAGAACTGCAGCTGGTTTAAGCACTCTGTCAGTCGTCCCTCTTAGGCGCGTGCCATCTGGCCGAAGATCGAAGTCACTTCTAAGTGGCGCTTCAGCAAGCCCACCCACCTGCAATACGTCATCCAGAGACTTGATTCGGGACTGGATGTCTTCAGGTGTCATGCATCGCCCTCAATTGGACCAATTTTATGGAATTGGCCATCACTCCACACCCCCATCGCTCCAGCATCAAAATTATCGACCGCTAAATCTACCAATTCATAAAAGACGGATCTTAATAAACGAGCCTCCAGACCATCACGCACATGCAGATAAGGGCGCGGCTCTTCTGTTTTGGCATCAAGAATGATGCGCAATTCGTGGTTTGAACTCAGTGTAACCCAATGATCAAGATTAGTCCGGAAACGAATAACCTGGCCATTACCCTCGCCAGAAGTTTGAATTTCAACTGCAATAAATGGTGAGTCTTCAACATCAATTCGGCCGCGTTCGACAGGGGTTTCAAGCCAGAAAGAACCATCCGTCTGACGCTTTAGAACGGTGCTGAATAGCTTCACAAGCTCTAAACGAGTGAAGGGTGTACCCCCATGATGCCAGGTACCATTCACATCAATGCGTATGCCATAGTGACCCATTTCCGTTGGCCGACGTCGAGCTGGTGCCTGGTTCACTGCAGCGGCGAGATCATCCAATTTTTTTTCTTTAGCCGTCATCGTATTGTCAACGTCATCCGTCACCCATTTTTACTCTTAACAATTTTGTCTGAGGGCTTGTTGATCACGCCCAACACGCTGCATGTCAATTTATAATATGCTTATTCATCCGCCAGGCGAGTGCTCAGCTATCGGATATGAGGAAAAAGTAAAAGGCAAAATTCTTGACATTCCGAAGATTTAGGATCATCCATTCACTATGTTCGGATTTATCAGCATCTCTCGAATTAGCCACCCGGCCTCTCTCTAGAGAGCCGGGCTTCAAGCGTTGTTTATTGTTTGAGACGAGATAAACGGAACTATTTTCATGAATACCGATGGTTTATTTGGTGATAGAAATTTCACCTCGTTCTGCGTGTCCGCTACAATGGACCCAGGGGTAATGCCCCGTGTGATGGAAGTTTTTGCTAAAGAAAGTCTAATACCGACACGATGGAACAGTTTTATTAAAGACAATAATATCATGATAGATATACAGATGGCTGGCCTTCTTCCAGCGAGGGCGGAATATTTCGCGCGCGTAATTCGCAAAATTCCCATGGTGGAAAATGTGCTCAGCAGCACGAAAGCCTCTCCACCCGATAGGCACGGCATTCTCTCAACTAACCAATGAGCTATTTAACCCACATTCGCCAATGCAACTCGCATGACCTTAGGCGGTTCATGCCTTTCTACATCGCTGATCAGCGTGTTGGATATGTGCGGCCAGTAGTATTGGATGTTTTGCTGGGCGTATCTGGTTTTAAGAGCGTAAGAGATGGCGTGGCCATAAACTCGGATTGCGAAACTTTTAAGGATCGCACTGAAGCGTTGGGAGAAGCTGCTAAAGAACTAGTCGCGGCAGGGCTCTCCAAGATGGCAGGGGACGAGCTGTACGGAGTAAAAAACTCCTGGGAACAATGTCCCCTTGCAGCTGTCAATCGCGGTGCCGCCGCCGCTTTGGGTATCCGTTCATATGGAGTCCACGTTAATGGCTGGCGTCGAGAAGCCAGCGGAAAACTCTCAATCTGGACCGGGATACGTGCAGCCGAAAAGTCTGTTGCACCAGGCAAGCTCGATAACATGATAGCTGGAGGGCAACCGATCGGCCTCACCCTTATGCAGAATTTGATTAAAGAAGCAGCCGAAGAAGCAAACGTGAGTGAAACATTAGCTCGCCGCGCCAAGCCTGTTAGCTGTATTTCGTACGTGATGGAGGATGGTGACGGCCTGAGACCTGATGTAATGTTTTGTTATGACCTCGAACTTCCCCAAGAGTTTATTCCCAAAAACATAGATGGTGAGATGTCAGAATTTGTCCTTCTGCCAGCAGAAGAAGCAATTCGAAAAGTAAATGAAACGGACGAGTATAAATTCAATGTAAATCTAGTTGTGACCGACTTTGCTGTTAGGCACGGATTGCTCAATCCAGATTGCACACCAGACTACACGATGATCGTTCAAGGATTGCGAGGACAAGTCTAATTTTTTGCTTGGACAACTTAGCAAACTCTGCGCGCCGGCCTAATTAGAACCTTCCGCAGAAATGGCGCTTAGGTTCCTTACAATAACCCTGTCATGAGGCCCTTAGTTAAACTGCTAGATGATTAATACAGCCCGCCTAAGCGTAGGGTGGTTTTGTGTACCCAGCAGGTGAAAGCGTGAATATCTCACAGCCACTTTCAGTTACACCCAGAGAATGCTCAAACTGGGCGGAGAGCGAGCGATCACGAGTTACAGCCGTCCAACCATCAGCAAGGATTTTTGTATCGGCTCGCCCCGCATTTACCATTGGTTCGATTGTGAAGAACATGCCAGGTTCGAGCACAGCCCCATCTCCTGGCCTACCATAATGGAGCACACTCGGAGGTGCATGAAACACCAGACCTAAACCATGGCCGCAAAAATCGCGAACGACAGAGAACCGCTCTCCCTCAACATACTTTTGAATAACGCTGCCAATATCTCCCAAGGTAGCGCCCGGTTTTACTGCTTCGATGCCACGGAACAGCGCTTCATAGGTGACGTCAATTAGCCTCTGAGCTTTAACACTGACATTCCCGACGGGATACATCCGGCTGGCATCTCCGTGCCATCCATCCAAGATGACCGTAACATCGATATTTAGAACGTCCCCTTCGGACAACCGCTTAGGCCCAGGAATGCCATGACAAACTACATGGTTTATCGAAGTACAAATTGACTTTGGAAAACCTCGATAGTTCAGAGGTGCCGGCACTGCTCCTCGTGTAGTGATAAATTCGTGCGCAAGCTGATCAAGCTTTTCAGTAGTAACGCCTGGCTGCACGTGATCTGTAATAAAATCGAGGGTTTCTGCGCAGAGTCGACCAGCGCGGCGCATGCCTTCAAAATCGGCAGGCGTATGCAGGGTTATCCGATCTTTGCTGACCGTTCGGCCGGCACTTAAGTCAGCTTCATTCATAGTTCTTTATGCCATCTCCTACGTGCTCAGGAAATTGCCACTGGCAAACGATTACGAAGCTCTATGCCTTCTAGAGTAATAGAGCAATCGTAACATACACTTTCAACGCCCTTTGCCCGAGCATTCCGAAAGGCCAGTCCATATGCTGGATCAATATCATCAGCTAACGTAAACGATCCGCAGTCCATCCGTTGCACAATATAGAGCATAACAGCTCGTCCTCCCATTTCTGCAACGTTTGCCAGTTCAGCAAGGTGCTTTGCTCCTCGTGAGGTTTTACTATCAGGGAATTCTGCCCGCCTGTTACGCTCTAGATGGACATTTTTAATTTCCACATAACAATCCGGCCTACTTTTGTCTGATAGGAGCAAATCAATCCTAGAATTTTGTCCATATTTCACCTCCCGACGGCAATTTTCATAGCCAGCAAGTTCTGGAATTAGTCCCATTAAGATTGCTTCTTCAGCTATTCGGTTTGGTCGACCAGTATCGATGCCAACTAGGCCTGATTTCAGCTCCGTCAGCTCCCAAGCAAATGGCAACTTAGCCTTTGGATTTTTTGCCGGACGAAGCCATATTCTTTCACCCTCGCGAGCCAATCCCAACATTGCTCCAGGATTTGGGCAGTGAACTGTAAGTTTAGTGTCGGTTGCTTCGAGTATTACGTCGGCAAGAAAACGCTTGTAGCGCCGAATTAAAGTCGCTGCTTGAAGTGGTTTTTCAAATTGCACTAATAAAATCCGGGTTGGAGTCACAGGCTAGTGCGCCTACTATTGTCACGCTAACCTCCAGTTGTAACACCTAGGATTAACGCAACCATGACCGAAACCGCAACCACTGTGACCGCCGGTATGGTCGTTATAGGCAATGAAATTCTGTCAGGTCGCACCCAGGACCTTAACGTAGCCTTCGTAGGAACCGAACTTAATGAGTTGGGCATTCAGCTCCTTGAGGTTCGCATTGTCCCCGATATCAAGGAAGAGATCGTTGCAGCAGTAAACGCCCTCAGAACGAAGTTTGACTACGTTTTTACGACGGGAGGGATTGGCCCAACTCACGACGACATCACCTCTGAGTCTGTGGCGGCAGCCTTCGGCAAACAAGCAGTTTATCACCCGACATCTTACGCCATTTTAGAAGCAACAATGAAACGCCGGAATATTGAGTTTACCGAAGCGCGGAAACGGATGGCCCTTGTTCCAGAAGGTGGTGACGTAATTGAAAATGATCTTGGTGTGGCCCCTGGATTTGTGATGGAGAATGTATACGTCATGGCGGGAGTCCCGCAGGTTGCAAAATCTATGTTTAAGGCGGCCGCTCCTTTTCTTAGACGCGGTCAGACAAAACGCTCCCGATCTATCGCAACCCATCTAGCCGAAGGCACAATTGCAGCAGGCTTGGAAGCTATCCAAAAGCAATACGCCAACGCCGACATCGGGAGTTATCCTTTCTACAATACCCCCGGTGGGCACGGAACGACGTTAGTGGTGCGTAGTTTTGATGAAAACGACCTTGTTGGAGCAGGAGATGCAATCATTAAGATGATTGCTGAGCTTAAAGGCGAAGCCCTCTCCGACGAGCGAAGCTAAAAAACAAAGAGGAAGTTATGCCTGTTCATCCGCAGATTGCAAAAGCGCTCGAGGCGCTTGCCAAAGCTAATCTCCCCGCAATCGAAGATCTTGACCCGCAAGCGGCGCGCTTTCAAATGGATCAAATGTCAAAGGCACGTGGGGGTGAGCCAACTCCATTGCCTAAAATAGAAGACAGAAAAATCCCAGGCCCCGCAGGCGATATTCCTGTGAGGATATATTGGCCTGAGGGGAAAAAACCACATCCCATTGTTGTCTATTTTCATGGTGGGGGACATGTGATTGGTAACCTGGACACCCATGACAAGGTGGCTCGCAATTTAGCTGCTGGCTCCGGAGCGATTTTCATCTCAGTCGATTATCGCATGGGCCCGGAACATCGTTTCCCAGCCGCGGTAGAAGACAGTTGGGCCGCTTTACTTTGGGCATATACTCATGCTGCGGAAATTGGTGGTGACCAAACAAAATTAGCTGTTTCAGGGGATAGTGCAGGTGGCAATCTTGCTGGCGTTATGGCACTTATGGCGCGTGATGCTGGTGCCCCAAAATTAGCGCTGCAGTCTTTAGTCTACCCCGTTGGAGACTATTCACTCTCAGCTGAAAGCTATCACACGTACGGCAAAGGCTTTGGAATCTTAACAGCTAATGCAATGAAATGGTTCCAACAACACTATCTAAACGATCCATCCGATGCAGATGATTGGCGCGCCTCACCTTTGAAGGCTAAGAGTTTTGCTGGCACAGCACCCGCAATCATTGTTGCGGCTGAATGTGACGTACTAGTCGACGACGGCAAAGCCTACGCTGATCGACTTAAAGCAGATGGTGTCCCGGTGAACTACAAGGTCTATGAAGGAATGATTCACGCATTTTTTGGCATGGCTCCTGACATCGATGGCGCAGTTCAGGCACAAAAAGACGTCTCATTGGCGCTAAGGGCAGCATTCGAGGGGGAATAGCATGAGCGGAACTCTTAACGGCAAAGCAGCAGTCACAGGGATAGGTGAAACAGCGTATTCCCGCGGAACCGATAAAAGCTCCATTGGCCTAATGCTCGAGGCTTCGCTGAAAGCAATTGCGGATGCAGGTCTTCATCCAAAACAGATTGATGGCGTGATACCCTACTCACTAGGCCCCGTCGCAGAAGAAATAATGACAGGGCTAGGATTGGAAGATGTGAGATTTTCAGTCCAGACGCCCATGGGTGGGGCAAGCGCTGTAGCAGCATTACAAGCAGCCTCAATGGCAATTGCAGCGGGAGTTTGCAACCACGTGCTCCTGGTTTTAGGTAGGCGAGGCTACTCCGATAGTCGCGTCGCGACCAGGTTAGCTGCCATGCCTCAGTTCCGGCTAATTAGCGAATTTGAGAATCCAATAGGCGCGATAGCGCCTGCACAACTCTATGCCCCCATGGCCCGACGGCACATGGAGATGTTTGGCACGACGACAGATCAATTCGCCGAAATCGCGATTGCTATGCGTGAGCATGCCATTCTTAACGACAATGCGATTATGCAGAAGCCACTAAATCTGGAAGATTACAAGTCTGCGCGCATGATATCAGATCCTTTTCGTCTCTTTGATTGCAGCTTAGAGAGTGATGGCGCATGTGCTGTGATTGTTAGCGCCGCGAACATTGCTAAAGACACTCGTGCACCAGTTACAATTCTAGGTGTAGCCGAAGGTCACCCTAGATCTCCTTCAACTATTACGCAGCGTGAAGACATGACCACGCTGGGTCTTGCTACAGCAGCACCACGAGCATTTGATATGGCAGGCGTCAAGCACAAGGATATCGACGTAGCACAAATCTATGACTGCTTTACTTATACAGTGATATGCGAAATCGAAGATTTAGGCTTTTGTAAAAAAGGAGAAGGTGGGGCTTTTGTTGAAGGCGGACGAATCCGGCTTGGTGGAGAGCTGCCAATCAATACTCATGGAGGCCTGCTGTCCCAAGCGCATATTGCAGGGATGAACCATATCTATGAATTAGTGCGTCAGTTAAGGGGTGAAGGCGGTCGCGCGCAGGTAAAAGATGCACAAATTGGACTTGTAACCGGATATGGAGACCTGGGTGATGGATCAATAGCGATTATGCAGGGAGCCTCCTGATGTCCGACGGATATATTAAACCTTTACCCGAACCCAGCATTGATTCTCAGCCCTTTTGGGATGCTTTGAATGAAGGCCGCTTAGTTTTTCAAGCCTGCGGCGACTGCGGAAAGCTTCGGCATTACCCAAGGCCAATCTGCGACTCTTGTTATTCCGACCAAGTTGATTGGAAACCCTCTGACGGCAAAGGTTTCATATATAGCTGGACTGAGACACACCATCCGTTCCACGTTGGCTTCAGAGGTGAAACCCCTTACATCCTCATCACGGCGGAATTCGAAGGTGGAGTGCGAATGCAAACCCAATTGCTCGATGCAAAAATTGAAGACTTGAAGGTGGGGATGCCAGTGGAAGTGGTCCTAATGCGTGCCACTGGAGACCTCACATTACCTCTTCTTCGCCTTGCGTAAACTTAACCGTTTAGGCTTCTCACAGATCATCTATGAAGCAACAAACTAAAAGACTGATAAGGGCCAAAAGCTAGCTAAATAATCGCCCAGCCAGCTTGAGATTCTTGTCAAGTACACTCATCGTCGTAGCTAAATCGTCACTGTCATCCTGAATAAATGTTCGAAGGGTAATTGCATAAACAACTAGTAGAGCTTTTGCCCGAACAAAACCCAGAGGGCCATCTGCAGGGATCCCAGAAACGCGCAACATCCACTTAGCAGACGACATCATTCGGATCCCAGTATAGAAGAGCGCATCTAGTTCAGCGGCCATACCCATCGTAATAGACTTGAGAGCTTTTCTGTGCGGCTGCATGGCTTCTAACCGACGCATAACAGCGTCAAAAAGCTGATCCCGATGAGATTCCTCACTAAGCGAGGCATCATCGCAACGCAGCATTGCTCTATCGAACCGCTCAATCACTTTAACAACCAAAGTAGCACGACAGGGCGCAATAGAATAAGCTTCCTCCAAAGGCAGATTTGCTACTTTTGCAATTTCTTCCATGCCCAGGCGGGCCCACGGCTTGGCTGCAGCCAGTTCAAGCGCGGCATCAACCAATTTCTCTTCTGCCGATTTTCTGGCTGAGGCTTTCCGTGCCATCAAGGTCTCCTAAAAAAAGCAGCTACAAACGCCATTTAGTGTCGTAATCAGATATAGTCTTTCCTTTGGGAGAAGCTACCATCATGAAGGCTAATCAACCCACTTTCAGCATTTTAGGTATCGATCACGTTGTTGTTATATCTCACGATGTAGACAGATCGCTAGAATTTTACTCTGGAGTTCTTGGAATGAAAGAGGTCAGGCGAGTAGAGAGCATTGGCCTTGTACAACTGCGAGCCGGAGCCTCAATGGTAGATATTGTGCCAGCTAAACTTAGTGATAGAGGGCGGAACATGGACCACTTTGCTCTTCGAATAGACCCATGGGAACCGGAGAAAATTCGCAACCACCTAGAGGTCGCTGGATATAACTCTGAAAAGCCTGCACTTCGTGTAGGAGCGGAAGGAGAAGGTTGGTCGATATATGTCCAAGATCCAGATGGGAACACCGTCGAGCTCAAAGGTCCTCCTATCTAGACTTAAAGTAGTTGACCAGATCAAATACCAGCTGCAAGGTCTGCTCCATCAGAGTGAGGATTTTTCAATGGCTAAACTTCGGCACATCGCAATCACCGTTCCAAATCTGGAAGAGGCTGCAAATTTCTACGAGAAAACTTTCAATATGACTCGATCAATGGAGTCAGAGATTGCAATCCTGTTGACTGATGGCGTTATGAGCCTAGCTATTTTGAAATTCAAAACTGACAAACAAGCTGGCGATGAACGCGGCAAGGATTTCCATGGCCTCCATCATATTGGCTTTGTCGATAACGATCTTGATGGAATGACCAAAACGATCGAAGCAAATGGTGGCAGCTACCACATGCGTTTACCTGATTCCCCCGAAGGAGCTACCGAAGTTAAGTTTCGGGATCCAAATGGAGTTGTGTTCGACATCGTTGATACTGGCTACGCCAGTCGGGCCTGGGGGTTAAACACCTAGTCAACCGGGGTCGACCAATCTACTCACTTTAGCTTGGTCTTTAGGAAATCTTTCCATGGATAATGCACCTTTTGAGGGGCCAAGGTTCGGTTTCGAAAATACTTATGCGGCTGAGCTTGAGGGTTTCTACACGCCCTGGCAGGCAGAGAGGGCACCCAATCCAGCACTGCTGCACTTAAATATAGGTCTAGCATCCGAACTTGGACTTAACCCAGAGGAGTTAGGATCAGAGCGAGGAGCTGCATTGTTTTCGGGAAATCTGGTTCCAATTGACGCCTCTCCAATTGCACAGGTCTACGCAGGCCATCAATTTGGAGGTTTTTCCCCACAACTTGGCGATGGTCGTGCTCTTCTTCTCGGCGAAATTGTAGATAGACGCGGTATTCGCCGCGATATTCAACTCAAAGGATCTGGTCGAACTCCATATTCACGCGGCGGCGACGGAAAAGCTGCCTTGGGCCCAGTACTGCGCGAATACCTTATTGCCGAGGCAATGAATTCCCTCGGAATTCCAACGACACGAGCATTGGCTGCAGTAACTACAGGAGAACTAGTTTACCGAGAAAGGCCTCTTCCAGGCGCGGTGCTTACTCGCGTTGCCAAAAGCCATATTCGCGTCGGTACATTTCAATTTTTTGCAGCGAGAGGGGATACCGATCGGGTCCGCCAGCTAGCGAACTATGTAATTCGTCGACACTATCCCACTATATCAGCTGAGACCGAGCCATATCTCGCTCTTTTTAAAGCTGTTGCAAACGCTCAGGCCAGTTTAATCGCCAAGTGGATGGGCATAGGGTTCATCCATGGAGTTATGAATACTGATAACATGACCATATCTGGTGAAACCATAGATTACGGTCCTTGTGCCTTTATGGACGCTTTTGATCCAAACACATTTTTCAGCTCAATTGATACTGGAGGGCGGTATGCCTATGGCGCACAGCCATCCATTGCCCAGTGGAATTTAACCCGATTTGCAGAAACGCTGATCCCACTTGTTGATGAAGACCAAGACAAAGCAATTCAAAAACTGACTCAAGAGGTCAAAACATTCCGAATTAGCTATATGCGTTATTGGTTAGAAGAAATAAGGCGCAAACTTGGTCTTGTTAAAGAAAACTCATCAGACTTAGAGCTTGCAACAGACTTTTTCCAGATCATGAGGGATGAAGGGGTCGACTTCACTCTAGCATTTAGAAATTTGGCTAAAGTGATTATCGATGACAACCCATTTTATCCTTCTAGTTTTGCCAATTGGCTGCCGCGCTGGCGGGCGCGGCTCGACGAAGAAAACACCAAGGCTGAAGAAATTAAAAACCGCCTTCTGTCTGCGAATGCCATATACATTCCGCGCAATCACAAGGTAGAGGAAGCTCTCAATTCAGCTGCGAATGAGCATGATCTGGCCCCATTTCTAACCCTGCTTGAAATAATATCGCATCCCTATGAAGAGCGTCCGGGCTTGGAAGCGTTCTCGCAGCCAGCGCCTTCTGGATCGGCACCTTACAAGACCTTCTGCGGCACCTAATAAGTATTCCTTGAACTACCAGCGGATTAACGACGCACCCCAGGTAAAGCCACCACCCATTGCTTCGAGGAGCAATAGGTCACCTCGTTTTATTCGCCCGTCTTTCACGGCTTCATCCAGCGCCAACGGCACAGAAGCCGCCGATGTATTAGCATGGCGGTCCACCGTTACTATTACCTTCTCCTCAGGCATCTTTAACTTTTTTCCGGCACCATTAATGATGCGAAGATTAGCCTGGTGAGGGACCAACCAATCAATTGCATCAGCGGTCAGCCCATTGGCCGCAAGCGCTTCCATGACAACATTGGATAAATTAACAACGGCATGTTTAAAGACTTCTCGTCCTTGCATCCGAAGATGACCAACTGTTTGAGTCGATGAAGGACCACCATCAACGTACAGCATGTCTTTGTAGCGGCCATCAGAATGCAAGTGCGTTGAAAGGACCCCCTGGCTGTCTGTCCCCTCGCCTTCTCCTGCTTTTAGAACTAGAGCACCTGCACCGTCACCGAAAAGGACACAAGTTGTTCGATCCTCCCAATCAAGGATCCGAGAAAAGGTCTCAGCACCAATGACCAGCGCCGTATCGGCCTGACCAGCTCGGATAAAATTATCTGCAGTAGCAAGTGCATAGATAAAACCAGAGCAGACTGCTTGCACATCGAATGCAGCGCCGCGTTCCATTCCTATAGCGGCCTGAACTGTGGTGGCTGTAGATGGAAAGGTATGGTCTGGGGTGGCTGTTGCCAGCACAATTAGATCTACGTCTTTGCCCTCAATACCTGCATCAGCAAGTGCCAGGTTTGCTGCGGCTATAGCAAGATCAGAGGTTTTCTCTCCATCTGCTGCCATATAGCGCTGCTTAATCCCAGTACGCTCTTGAATCCATTCGTCAGACGTATCCACCAACGCTGCTAACTCAGCATTGGTAACTACCCGCTTTGGAAGGTAAGCCCCTGAACCAATTGCTATTGAACGTCGTGCCATCAAACCTGCCAAAAATTCACAAAGGTGCCGACCTGCTTCGAAGTTCACTCGTCTGCAGTCGCTCGAATTCCGCGCGCACATTTTCAAGAAAACCGTACTTGGCCATATCTACAGCAACTCCAACAGCATTTGCGAAGCCAAATGCATCTGAACTACCGTGGCCCTTTATCGCGATACCATTCAACCCCAGAAAAACCGCGCCATTATACTTCCGTGGGTCTAGATGGTCACGAAGACGCCTCAGCGCAGATCTGGCAAACAAGTACCCAATGCCTGCCATCGGAGAGGATCTGAAAGTGCGACGCATAAAGTGCCCTAATAGTCGCGCGGTACCTTCTGCAGTTTTTAGTGCCACATTGCCGGAGAAGCCATCAGTAACAACGACATCAACCTTGCCGCCGATAATATCATCACCTTCTATAAAACCTTGAAACTTTAACGGCAGATGCCCCTCTAATTCCCTGAGCATAGCGGCGGCAGCTTTTATCTCATCAGATCCCTTAAGCTCTTCAGCCCCAACATTTAAGAGCCCAACTGTTGGAATTTCCACAGCTAATGAAGCTCTCGCAAACAGCGCTCCTAAAATCGCAAATTGGAAAAGGTTGTTCGCGTCGCACTCGAGGTTAGCTCCAAGATCAAGCATCACTGATTCACCGCGGGCAGTCGGTAAAATACTGGCCATGGCGGGTCTATCGACTCCGGCGGGAGTTCGGAGGAGAAATTTCGAAATAGCCATGAGCGCGCCAGTATTACCTGCGGATACGGCAGCCTGCGCCTCACCCTCCTTAACAGCCTCCAACGCTCTCCACATACTGCTTTCTTTACCATTACGAAGCGCCTGAGAAGGCTTAGCATCAGCAGAAATAACTGTTGGGGCTTCTCGGAGTTCTATTGCTTCAGATAGAGCTTTATTCTTGGCAACAAGTTTCGTGAGTATCTCACCTGACCCGAATGCCAGAAAGCGAACGTCAGGAAACCGTTCATGAGCAATTGCAGCGCCACGGATTACAATTTCCGGCGCTTGATCTCCACCCATCGCGTCAAGGGCTATTGTTGGCTTGATGCCAGCCATCGGTATTTCCACAAAATTCCCAAACTGGGATTTCAAAAAACGAAAGAATCCCTATTTAGATAAATGTACCTGGAACGCAGACTTAAAGCACACAATTTAATCAGTTATTTGATATAGCACTATTCTTGGCAAGCAGAGCCTTTAGTCCAGCGAAAGGCTTGAGTGTTTCCGTGGAAGCTTCATCACTATTCGCCAACGGCGCATCCAGGCTACGTGGATATGGATCAAGTGCCAAAACCAGATGCTGCAATCCTAACTCGCCTATGTCGATACCATCATGCTCCAAAAGGCTTACCTCTTGCTCGTCGGCCAAGATAAGTGAACCGTCATCCTGATCGGTCGCATGCTCAGAAGACGTCGTGAAGTACTCATCAAAGTCAGCCAATGTTGTTTCAATGAAATTCTCAAGCGTCACTATGCATACACGCTCTGCAATTAGCGTCATTTTTCCTGACACGCGATATATTTCAGCAGCAGTTGTTCTCTCTAGCTTACCTTTCATCTCTAATGAAATAATTTCAGAAACTCCCAGCCGCTTTGCAGTTGCTAACCGCTGAGTTTCTGAAGCCTCAAATTGCACCTCTACCGGTTCCGTAGCAGCAAGTCCTAACGAAACCCAAACTGAAAATTCACTCATTTCCTGGTCTTACCTGATAATAAAGACTGATCGTCTACTGCTTTCCACGCGTCCCCAATTCGACGTACCTCGCCAATTACATGCGGGTGCACATCAACACTGCTGGGGTTAAAATCTTTATAGAGATTACGATGAAGTACTTCCTCAATCATTTTCTCAGGAGCATCACCTGGAAAAATTAAACGATAGGCAGCAATCCGACCGTACAGACGTTCTGTCAGCGCTTGCACCCGACGACCTACGCCAAGATCACCGGCACCCAAATCACGCAAACTAGCATCCATGTCTGCAACGAAAGCTTCAGCTACTCGCCTTCGAAGTGCCTGTACTTCTTCTGAGCCTTCTTCTAGCCGCAACCAAAGCGCCGCTAACTCGAGAGCCAAAGCCTCGAACCGTCCCTCTGAAGTTTCCGGCAAACAAAGAAGGTTTAGCTGCTCGGCGGCCGTTGCTTTCAGGGCTGTATCGCGATAGAGCTGCCATGCTGGATCGGCCCTGCGAGTAACACGGGCGGCCCACCACTCTTTTATCCTTCTCATTGCTCGCAACGTGTCCCTCGGGTATTGAATGTTTTCATGAGAATTACCTTACTCAGTATTTGCCTTCTTGGCGCCCTTGCCATATCCGCTTGCTCAGATGTGGTATCGACGCACGGACAAGTCCTCCAAACGACTACAATAGAGGACGTCCGCCCTGGCTTAGCCACCAAGCAAGACATTCAAGCCAAACTCGGCTCCCCTACCTCCACCGCTGCTTTCGACACCAGCACTTGGTACTACATCAGTCAGGTCCGCATTCGCCGATCTTTCTTCAACCCAGTTACCGCACAACAGCGTGTTCTCGTATTGCATTTTGATGGCAATGATGTTCTCGACCGTATCAGCATGCTGGATGAAGATCAGAGTGAAGAAGTCACACTAGTATCTCGCCAAACACCAACAGCTGGCCATAAGTTATCTATACTCGAACAGCTTCTAGGCAATGTTGGTCGCTTCGTTAAGAAAGAATAAACAGCCCTTCCATACAAGCAAATAAGCGGGGCTGATTTAGGGCCCCGCTTATTCAATTATTGCTGCCCTCGCTAAACCACCATACTGGCTTGCCTAGCATAGGTTTATCTTGAGGACTTTGTTATTAAAGCCTTAAAACAGATCAGAAATTCACAATTCCTTCTTATGGAAGAAACGCAAACTTTAGAATGAACAACGCCGCCAGCACCAAAACAGCAGGGCTAGCCTCGCTGTATTTGCCGCTTGCAACCTTCATCACTCCATAGAGCGTAAAGCCGATCGCGATCCCGTGAGCAATTGAAAACGTGAGAGGCATAGCGATGGCGGTGACAACTGCAGGCGCTGCCTCAGTAATGTCATCCCATTCAACGTCAGCAATGCTGCGGGCCATAAGACAAGCCACATACAAAAGTGCTGGCGCTGTCGCATAACCTGGAACCGACTGTGCAAGAGGTGCAAAGAAAAGCGCCAGTACGAAAAGGACCGCCACAGTTACCGCTGTAAGTCCCGTTCGGCCTCCTGCGTCGATACCCGCAACGCTTTCAATGTATGAGGTAGTAGTTGAAGTTCCCAGTCCGGCACCAACAACGGTTGCGCTTGAGTCGGCCGTGAGTGCCCGCCCTAGACGAGGAAGCTTACCCTCTGAGTCTAATAGATTTGCTCGATGGGCTGAACCCACCAGCGTTCCCGCAGTGTCAAAGAGATCGACGAAAAGAAATGCGAATACGATTCCTATCATACCGCCAGTAAGAGCCGCGGAAATATCCATCTGCAAGAACGTTGGCGCGATAGGTGGGGGAGGAGAAACGACACCCTTAAAGTCACTAACTCCGAGCACAATGCCGATAGCTGTAATCACTAAAATCCCAATGACTACAGCCCCCGTAATCTTTCGGGCCGCCAGCGCAACAATAAGTACGAAGCCAATCGCTGCTAATAGAGCCTCTGTTTTTCCTAAATCACCAAGCGTGACAAGCGTAGCTGGATGGTCAACTACAATTCCAGCATTCTTCAGCGCAATTATGCTCAGAAACAGACCAATGCCAGCAGCAATCGCCATCTTCAAGCTTCGCGGGATTGCATTGATTATCCATTCCCGTACTGGAAGCACCGATAGCAAGAGAAATATCACGCCAGAAACGAAAACTGCTCCTAGCGCGGCTTGCCAAGTATGGCCCATGCCAAGCACTACGCCATATGCAAAGAAAGCATTCAGTCCCATTCCCGGTGCAAGTGCTATGGGATAGTTGGCATAAAGCCCCATGACCGCACAACCAACAGCGGCGGCAAGGCAGGTTGCCACAAAAACAGCGCCAAAATCCATTCCCGCATCAGACAGGATGGCTGGATTGACGAATGTGATGTAGGCCATGGTGAGAAAGGTCGTCAGTCCCGCCAACATTTCTGAACGGATAGTGACACCATGCTTCTGTAGCGCGAACAGTTTTTCTAACAAATCCCCACTCCTGAAAAACACAAAAGGTTAAACACAATATTTTGAGAAGCGTATTAATAATATGTCAATATATAGAGCAGTAATAGCTAAACACAATTATGGGATAACTTTCTCAGTCTCAGCCCTATCAACCAAAAACCATCAGAGGAAGTCATTCAAAATCTTAACAAAATCTTTTGTTTCTCTTGAACTAGGCCCCTTGAACTATTGGCCACTCTGGGCGCAGCATCAACAAGCTAATTAAAAAGGGCCGTCCAATTATGCTATTTCAAGATAGAACAATCATAATTACTGGCGCCGGATCAGGAATAGGCGCTGCAACCGCAGCCAGAGCTCTGCATGAGGGTGCTAATCTTGTGGCTGTGGACCAAGACGCCGAAAGCCTCTCTAAACTTAAAGAGCTTGCACCAGAACGAGTTGAAACGCTGATTGGCGACGTATCCGAAGCCACTTTAGCTAGAGAAGGGGTAAAACTTACTCAAAAGTTCCCAACCCCCTTAAAGGGTCTTGTTACAGCAGCTGGCATTAGCGCTAGCGGAACATCTATTAGAGATTTTACCGATGAGACTTGGGACCGGATTTTCCAAGTTAATGTTAGGGGATCATGGGTATGGCTTAAAGCCTGCCTTCCTGAATTTGAGTCAAAAGGTGGTGGAAGCGTGGTTTTCCTAGCATCTCAGCTTGCTTTTGGTGGAGGCCGGCTAAATGCGGCCTACATTGCCTCCAAGGGCGCTATTGTTTCTCTAGCAAAAACAGCTGCGTTCGAACTCGCAGAGTCTGGGGTGCGCGTCAACGCTGTGGCGCCAGGTGCAATCGATACACCTTTGTTGCGAAAAGGCATGCGAAACCAGAAAGACCCGGATGCTGCTATCGCTTACTCTCAAAATCGTCACGCAATGAGACGTTTTGGCCGGCCCGAAGAGATTGCAAGCCCAATTATTTATCTTCTCACTGATGAAGCGAGCTTTATCACCGGCCACACTCTGCTCGCTGACGGGGGCTGGACCTCAGCTTGACCATCCAATCAGTTACATTTCACGATTGCTGCTCGTTATTAAAGTCATATGGTTAAACACCTAATGACTAATAGCTAAAAGCGATGCAAACAGATCTGAGCTGGGGGGTTAGCTGTGTCCGAAAACGCGCTCAAAAATTAAATCAACGTGAGCAAGTTGGCGAGCAGGATCAAAGGCCGCCTCCAGTTCAGCATTCGGCACCTTCCCAGAAACCTCAGGGTCGGATTTTAAACGATCAAGAAAACTTCCGCCGTTCTTCCAAACATCCATAGCGTTGGCCTGCACTAAACGATAGGCATCCTCCCTGCTTACCCCTGCCTGCGTTAATGCCAATAAGACGTGTTGTGAGAACGCTAGACCGCCCATTCGGTCCATATTTTCTTTCATTCGATCTGGATATACGACTAATTTTTCAATCATCCCTGCCAAACGCATCAAAGCAAAATCAAGGGTCACAGTAGCATCAGGGGCAAACATGCGTTCGACAGAAGAGTGGGAAATGTCACGCTCATGCCAAAGGGCAACATTCTCCATTGCTGGAACAACGGCCGCCCGAACGACACGTGCAAGACCGGTTAGATTCTCAGAGAGCACTGGATTACGTTTATGGGGCATTGCGGAAGAACCCTTTTGCCCCTGGTGGAAAAATTCTTCCGCTTCGAGAACTTCTGTTCGCTGAAGATGACGAATTTCCGTAGCAATCCGCTCAATACTGCTCGCAATCACTCCAAGGGTCGCAAAAAACATGGCGTGACGGTCGCGAGGAATTACCTGGGTTGATATAGTTTCCGGCGTTAGCCCCATCTTTGCAGCAACGTGAGCTTCAACGCGTGGATCTATAGAGGCGAATGTCCCAACAGGACCAGAAATTGCGCATGTAGCAATCTCAGCACGACTTGCTAACAGACGCTCGCGGTTCCGCTTAAATTCGGCATAGTGACCCGCAAGTTTCAAACCAAAAGTGGTGGGCTCCGCATGAATTCCGTGACTACGGCCAATAGTTATGGTGAGTTTATGCTCAAAAGCCCGGGTTTCCAGCGCAGTAAGCACCTTATCTAGGTCATCAAGTAAAATGTCAGTTGCCCGCATGAGTTGAACAGCAAGACAGGTATCAAGTACATCCGAAGAAGTCATACCTTGATGGACGAAACGCGCTTCAGGCCCGACATACTCAGCAAGGTTGGTCAAGAAGGCTATAACGTCATGACGGGTTTCAGCCTCAATAGCATCAATCCGAGCCACCTCAAATTGACCCCGCTCCCAAACAGCCCTGGCTGCTTCCTTTGGCACTACACCAAGCTCTGCTTGGGCATCCATAGCGTGGGCCTCAATTTCAAACCAGATTTGGAACTTAGCCTCTGGTTCCCAAATTGAGGTCATTTCAGAACGACTGTAACGCGGGATCATTTATAACGACTCCAAAAGATGCTGAGCAGAGGTTATCGCGGTCAAGGATGACTCGGTCAACGTGACTGCTTATCCTACCCATCACATTGACAATGCATATAACTCTACCCCACCTAGAGATTCAGCGTTATTACCGGAGTCATCATGCGCCGTTCTTGCCTTATCGCCTTGGCTTTTATCGTTCTAGCACCAGCCACATATGCCAATTCTGAAACTGGACAAAGTGAGACTTGCGGTTACTTGCCATACCGCCCGGGAGGCAAGGATCGTTTCGGCCCTTCTAGAGAACAAGCCCTACCCGCAAAAATTGGTGGACAGGCTTCCTATGCTCTAGCCCTAGATCTTCTGAGGCCAACTTTTCTGGCAGCAGAAATAGCAGATGACTTACTCATGGGGAAAACTAAGGACGAGATAAGGGATACAGCGGGAAGCGCTCTTAGTCTGGGCGAGTATATGCTTTTTTCGGCGAAGCAATTTGCTGAACCACCAAAAGAAACTGAGAATGCTGATTTTAGGCGTCGCCTCGCTGAGGCTCGTGCTAAAACTTTCCACGCAATATACATGCTGTCTAAGACAAATTACGAAACAATTGCATCGAATGTGAGGAGCGAGGACAGCCCCAATAAAGACGCCCTTATGAAGGTATCAAAGGCCTGGAGGCCAGCCTATGCGTTATTGGCGAAAACACAGGCAGACGACAAACGCATAGAGCTCCTAGCTTCAGATTTAGACATGGATAGCGTTCTTGAGAAAGAAGCAGAAGTTTGCTTAGTGCATGCAGTGCACGTTATCGCTTTAGATCAATCTAACTCAATCAATCAGGCACACGCTTCAATTAAGCGTTGGGATGCGCGTCCGTTAGTTAACGCTCGAGCTTTACCAAAAGCAGCGCGAGCACCGTTCTTCGATAGGGAAGACGTTGGAGATGAGCTCGCTGCAAAAATATTATCCCTAGAGCCGGGCAGCATTAACCTGAAGCAGTTCAAGGCCATTTCTGAACTATATGCTCAGTTTGTTGACGCATCTAAAGTTTTGCACAACGCAATGCTTGAAAACAACAAACCTAAGTAAAGCTATCGATGTTGGAAGCCTGTTTTGGTTAGCTTAATTTGCTGACCTGTATCGCTTAGCAACTCAACTCCCGGGCGACCCTCTATAACTAAGCCTATCCGAGTTGCTAAAGTTGAATGATGGACGGCGAGGGTGGTGATCCGATCACGATTCTCATGGGGAGCTGAAAAAACTATCTGATAATCATCACCTGCTGTTACAGCTTCACTGATAGTCCATAAGCCCCGCGAAATCGCGCGTGTTATTGCGTCAGAGAGAGGTACGGAAGATCCATCTATTTTAAGCCTAACTCCTGAAGCTTTAGCGATATGGCCGGCGTCTGCAACCAAGCCATCGGAAACATCAGCGGAGGCATTAGCAAGCCCCAGCTCACCTAGGGCAGCGCCAAAACCCGCAGGTGGTGTCGGCAATGAAAAACGACCAGAGAGCCAGCTTCGATCCTCGAGAGATATTTGGGGAAGTTGACCTTGGACAACCTTTAACCCCAACCCAGCATCACCGATGCTACCTGTAACCCAGAGATCATCGCCAACACGGGCACCCGACCTGGTTATCATACTGCCCTGGAGAACAGTCCCTATTGCGGTTATGGAAGCAACTATTGGCCCGGACGTCGACACTGTATCTCCACCAAGGAGCGAAATGCCGTATTCTTCTTGGTCCAGCATTAAACCCGCCGAAAATGCTGCTACCCAGTCCTCATTCAATTCGTTCGGTAGAGCTAGCGTTAAAAGATACCCCGATAGCCTGGCACCCTTAGCTGCAAGATCAGAAATATTAGTTCTGAGAAGACGACGAGCAATCACGCCTGGCTGTTCGCTGGACAGGAAATGGACACCGGCTACAAATGCATCCGTGGTAACCACAAACTCTCTACCTGGTAGCAAATCGATTAGTGCAGCGTCATCCTTAAGACCCAAGCCTCCAGACCCAGCTAAGGGCGCAAAGTAACGAGAAATTAGGTCAAATTCAGTGGTCATAAATAGCCGTTATTTTTAGTCCTGTGTTATACCTGTAGTTCAGATTTCATCCGGTCGGACAATACGGGCAATACGATCAAGCGCTGCGTTGACAAGTGCTGCTTCAGGTTTTCCAAAGAAATCATCTGCAATGTCCACGTACTCGCTTATCGAAACTTTTGGAGGAGCATCCCCAATCGCGAAGATTTCTGCGGCGCCAGCAACTAGAATTGCCTGGAGTATCAATTCCATTCTCTCTAATCGTCTGTTCTCAAGCGCACCCTGCAGCAGCTCTATCAACCGCTCTCCATTCTCGTCGATGGCCTGAATGATGGTCCCGTAAAATTTCTTGTCGACAACCAGCGACATACCATCAATATTTTGCCCCAAGTAATGCTTCTGCATCTCATTAGCTGCACCGGCAAGCGGTTTATGGACAATTTCGGCTTGATAAAGTGTTTGCACTGCCGCTACGCGGGCGACCCGTCGATGGCTGGCAGCGCGGACAGGCTGTTGATCGGCACCCGCAGGCTCCACCTCAGAGGCCACCACGAAAACGGCGTTTCATCGCGATCATCCCGAGACAAGCCAAAGCTGCCTCTCGACCCTTATTTTTTTGGTTAACATTAGCCCTGACAAGAGCTTGTTGCTCATTCTCGCAGGTGAGGAGACCAAAGCCCACGGCCAATCCTCGGTTAACAGTCAAATCCATCAATCCCCTGGCGGTCTCCTGGCAGATCAAATCATAATGACTTGTTTCTCCGCGAAGTACGCAACCAAGCGTGATAAAACCGTCAAATAATTTTCCACCATCCCTGCGGGACGCGGCCAGCATAATAGCGGCAGGCATCTCGAATGCACCACCTACACTTACCTTTTCGAAAGTAGCACCAAACTCAGCAATTGTGGCAGCTGCCCCGCGCTCCAGCTCATCGACGATGTGTCGATAATAAGGCGCAGTAATTAAAAGGATGTGTGAACCATCTGCTGGATCTAAGTCTAAATAGTCGGAAGCATCAGCCACGGGTGATATCTCTCCAGAAAAGGGAAAACTATGTCAATTGCCACGCACAGTGTTGTGGTCAACCTCTAGCGTTTCAACAATATTGAGGCCATAGCCCTCAATTCCAACGACACGCTTTGGTGAGTTGGTTAGCAGAATGAGGTTTTTAACACCAAGATCAAGAAGGATCTGAGCACCTACGCCATAATCGCGCAGTTGACCCCCATCTCCCCCGTCAGCTTTCGCCCCAATCTCTGCCGCAATACGTTCGGAAAGGTTTGTTGCCCTGGTTTCGCGTATCAAAACAACTACACCACGTTCCGCAGCACCAATCATTTCCATTGCCTGCTGCAGACCTCCTCCTCGCTGACGGTGATGATCACCAAGTAAGTCTTCTAAAATGTTAACAGCATGCATCCGGACCATAACTGGCGCGTCACCCTCTACATCACCCTTAACCAAAGCAACATGCTCTGTACCTTCGAGAGTAGAGCCAAAGATAATCATCCTAAAATCGCCGCCAAAACGACTATTAAGTTCCGTTTCAACAACACGCTCAATAGTGCGATCAAAACGGCGGCGATACGCAATAAGATCGGCAATCGCACCAATCTTCATGCCATGATATTGGGCAAACTTAATCAATTCTGGCAGCCGTGACATGGTGCCATCTTCATTCATAATCTCACAGATCACACCAGATGGGTTAAGTCCTGCGAGACGGGAAATATCCACTGCAGCTTCAGTGTGACCAGCCCTAACCAAAACTCCGCCGTCTCTAGCTTGCAATGGAAAAACGTGCCCCGGAGTTACGATATCATTCTTCTCTGACGCTGGGTCTATCGCCACAGAAATCGTTCTAGCTCTATCAGGCGCTGATATACCAGTTGTCACACCTTCTCGAGCTTCAATGGACACAGTGAACGCGGTTGACTGTCGCTGACGATTGTCCTGGGGCATCAGAGGCAATCCCAGCTCGTCAACCCGTTTTGAGGTCAACGAGAGACAAATTAGCCCTCGCCCATGTTTTGCCATGAAATTGATGACCTCTGGAGTAGCCATCTGAGCTGGGATCACGAGGTCGCCCTCATTCTCTCGATCCTCGTCATCAACCAGAACAAACATTCTACCGTTGCGTGCCTCGTCGATTATTTCATCAATCGGCGAAAGAAAGGCCATGTCTTCGGAAGTACGTTTCAGTTCTTCGGCCAAGTCCGCCGGGCTGATACGCGCCATATCGTTAATGTCGGCGGTCAAGTGAGATCCTCCGTCTCAAGAAGACGCTTAACGTACCTCGCCAGCATATCAATTTCTAGGTTCACCCGGGATCCCACTTGCAAATCGCTAAAAGTCGTGTGTTCCATTGTGTGCGGAATAATCGCCACATGAAAACCGTTATTGCTGGCCCCATTAACTGTCAGAGATACGCCGTCTACGGCAATAGAGCCCTTTTCTGCAATGAAGCGCAGCAGCATCTTTGGTGCTAAAAACTTGATCCGCCAAGCATCGCCGTCTTGAATTACATCTTGCACTTCACCGACACCATCAACGTGCCCTGACACAATGTGACCGCCCAGCTCCTGGCCTAGAGTCAGAGAGCGTTCTAAATTGACCCTAGTGCCCTCGGTCCAATCTCCTACAGTAGTGCGAGCTAGAGTTTCGTTAGAACTGTAAAACGAGACGCTACCTGGTCGTTTTTCAGTAACCGTGTGGCACGCACCAGACAGCGCAATTGATGCCCCAATATCTATTGTATTGGCATCATATGCTGTCTCAATCACCATAATGGCCCCGGATTGGTCTCGCGTTATTTTTGCGACGCGACCAACGTCCGAGACAAGCCCCGTAAACATCAAGAAGTTCCTATTCTATAGTCACGTAAAACTCAGCACAGTCGTCGTCAATACTTTGCAGCCCTTGCCTAATAAATCTAGGGCCATTTGCGACCTGGACTAGGCCTAGAGGACCGATCGCCGCAAGGCCGTCGCCCCCTATAATTTGAGGCCCGCGAAACGAATGAATACGATCTACCAGACTCCTTTCAATAAAACTCGTTGCAACAGTTGCGCCTCCCTCAATGAGAAGTCGCGTGACACCCTCAGAAGCGATGATCTCTGAGACAGATGCGACATCTAAGCGCCCATCACCCATCACAGGTGTTGGAAACACACGGACACCAGCCGCAGTCATCTTAGACATACTGTTCGGATTTTTTGATGCTGTGAAAACCCATGTTTCCTGTTCATTAGCACGAGCAACCAAGTCTAAATCACTGTGTTCTGCTAACTTCAGGCGTGTATCTAAGACAATGCGAATGGGTGATGAACCTTCAAAACCCGCAATACGGCAATCAAGCCGTGGGTTGTCGGCCAACGCCGTCCCTACTCCAACCAATATTGCGTCATGAGTAGCGCGCAAAAGGTGGCCATGCTTTCTTGCCTCCGGGCCAGTAATCCACTTGCTGTTACCTTCCTTGGTGGCAATACGACCATCCAGGCTCGTTGCCGTTTTTAATGCTATCATTGGACGGCCTCGCTCAATTCGCGAGAGAAACCCTGCTTGATCAAAGCGCGCTATTTTTTCATCTAGGCCTTCTTCAACCTTTATTCCAGCCTGTCTAAGGATATCAAAACCACGTCCGGATACACGTCCGTCTGGATCTTCGAGGGCCGCAACAACGCGGCTAATACCAGCTGCGATCAAAGCTTCGGCGCACGGTGCAGTCTCTCCAACATGACTGCAAGGTTCAAGGGTAACGTAGGCAGTGCCATCCTTAGCTCGCGCTCCAGCTCGAAGTAAGGCTTCTGTTTCCGCATGCGGCCGACCCCCAGGTTGGGTCCAACCTCGACCCGCTACAATCCCAGCCTTATCAACAATTACACACCCTACTGCCGGATTGGGCCAGACACGCCCGAGACCACGACGCCCCAATGCCAACGCCGTCGCCATATGGCCCCTATCGGCCGCGCTAAAAGTGTTATTCGACATCCTCATCGAGGCCACCAATGAAGTCCTCGAAATCCTTTGCTTCGCGGAAATTTCGATACACTGAAGCGAAGCGAACATAGGCAACTGAATCGAGAGAGCGGAGAGCTTCCATCACCACTTCACCAACAGTAGATGCAGGAATTTCGGTTTCACCCATGGTCTCTAGCCGACGAACCATTGAAGTGACTACTCGGGCAACCCGTTCCTCTTCAACTGGACGCTTTCGAAGAGCTATTCGCATTGATCGCTCTATT